>NZ_JBHTUD010000008.1:0-378656 GCF_042794235.1 Nocardia sp. NPDC056541
GCTCCTTCGTCGCCTACGCCCCGGCGCCTGACCGGCGGCCCGGCCGCGGACCGGCCACTGCGTGGCCGCCGCTCCCTAGGGGTCGCGGGGGCGGGGCTGGGAGTGCTGTCATGGCGGATTCGGAGTGCCATGGCTGTGGCCGTGGGAGGGCGGGGTGAATCGCCCTCCCCGGGGTCGGGTCAGGCGTCTACGGTGGCGGCCGCGTCGGACGCGGTGGGTTCCGCGGGCTTGCGGCGGCGCCTGCGGCGGGCCGGCTTGGCCGTGTCGTCGCCGTCGTTGTCGGCCGGGGCCGATTCGGGGGCGTCGGTGGCGGGCTCGCTCGACTCGGTGGTCGCTGCTTCGCCTGCCTCGGCGGGCTTGCGGCGGCGGCGCCTGCGGCGGGCGGGCTTGTCGCCGTCGGCCGCTTCGTCGGCGTTGTCGGCCGACTCGGTGGTCGTGGTCGACTCGGTGCCCTCGGTGTCGGCCTTGCCACCGCGGGTGCGGCGGCGGCTGCGGGAGGACTTGGGGCGCTCGGTGCGCTCCTCGACTACGGCGTCGTCGTCACGGGTGGGGGCCGCGGGCTTGCGGATCACGCCGGTGATGCCCTCGGGGATGCCGAGGTCGCTGTAGAGGTGGGGGGAGCGCGAGTAGGTCTCGGCGGGGTCGGCCATGTTCAGGCCGAGCGCCTTGTTGATCGACTCCCAGCGGTGCAGTTCGTCCCAGTCGATGAGGGTGATCGCGACACCGGTGCGGCCGGCGCGGCCGGTGCGGCCGATCCGGTGCACGTAGGTCTTCTCGTCCTCGGGGCACTGGTAGTTGATGACGTGGGTGACGTCGTCGATGTCGATACCGCGCGCGGCGACATCGGTGGCGACGAGCACGTCGATGGCGCCCTTGCGGAACTTGGTCAGCGCCTTCTCGCGGGCGATCTGACCGAGGTCGCCGTGCACGGCGCCGACATTGAAACCACGCTCGGCGAGATCGTCGGCCACCTTCTGCGCGGTGCGCTTGGTGCGGGTGAAGATCATCGTCGCGCCGCGGGACTCCGCCTGCAGCACGCGCGCGACCAGTTCGGCCTTGTCCATCGCGTGGGCCCGGTAGACGAACTGCGCGGTGCGATCGTGCACGGCGGAGTCGTTGGCGAGCTCGGCGCGGATGTGGGTCGGCCTGGTCAGGAAGGTGCGGGCGAGGGTGATGATCGGGCCGGGCATGGTGGCCGAGAACAGCATCGTCTGACGCTTGTCCGGCACCATCGACAGGATGCGCTCGATATCGGGCAGGAAGCCCAGGTCGAGCATCTCGTCGGCCTCGTCGAGGACGAGCACGCCGATCTTGCCCAGGATCAGGTGGTTCTGGTTCGCCAGATCCAGCAGGCGACCGGGGGTGCCGACGACCACGTCGACGCCGTCGCGCAGTGCGGCGATCTGGGTGTCGTACGGGCGGCCACCGTAGATGGCGGCGACCTTCAGCGAACCCTGGTGGTTGGTCAGGTACTTGCTCGCGTTCTCCAGGTCCTTGGTGACCTGGATGCACAGCTCGCGCGTCGGCACGATCACCAGCGCGCGCGGGGTGCCGTCGAGCGGGGTGGTGCCGGTGTCGGCGGTGGCGATGCGGTGCAGCAGCGGCACGCCGAAACCGAAGGTCTTGCCCATGCCGGTGCGGGCCTGGCCGATGAGATCCTCGCCGGCCAGTGCCAGCGGCAGGGTCAGTTCCTGAATCGCGAAGGTGCGTTCGATCCCGATCTCACCGAGTGCGCGCACGATTTCTTCGCGCACGCCCAATTCGGCGAAACTCGGCGGGATGTGGGTGTTGTCCAGTTCGGCCGTCAGGAGTGTGTCGGCCAAACCGGGTTCCTGTTCGACAGTGATCTTGCTCAGTGTTCGTGCCTTCCTCGTCATTGCATCTCGCACGCACGAGGTGGGGCGGGCCGGTCGGCCCGCGACGACCACATACCCGCCTGTGATATTCACCGGGCCGGCGCCGGATAACCATCGCCGACCAGGCGTTATGCGTGGTCGTCGAGACGGTGTCATCGGCGCGGCGCTGCGGTGATGCGGATTCGTTGCGCGCACATTTTCTTCGACATTGCTGTCTGGGCAACGCCGCTGTCCGCCCGCGCTGTGCGCCGGTGGAGTGCCACGCCGCGGAGTATGTCCGGGCGTCGAAACTAGCGTTGTCCACGGAGATTGTAGCGTGATATTCTGCGGAATCCGAATTTCGACGTGGTTGAATGCCGCGCGAAAACGGGCTCGCCACGGGATTACCTCAGCACCGGTGGTGTGTCGCAGCGCAATTCATCGGTGCCGGATTTCGCGCGTGTCCACCGGTGTAATCGAGCTCACTGGTACCGGCGGTACTGTGTGTGAGACATTTCTAGTCGTGAGTATCACCGACACCGTCACCACTGCCGCGCGCAACGCGTGGGCGCTGAGCTTCGGCGCAGGCATCGAGCCCGTCGACCCGGCGCCCTCGACCGTGCTGTGGGACGAGCCGCATCGTCTGCTGCGTCGCTACGATACCGAATTCCAGTCTGCGGCAAGCGATTCCGCGGTGTTGTTGGTGCCGCCACTGGCCGCGCCCGCCACCTGCTTCGACCTGCGCCGCGACCAGAGCCTGGCCCGGTACCTGGTGGAGACCGGCCGTGCGCCCTACCTGATCGACTACGGCGACATCTCCTTCGCCGATCGCCGGATGGGCTTCGAGGACTGGGTCCTCGACATCCTGCCCGAGGCGATCCTGCGCGTGAGCGCCGATCGCGGCGGCGCCCCGGTCGACCTGATCGGCTGGTCCGTCGGCGGCATGTTCTCGCTGCTCACCGCAGCCGCGAACCCGGAACTGCCGATCCGCTCGGTCACCGGTGTCGGCCCGCCGCTCGACTACGACAAGATGCTCGGAATTCCGCAGCTGCGCGCGGTCGCCGGCCTCACCGGCGGCTGGGGCTCCACCACGGTTGTCCGTGCCGCGGGCGGCATTCCGGCACCGCTGACCAAACTGGCCTACCGGCTCGCCGCCTACGACCGTGAACTGGCGCGTCCGCGGTTCATCGCCAGCAATATCGCGAACACCGGGACCCTGGCCAAGATGGAATCCATCGACCGCTTCCAGGCCGCCATGCCCGGCTACCCCGGCCGCTTCTACAACCAGCTGTGGGGCCGGATGATGCTGGCCAACGACATCGGTAACGGCAGGCTCGAACTGCGCGACCGGACCATCGAACTCGCCGACGTGCGCGTGCCCGTGCTGCTGATCGGCGGAAAGTCCGACGTGATCACCCCCAAGGCCGCTGTCGAGGCCGGTTTGCGCACGCTGTCGGGCTCGTCATCGGTCACCTACGAGGTCGTTCCGGGCAGTCACCTCGGCATTCTCACGGGACCGGAGGCCCGCGAAACCACGTGGGCGCACCTGGACAAATTCCTGGCCGAACGCGACTGAGCACTGATCGGACCAAGTTCAAGGGGAATCTGAGCTAGGTCGGGTTGGCCTCGAGCAATTCGATGTCGGTGTTCTGTGTCACACTCGCCGATGATGAGCCGCCATACGAGCTTCCGGTATCAACTCGACCCCACGGTCGAGCAAACCGCGGTGCTCGCTCGTCATGCAGGAGCTGCTCGGTTTGCGTTCAACCGCAGCCTCGATGTTGTCACAACGGCCCTCCGCCTCCGTAAGAGCTCACCGGATCATCGGGTGCCGTGGACCGGGTTCGATCTGATCAACGCGTTCAACACCTGGAAGAGGACCGAAGCCGCCGGACGAGTGATCGCGGTCGACGCGGGCGGAACAGCCGAGGTGGTGGTGACCGGGCTGGCGTGGCGGACTGAGGTCTGTCAGCAGGTGTTCGAAGAAGCAGCTGTCGACTGCGGACATGCCCTGAAAGCGTTCTCGGACTCCAGGGCCGGGAAACGTGCGGGTGCGCGGGTCGGGTTTCCTCGTTTCAAGAAGAAGGACAAGACCATCCCGTCGTTCCGGATCCGGAACAAGCACTCCAAGACCGGGCGAACGAAGATCCGAGTCGGTGACAACGACAGTCCCCGGTCGGTGACATTGTCCGGGATCGGTGCGATCCGGGTGCGTGCAGACACTCGCCGGTTGCGGCGTCTGCTTACGAAAGACCGCGCGAGAATCCTGTATGCCACCGTTTCGTATCGGGCGGCGCGGTGGTGGATCAGCCTGACCTGCGAAGCTTCCGATCTGCACCCGGCTCACCGTCATCAGCCGCGAGAACTGGGCGATCACGATGGTTGGGTCGGGATAGATCGTGGGTTGAGTGTGTTCGCTGTTGCCGCGACCGCTGGCGGGGCCGAAGTCACCCGCATCATCGCGCCCAAACCCTTGGCCGCCGCCCTGGACAGGCAACGCCACCTGGCGAAGTCGGTATCACGCAAACAGAAAGGTTCACATAATCACCGGCAAGCCACCACCAGACTGGCCCGTCACCATCACGGGGTTGCCAATATTCGTCGTCACTTCGCCCATCAGGTCGCCAACACGCTGGTCAAGACCCACGACCGGCTCGTAATCGAAGACCTGCATGTGGCGGGGATGGTGCGAAACCGTCGGCTGGCGCGGGCGATCAGTGATGCTGGATGGGCGGATTTCGCCCGGATGCTGACCTACAAGCAAGCATGGCGGGATGGCGTGATCACGGTCGCCGACCGTTGGTTCCCATCGAGTAAACGATGCTCGGCCTGCACGGCGATCAACTCGACGCTGACGTTGGCGGATCGGGTGTTCTTCTGCGAGTGCGGGTTTCGCGGCGATCGTGATCACAACGCGGCGGTCAACCTCGCGCAATGGCCGATGATTCACCAAGACTTCTCACGATCCCCGGACCCCCGAGCAGGAGGCCGGGTCACCAAAGTCCGCCGACAGACCGGATCTGACCGACACTCTGTGAGTGTTGGTGAAACCGGTCTGGTTGACGCGGAAACCGAAGCCCGAACCACGTTAGTGGCATGAGCTGAGGACGCCCGAGAAGGGCGGTGTCTGGAGGCGGTCAGAGCATTCGGACACGCTGTATTGTTGACGGTCATGGGAGCCCAGACCTCTAGCGCGCCGGAATTCTTCTCGACCGAGCCGCTCGCCGCGGACCACGCGGGGGTGACGGAGCTGTTCGCGGTCCTCGCCTACGGCGAGCTGTCCGCGTTCTACCGGCTCGCCGAAGAGGCGAAGCAGGCGCCGTCGCTGCGCGGCCGGATCGGCGTCGCCAAGATGGCCGCCGCCGAGCTCGCGCACTTCGAGACCCTGGAAGCGGCGCTCACCGAGCGCGGCGCCGACGCCGAGGCCGCGATGGCGCAGTACCAGGGCGCGCTGGACTCGTACCACGCCTCCACGGACCCGTCGACCTGGCTCGAGTCGATGGTGAAGTTCTACGTCGCCGACGGCCTGGCCGCCGACTTCTACACCGAGATCGCGGGCGCACTGCCCACCGAGGTCTCCGATGTGGTGCGCGATGTCCTCGCCGAGACCGGTCACTCGCAGTTCGTGGTCGACGAGGTCCGCAGCGCGGTGGCGGCCAGCCGCTCCGAGCGCGACCGCCTCACGCTGTGGGGGCGCAGGTTGCTCGGGGAGGCGATCACACAGGCGCAGTTCGTGATGGCCCAGCGCGACGAGCTGGCCGAACTGGTCCTCGCCGCCACCGGCGATCTCAACGGCATCGCGACCCTGTTCGACCGCATGCAGCAGCGGCACGCGGCCCGCATGGCAGAACTCGGCCTGTAGCTGTTCGGCCCTCGGGTACCCGGCTTGACCGGGGGTGATCAGCCGCCGATCGCGTGGTGCTGGACGAGGCGCAATTCCGGTGTACGGGAGACGGTTTCGCGGGGTAGCCAGATCACGACCTGTTGATCGTTGTCGGCCGCCAGCGTCTGCACCGTGTAGGTGATAGTGCCTCGGGTGGGATGTTCGAAGCCGAGCAGGGTGGGCAGATCCTCCGCGAGACGGTGGGGTTGCCAGCGGCGGGCGAACTCAGGTTCCTCGCACAGGTCGGCGATGAGTTCGGCGACGCGTTCGTCATCGGGGCGACGCAGGCGCGTTCTGGCGAGCTGGTCGGCGAGTTGGTCGGCGAACTGGGCCCAGTCGGTGACCGTGGTGCGGGCGAGCGGATGGCGGAACGTCCACAGGGCCAGGTTGACCAGGTCGGGATTGTCGAGCAGGCCGAGCGGGGCGGCCAGGTCCGACCACGCGTTGTTCCAGGCGAGCACGGTGGCCCGGGGGCCGAGAGCGAACGCCGGGGTGGGGTCGAGCGAGTCGAGCACGCCGCGCAGGGCGGGGGGCACCTGATCGAGGGCGGGATCGAAAGCGGTACTCGGGCACCGGGCGTCGCTGCTGGTGGTCAGGGCCAGCCAGGCGAAATGGCCACGCTCGGTGTCGTTGAACCGCAGGGCGGTGGCGAGTGCGTCGACGACCGCCATCGACGGATTGGTGTCGCGGCCCTGTTCGAGCCGGGCCAGATAGTCGGCACTGACACCGGCCAGCACCGCGACCTCTTCACGGCGAAGACCAGGGGTGCGACGCCTGCCGCCGCCGGGCAGGCCCACGTCGGCCGGATTCAGCTCGGCTCGACGGGCGACGAGAAGTTCCGCGAATGCCGAACGAGCGCCGGGATGATCTGCCATATCTGCGCCTACCATGTCTCGATGGTGCCCGGTCATGGCGTTGTCAGCCACGCCCTGCCAGGACCAGGATAACCGCGGTCTGGTTAACGGACCGCAGTCCGGTCAGGGTGGAGGCATGACTTCCTCGACACAGACCCAGCAGCTGAAGACCGGGTCCTGGGCCCTCGACACCGCCCACTCCTCGGTCGCGTTCACCATTCGCCACCTCGGGATCGCCAAGGTGCGCGGCGGATTCACCCGCTTCCAGACCGAGTTCGCCGTGGACGAGACGGGCGCGGCCACCCTCGGCGCCACCATCGAACTCGATTCCTTCGACACCAGCAACGCCGACCGCGACGCTCACATCCGCCAGGCCGACTTCCTCGACGTCGCCAACCGCCCGACCCTGAGCTTCCGTGCCACCCAGCCGGTCCGGGTCGCCGAAACCTTCACCGTCACCGGCGAGGCCACCCTGGGCGCGATCACCCAGCCGCTGACCCTCGACGTCGAATGGGGCGGCATCGCCGACTTCCCCGACGGCACCCGGCACGCGGGTTTCTCCGCCACCGGCGCCATCAAGCGCACCGACTTCGGCGTCGGCGTCGCTATGCCGGGCATGCTGTCGGACACCGTGAAGATCGAACTCGAGATCGAACTGATCGAGCCCGCCTGATCCCGTTCGCTGACAGCGCACCAGGTGTGGGAGCGGTGGTGTTCGGGCTGCACTAGCCTGGGACCTGACAACACAGGACTCTTACGTTCGGAGGTTGGCCGTGGAGGTCAAGATCGGTATTTCGGATAGCCCGCGCGAGCTCGTGATCAACAGTGCGCAGAGCCCTGATGAGATCGAGGCGCTGGTGTCCGATGCGCTGAGCGGCTCCGCCGGTGTCGTGTCACTCACCGACGAGAAGGGCCGCAAGTTCCTGATCCAGGCCGCGAAGGTCGCCTACGTGGAAATCGGTTCCCCGGCCGTCGGCCGAGTCGGCTTCGCCACGATCTGAGCTGCGAACACAAAAATGCCCCGCCATTTCCGATGGCGGGGCATTTTTCGTCGTTGCGGACTCAGAGGTCCTGGGAGTAGGCCCGCTGGGCGGCGGTCAGCGGCACGTGCTTGAGGCCACCCCAGGCCAGCGACACCGTGGTGTCGACGGCTTCGTCCTTGGGGACCGGGCGGTCGGCTTCGAGCCAGTAGCGCGCCGAGAACTGGCTGGCGCCGACGAGGCCGACAGCAAGGATGCGCGCGCGGTACGGGTCGAGACCCGAGTCGTGGGCGACCAGATCGAACACCGCGTCGACACAGGCCTCGGTGGCCTGCTCGACCCGGCGCTGCACCTGCGGTTCGCTGGTGAGGTCGGATTCGAAGACGAGGCGGAAGCCCTGCATCTCGTTGTCGACGAAATCGAAGTACGCGGCGACCGCGGCCCGCACGCGCTGCTTGTTGTCGGTGGTGGAGCGCAGCGCCTGGCGCACGCTCGACACCAGGATGTCGACGTAGTTCTGCAGCACCGCCAGGTACAGCTCCAGCTTGCTGGCGAAGTGCTGGTACAGCACCGGCTTGCTGACCCCGGCTACCTGGGAGATCTCGTCCATGCCCGCCGCGTGGTAGCCGCGCTGGACGAAGACCTCGCTGGCGGCGAGCAGCAGCTGCTGGCGGCGCTCGTCGCGAGGCAGGCGGGTGCCGCGTTTGGCCGGGACCGTCTCCGGCACCGATCGGCGCGAGGGCATGCGGTCCACGAGGTCAGTCATCTCGGCTCTCTATAGTCGATTCCCCGGGCCGCCGGGTGTGCGGTCGGGTATCCCACGAACGATACTCGCACGGTGTTCGCCCTGCGTCTCGCCCTGGAAATGTAGTACCAGTCCACGGAGTTCGCCGGGCCGTAACCGCGCGATCTCCTCCGGCCGCCCGTACGGCGGATTTGCGCACTGTGAGAATCTGATGGGGTGACCGACCGGACGGATGACCATGCCGACGGCGGGCGCGATGTCGCTCGCTCCACGCAACCCTCCGAGTCCGGTGCTGTCACGTCGGCGCAGGAGGGGCGGGAGTTGCAGGTCTACGACCCGCTCGGGCTCTATCAGCCCGCCGACCGATCCCGCCAGCCGCTGCGTGCCCGCTGGGATCCCACCGACCACGACAACGGCCGCCCGCGCAGCCCGCAGCGGGAGGCGAAGAAGCAGAGCGCGCTCGGTCGATTCGTGTCGGCCTACGGGTGGCGGGCCTACGCGCTGCCGGTGCTGCTCGCCATCACCGTGCTGGTCGTCGTCGACGCGGTGCGCACCGGGCCGATCCCGCCGCCGAGCGATCCCGGCTTCGGCGCGCTGAGTCCCAAGGTGGCGCAGTCCGGCATCATCGGGGCACCTCCCGGCGACGGCAAGTTCCCCGCCGATCTGCCGCTGGGCGCGCTGCCGGAGGGCGGCGACTACGTCGAGCGCGCGGCGGGCACCTGGCATGTGGTGCCGGGCACCAGCGCCCAGGTCGGCGCCGGCACCGAGCGCGTGTTCCGCTACACCGTCGAAGTCGAGGACGGCATCGACACCGCACCGTTCGGTGGCGACGCCGCCGTGGCGAAGATGGTGGAGACCACCCTGGCCAACCCGAAGAGCTGGACCAACGACCCCAAGTTCGGCTTCCAGCGCATCGACGCGGGCCCGGCCGACTTCCGGCTCTCGCTCACCTCTCGCGAAAGCACCCGCGCCGCGTGCGGCTTCGAGATTCCGATCGACTCGTCGTGCTACAACGCCGACCTCGACCGGGTCGTGCTCTCGGAGGTCCGCTGGGTCCGCGGCGCGCTGGCCTTCGACGGCGACATCGGTTCCTACCGGCAATACCAGATCAACCACGAGGTCGGCCACGCCATCGGCTATCACGGCCATCAGCCGTGCGAGACCGACGGCGGCCTCGCGCCGATCATGATGCAGCAGACCTTCGGCACCAAGAACAACGACATCGCCCTGCTCGACCCCCACGGCGTGGTCCCCGCCGACGGCAAGACCTGCCGCTTCAACCCCTGGCCGTACCCGCGCGGCTAGTGGCCTCGCCCATGCGGGACCATGGACGGGAAGAACAGCGCGGCGGGTCTTGTTGTAGACAGCAGAACGGCCACCAGGCCCAGCCGCCTTCAGATACAGGAGTTCTCACGTGTCTCTCACAGGGACGTTGCCGCCGCTGGTTGAACCGGCCGCGGAACTGACCAAGGACGAAATCGCTCGCTACAGCAGGCACCTGATCATCCCCGATCTCGGTGTCGACGGTCAGAAGCGGTTGAAGAACGCCAAGGTCCTCGTGATCGGCGCGGGCGGCCTCGGCTCGCCTGCCCTGCTCTATCTGGCCGCGGCCGGTGTCGGCACGCTCGGCATCGTCGAGTTCGACGAGGTCGACGCCTCCAACCTGCAGCGCCAGATCATCCACGGCGAATCCGATATCGGCCGTCCCAAGGCCGACAGCGCCCGCGATTCCATCCTGGAGATCAACTCCGGGATCGACGTGCGGCTGCACAAGATCCGCCTGGAGCCCGAGAACGCCGTGGACCTGTTCGCCGAGTACGACCTGATCGTCGACGGCACCGACAACTTCGCCACCCGCTACCTCGTCAACGACGCCGCCGTCCTCGCGGGCAAGCCCTACGTGTGGGGCTCGATCTACCGCTTCGAGGGCCAGGTCTCGGTGTTCTGGGAAGACGCCCCCGACGGGCGCGGCATCAACTACCGCGACCTGTACCCGGAGGCCCCGCCGCCGGGAATGGTCCCCTCCTGCGCCGAGGGTGGCGTGCTGGGCGTGCTGTGCGCGTCGATCGGATCGGTGATGGTGACCGAGGCGATCAAGCTGATCACCGGCATCGGTGAGACGCTGCTCGGCCGCCTGATGGTCTACGACGCACTGGACATGAACTACCGCACCATCAAGCTGCGCCGCGATCCGCAGCGTGAGCCGATCACCGAACTGATCGACTACGACGCGTTCTGCGGTGTGGTGTCGGAGGAAGGCACCGCGGCCGCGGCCGGGTCGACCATCACCGCCGCCGAGCTCAAGGATCTCCTCGATGCCGACAAGGTCGAGCTGATCGACGTGCGCGAGCCGGTGGAGTGGGACATCGTCCACATCGCGGGCGCGACCCTGATCCCCAAGGACCGCATCCTGTCCGGCGAGGCCCTGTCCGAACTGCCGCAGAACAAGCCGATCGTGCTGCACTGCAAGACCGGCATCCGGTCGGCGGAGGCGCTGGCCGCGTTGAAGCGCGCCGGTTTCGCCGACGCGACGCATCTGCAGGGCGGCGTGGTGGCCTGGGCCAAGCAGGTGGATCCGTCGCTTCCGGTCTACTGACCCGATAGCTGCCGGTTTGCGACCTCATCGCATATTGCGGTGAGGTCGCAAAGTGGACTATCACAGCGTGCCTTGGGTCGCCTGCGGTGATCGCGGGGTTACGGTACGGCCGTGACCTCAGTCGAACCTCCCGAGCATGTGCGAGCCACATTCGGGCTTCGCGAAGTGACGCCGGTTTCCCTCGGAGACTGGGACGGTGGCTGGCGCATGGGCGACGTGGTGCTCAGCCCCGTCGCCGATCACGCCAGGGCCGCGTGGTCGGCGAAAGTACGCGAACACCTGGCGGTCGACGGGCTGCGGGTGGCCCGCCCCGTCCGCGCCACCGACGGACGCTATGTAGTCTCCGGTTGGCGTGCCGACACCTTCGTGGACGGCGCCCCCGAGCCCCGCCACGACGAGGTCGTCTCGGTCTCCCTGCGGTTGCACAAGGCGACAGCGGAATTGGAACGCCCCCGCTTCCTGGTCCAGCCGCCCGTCGCCCCGTGGGTCGACGTGGACGTGTTCGTCGCCGCCGACCGGGCAGCCTGGGAATCGGTCCCGCTGCGCACCCTGCGCGCGGGCGGTGTCCCCATCGCCGCCACCCCCGACGGCCAGCGTTCCCTCGAACTGATCGGCCAGCTCGCCACGCTGCGCAAACCCGTCCGCAGCCCCGACCAACTCGTCCACGGCGACCTCTTCGGCACGGTTCTGTTCACCGGCGCCCACACCCCCGGCCTCACCGACATCACCCCCTACTGGCGCCCCGCCACCTGGGCCGCGGGGGTCGTCGTGGTCGACGCGCTGGCGTGGGGTGGGGGCGATGACGGCTTACTCGACCGCTGGGCCACCCTGCCCGAATGGCCCCAGATGCTGTTACGGGCGTTGATGTTCCGCCTGGCAGTCCACGCCCTGCACCCGCGTTCCACCCCCGAGGCCTTCCCC
The DNA here is from genome assembly GCF_042794235.1 of Nocardia sp. NPDC056541. Lineage (NCBI taxonomy): Bacteria > Bacillati > Actinomycetota > Actinomycetes > Mycobacteriales > Nocardiaceae > Nocardia > Nocardia sp. NPDC056541. Next base: position 11,815 of record NZ_JBHTUD010000008.1, read on the forward strand.
GGGCTCGCCCGCACCGCGGACATGGTCCGTTTGGCGCTCTGACGCGAAAACCGCACCGGCGCTGCCTAATCAGTCGCTGTCGGACAAATGCTGAGTGCAGTTCCTCTGATCTCTATGTCAGAGATCAGGTGTGGGCGTCTAGGCTTGACCGCAGGGGTTTCTTGTGCGCGAACGCAGGGGAGTAGATGACCACCGCGGAATCCGTGTGGTACCGGGAGCCGACGCAGGCGGACCTGCCCGATATTCAGGTTGTCGACGGCGCAGCCTTTCATGACCGCTATCCATTCTTCGTCTTCCGCCAGTTGCTGGACGCGCACAGCTCCCGCTGCGTCGTCGCCGTCGAACCCGGCGACGATGAGGACAAGGTGGTCGGGTACGCGCTGACCATCATGGGTGAAGGCGCGAGGGCGTGGCTGATCAGCCTGGCCGTCTCGCCCGATCGGCGCGGGCGCGGCTACGGCCACGGCCTGCTACAGCGCAGCGTCCAGGTGTGCCTCGAGAGGGGCGACGTGGAGGAGGTCTGGTTGACCGTCGACCCGCGGAACATCTCGGCCTACACGCTGTTCGCGGATTTCGGTTTCGTGTTGCGCGAGCACGACGCACAATATTTCGGCGATAGCGAGCCGCGCGACGTACTGGTCTACGAGCTGCACCGTCTACCCGGCGAGCCACCGGTCGGCGCCAGCGAAAACGGCTGGACCGAAATACGATCGGCCGGGCACGACGCGGGGTCAGCGGGCAGGGCGCGGTCATTGCATGCACCGGCCATCGCCGATTCGGCGACCGCGCTACACCCAGGTACTCGATCCGCTGGTGACTTGCAGTCCGGTCCAGTCGCTGCCGGGTTCAATCAAGGCATCTTGACGCGTAACATATTCTGCACCAACATGTTTCGCTTCCTGCTATGCTTGGGCCGCAGTTACGAGAGTGGTCTGGTGGGGGATCTGGCACCCGAACTCAGGCCCTCGTTTGCTGGGGAGCGGGGAGTGGCAATCGTAGAAAACATGCGGGCCGATGAGGCGGACCCCACATGGGAGCGGCTAGTCGGACAGCTTCGGTGGTACAGCGCGCGCAGCAGGTCGGCGCAGCGGTGGTACAGAACTGTGAAAGTTGTCCAGATCTGCGTTGGCGCGATCGTGCCCGTTCTTGCGATGCAGGCATCGGCGGTTGTTACTGCGGCCGTGGCGACCGTCGTCGTTGTCGCAGAGGGAATGCAACAGGTGTTCCAGTGGCACACAAATTGGTTGAGATACCGCGCTACCGCAGAATCGTTGAAGCGTGAGAAGTATCTGTTTCTTTCGGGTGCGGGACCGTACGCGTCTGCGGGCGGCCGCAGTACATTGGCTCAGCGAATCGAGGCCATCACGGCCCAAGAAACATCGCGATGGGAGTCGGACAACGCAGATGATGGTCGTCGTGCCGAGATTTCATCGTAGCGAGTTGAGCGGTATTGACTGGAATGGATGTAACGGAGCGATCTGGCCGGGCCTCGGAAATGAGATATTTCATCAGCTACGCCGGCGCTGACCGTGTCTGGGCTTTCTGGATCGGGCAGCAACTACGCGCGAGCGAGTTCGAGGTAGAACTGGATGAATGGTCATGGAATGTCGGGACCAGCTTCATTCGTAACATCGAACATGCGCTGGCCCAAGCCGACCGAATTATTGCGGTCTGCTCGGCCGCCTACTTCGATGTCGGCTCGTATGGTTCCGAGGAACGCGAGGCGGCGTTGCGACTCGCGCATACAAGGCCGGGGCTGATAATTCCAGTCGTGGTGGGAGATTGTGAATTTCCGCCACTGATCGCAGTTCTCGCGAGGATCAACCTCATCGGACTGGATGAGACTGCGGCTAGAACTAAGCTGCTGGAAAAATTGGCCGGAGCCACGCCTCCGGCGATTGGGTATAAGCCGGAATGGCCAGGAGTCAATGGCAGAGAGAAATTCGTTCGTCCTGGCGAGCGTAGGCGCGGGGATCGTCGTCGGCTCAAGACGGTTTGGAATGTTCCACACCGCAATTCGCGATTTACAAATCGATCGAATATTCTCGGTCGACTCGATAACTATTTCGAGCCGGTAGAAACCCATGCGGTGGCGGCAATATATGGAATGGGAGGTGTCGGCAAGACACAACTCGCGATCGAATACGCTTGGCGTAACGCGCATCGCTACGATATTGTGTGGTGGATTTACGCCGAGCAGGAGGCGCATATCGCTCCCCAACTCGGTGCGCTTATAGAACAATTGGGTCTGCGTTCGAGTGGGTCCGCCACACAGGACGCAAAAATGGCATTGAATTCGCTGCGCCAGTCGAATCGTTCGTGGCTCGTGGTCTTCGATAACGCACCTTCCGTCGGTGCCGTGCGCGAGTGGCTCCCGCCTGGCGCCCGCGGGCACGTGCTCGTCACATCAAGAAGCCCAGAGTGGCGCTCGCTAGGTGAATCTCTAGAATTGAGAGAATTGGCGCTCGCTGACGCGGCCGCATACCTACAATCGCGCACCGGATGTACGGCACTCGACACCGCCACTGCCATAGCCAGCGAAGTCGATTGTCTGCCACTGGCATTAGAACAGCTCGCCGCCCACATTGAGCACATTGGTGTCGACCCAGGCCTCTTCTTGACGAAATTCCGAACTCAGCGAGCTCGCTACCTACGGCGCGGTAGCGACTTCCACTACGGAGGATCAATGGACACAGCGTGGTTGCTCACCCTGGAGAATCTTGAACATAACGCTCCCGCGTCGGCCCAGTTGGTGACGCTCCTGGCCTTTCTGGGCCCGGAGCCAGTACCCCTTGATCTCTTCGTCGAGGGTGCGCGAGCGTTGCCCGAGCCCTTGCGTGCCTCCGTTCTCAGCGAAGACTCGGATGGGCCTGATTTCGACGATGTAGTCGCCGAAGTACTTAGCCTGTCCCTCCTGCGGCGCGACGGCAACGCTCTGATCATGCACCGGCTGATCCAAGACGTAGTTCGCACACGGCTGTCGCCGAGCAATGCCGAGTTGGCTGCCCGCACGATACGTGGCCTCGTCGCCGCGTATCTGTTGCAGTACCGACCTGACCGGCCCGATTCGTGGCCACGCTGGGAACAGCTGGATCTGCATTGGTCTAGCGCGCTAGCGTTCACGGACCAACACGTCACGGTCGCTGAACACGAATTTCGGCAAACGATGCTGAACGGGTGCCGGTACCGATGGGCGAGGGGGAATTACGCCGGAACCAAGTCCTTGGTTGACTCGTTCCTCGGGTTGTGGCGGGCACACCTCGGGCCAAGCGCGATTGAGGTGCTCGAGGCCGAGTGCATCAGTGCTGCAGCGTCATACGATCTCGGCGAATACGGCGTCGCGATGTCGGCCGCTGAGAACCTGACGGTGCGTTGTGGTGAAGTGCTCGGCCTGGAGCATCCGCTGACCCTGACAGCGGCGAGTTGCTTGGCCAGATGCCTGCGCGGGGCGGCCAGGTACGAAGAAGCTACAGAGCTGAATCAGAGCATTCTCGAAGTGCGAACCCGTGTCCTCGGCGAGGATCACCCGGAAACGATCGCGACGGCGTGCAGCCTCGGTCGCTCGCTCGCCGGTGCCGGCAGACTGGCGGAAGCGGAGCAGGTGGATCGTCGGAGTGTCGACATCCGGTCAGCCGCGCTGGGACAACAGCATCCAGACACTCTTGTTGTGACGAACAGCCTGGTTGGCGATCTGCTATTTCTCGGCCGGGTCGAGGAGGCCCACGAGATCGGTGACGTCAACCTGCATGCGCTACGCGACGTCCTCGGTGACAGTCACCCTGACACGCTGAACGCTGCATACAATTTCGCTGGCGTCCTAGCGGCGCGGCGTGAATTCGACGCGGCGCTCGCCCTTGACACTGATACTCTCGACCGCTGCGTCGCGGTTTTCGGAGACGGACATCCCAATACGTGGCATGTTCGAACAAACCTGGCTACCGATTGGGCCGGGCTCGGCAATTATTCGAGCGCGGTCGCGGCTGATCGCGAGCTTCTGGTTGCTTATCAAGGGTTGCTGGGGCATGGTGATCCGGCGACGTTGACAGTGGCGAACAATCTCATGCTCGACTTGCAGGCTGTCGGCGACAGTGACGGCGTCGCCGCACTGAAGGAGGGATTTCCCGATGTCGACGGTGAACGTCGAATGCGGGACTGGTGGTTCTCGCGCGTGCGCTAGTACCGACAGGCGAACCCACAATCGACGTCGGAGACGGAACAGCTGCGTTTCGGCACAGGGCACGAGCGGGTGTTCAACACGGTTCCAGGCGATGATGGGTCCTGGTGTCATCCGCTGATCGCGGGATTGGCCGCAGAAGTCGAACTCCGTGGACCACCGCGGCTCACTCCGACCAGAACACCTTGCTCGCAACGCAATACGAGACGCTGGCCACCGGGGTGTCGGGGTGGGGTGCGCTCGCGCACGCAGTGCGGGCATGGGGCGGTGTCGTGGAGCGGTACCGCACGCCGAGAAATACCGGGAGGCGCGGATCGGAGTGAGCTTGTGCTGAGCCGCCGTCGCACCTTCGAGCCGGGCTGGCGGCGCGGGTCCTGTTCGCGGCCGAGGTGTAGCCGGGCGCGGGTGGATGTCGGTGTTCTTCGCGCTGCTGGTTCGCCGGTTGTTGCGGCTGTAATCACCATCCACCAGCCGGGTTTTCACCGCGCGCGGCATAGTAGGTTGCCACCTCGATTCGGCGCTGCACCTGTTCGATGCGGGCAGTCCACTGTTTGGAGAAGTTGGCCGCTGCCTGCAGGTTCCGCCACAGCGCCCGCATGGCGGTCGGGACCTGCGCGCCCGGCATCCACAGGTGTGCCAGATGTTCGAACACCGGGGCGAGCACGGCGACCTGCTGCCCGTCGCCGAACCCTTCGGCCGCCCGCACCGTCGCGTCGATGACCGTCAGCAGCCAATCATGGGCGGCGACGTCCTGGCAGAACCGCACGGCGTCTGGGAGATCCGCTGCTTCCCTCACCGTGACCCGGAGAGCTCTGGACCGTTCGTCCTCGAGGCGCAGCGACACCGCGGGCCCGGCGCTGCCACCGATGCTGGCGGTCCACCGCAGTCGCGTGGTCGGTGCCCGCAGCGGCGGCCGTTGATCCAGCAGCGATGAGGACCTCAGGTCGTCGAGATGTCGGGCGCAGATCGAGGCGAGATCCAGCGTCTTCGGGCCGGGCGGGGCGAAATAGCCTGCGGCCAATTCCTTGTCGGCGACCGCGCGGTCCGGCAGCTCGCTGATGACCTCTGTCACCCCGACTCGGCCTACGTAATGCGACCAAGGCCGACGTACCTTCTGGTCAGCCTGTACCACGGTGGTGTGCGACGACAGCTGGGCCAACCGGCCGCCCACCAGGACCACGGTCGACTCCACTGTCCCCACCACGCGCGCGGTCGTCGTCGCACCCCATCCGACGTGGCAGTCGACGCCGGTCGCACGACGCGGTGAAAAGGCAAGCTGGCCTGGACGTTCACGGCGTCGAACGGTTTCGCCGGCAACCGTGGCCAGCAGATCATCGGTGGCCCGACCGTCCATGGTCACCGAATGCGGCAGCAGGCAGGTGCGAATCTCGCCGAGCACCACGAGCGGCGTCGGCGTTCCTGACGCGGCGCGGCGCGGCGGCGATGCGGTGCGGGCTGGATTGTCGACCTCTGGGCTCGTCATGGTCAGGTCCCGTCGAGCAACAGATGTCCCACGCGTTCGACGACTTTGGCTGGCACCAGCACCTGCTCGGCACTGCCCTGAGCTGCGACCAGCGCGGCGACATCATCATCCGGCGCGAGATGATCGAGGATTACCCGCACCGCCGACTCGATCAGCAGATAGCGCTTGGGCAGCATCGAGAGCGTCCGATACGCCGTGAACGGCGCGGCGTCCGGATTGAGCCGCATCACCGGGGGCAGGGCAGCCCAGTGGTCCGGCCAATCCCGGTCGGCCGGCCAAAGTTGCGGATCCACCACGGGCGCACCGTGGTAGCGCAGCATGCCAAGGCGCAACAGCTGCCACACAGCGGCCAGGAACTGGCATGACCATCGCCGCGCCGTGTCCCGGTCGTGCCAGAGCTCCACGTCGAGAAAGATCGAATGCTCGCCGCGGCCGTACTCCTGCGGCGGCCGATACGGCTGCGGATGCATGGCCGGGCGCGACGAGCCGTTCTGCTCCCGACGCCCATTGCACAGCCAGCCGGATTCGGTGGTCGGTGGTCGGCGGCCGTTAGCGATCTCCTCCTCCTCGGGCTGGGCGATGAGCCGAGCCGCCACCATCTCCGCGACCGGGACAGCCGCGCCGACGGCGACCCTGCCCGCCAACACCGGCGCTTGGTAGCATGCCGATTCCCGGGCCAGATAGTCGATGGTCAATCCAGCGTCGGCGGCGGCGCTGAGCAGCCGTCCGAGGACGTGGGCCGGTTCGAAGCGGGGTTGGAAGTAGTCGTCGGTGAGGTAGCAGGTGCTCACTCGGGTATCGGGCCCGAATTCGATCCGCGCGGACTCGATGAACGCGGCGACCAGCGGGACCGCGCGCCGGAATTGCGCGCGGACCAAGTCGGTATCGTAGAGGATTTCCTCATGCCGGAAATGGCCGATCTCGATCGACAGGTGGGCCATGGGAAGTGGCGCGATGATCGAATCCTCCGACGCCTCACGATAGGTTGGAAAATTCATCTACTCGATATCCCAGGTCGCCGAATCGGTAAGCCGCCGAGCTAGATCCGTGTACGCCTCGACGGTCGCCGGATTGGCGAGTCGGGCATTGACGTCGGCGTCGAGGATGAGCTGTTCGCGCCACTGCAGCATCGGCTCGATCGGTGTCTGTCCCAGCACCATGGCCGCGCCGATGCCATGGGCAATGGCCAGTTCGCGCAGCGCTTTGGACTGCTCGTTCAGCCAGGCCGCCTGGGGTGGATCCCCCGTGCGCGTCCAGTCCGATGCGGCAACTGCCGTGCGCACGCAACGCGTGGATGCCAGCAGTGCCCCGTCGTCGTGATCCCACAGTGTGCCAGCGTGGACCAGCCCGTGCGATCCGTGCACCAGGCCACCGGCAGCCAGCACATGCTGGCGCGTCCATCGGTGGAAGACCAGCCATCGGTGCACGCGATGCGCCAGCACTGTCGAGGCGGTGGCCCGTAGCGCGATCTCCAGGGCGACTGAGCGGCCGGCGCTGAGGTCGACTATCACCACGGCGAATTCGCTCAACAGCGTGGCGAGCAACTTGGCGGCGCGCTCCACCATGGCTTCGTCACAACCGAATTCGGCGCCGCCCACGTCACCGGGCAGCAGCACCAGCTGACCGGCTCCTGGCTCGGCGCGGCGCAGCTGGGCGCGGTCGGTTTCGCGGCCGATGATCAGCCGCCGCGGCTCGCCGGTCTCTCCGAGCAAATACGAATGCAACCCGTGGCCCTCGTTGGTGCCGCGTTCGGCGTGGCCGATCTCGAACAGTGCGCCCGCCGTCGGAGACCCGAAATCGAAGTCGACATACGCAACTTCGATGCCGCGTAGAGACAGCCGGTAGGCAACGTTGCAGCTGGTGACCGATCGTCCAGTGCCCCCTTTGTCGGAGGTCGCGAAGACCAACATCGAGTCAGTGCACTGGGCGCTCATCGGGTGGCATCCTCCCGGGCGTAGGCGAGTGCGTCGAGCCGCTCGAGTGCATTGGCGGCCAGCGCCTCGGCAGTGTGGGGTCGCTTGGTCAGGACGTCCCCGGCCCGATCGAGTAGCTGCTGGATCGCCGCCAGCTCCTTGAAGCGCGGTGAGTACACGGCATCGCTGACCTGAAGCAACTCTTGATTGAGCAGATGCTCGGCCTCGCCGATCTTGCCGATCGCGGCGTTCACCATCGCCTCCGTGGCGAGCGGGGGTCGTGTGTAGGTGTTGTGCGCGACGACCAGGCACTCCATCATGCGTTCGGTCAGGAACCACGAAGGCGAGGCTTCGGCGGCGTCGCAGTCTGGGCCGAGGTTGTCCCACAGGCCCGCGGAACGCCCGCTGGTGATGGCTCGGTCCTGCATGTGCTCCAAGGCCGCGGCAGCAAGGTCGAGCAGCTGCTCGCGGGTATCCACATCGCGTGCCAGTCGAGCAGCCTGCAGACTGCGTTTGAGCAGCAGTGTCGCGAAGTCGCTCACGTGATAGCCCAGGAGCGGGCCCGGCTCGATGGCCCCAGATACTTTGAGCGTCAGGGTGACTCCGGGATAGTGCAGCAGGGCAGCGGGATCGCCTGGAACTTCACGGTTGATGATTTTCGCCCGCTGCGCCAGCTGGCGCAGCACCGCGACGGTGCGCGCCAGATCGGTGGTGGACTCCCGTTCCAGCAGTTCCTGGATGAGGAAAGCTGTTACCGCGAGGCTGAAGTAGTCCGACTGTTTCCCGTCGGAAGTGCGCCAGGGCAGGTCCTCCAGCGGCCAGCGCCCGGTGCCGAAGCGCGAGATCGTGGACCAGTAGCGCTGGGTCAGTTCCGCGCGACGCTTCAAGGACTCGGCCAGCTGAAGCTGATGTGGCTCTAGCAGAGCGGGTTCCTGAGTGCGCTGGGAGTACAGGTCTTTGATGCCGTCGAGTGCGACGAGGGTGAAATAGAGGTAAGGCTCGGTGACAGCGAAACCGGGTTGAGTTGCAACCCGACTGGTGATCTCGGTGAGGTCACCGGCGTTCGTGTCGATCCCCCACGCCCAGCCGCATTCGAAGGCCCGGTTGTCATCGCGCAGGTCGATATCGGCCGCGTGGCCACTGCGCACATCATTCTCGGCTTGCACGCGGATCTGCTCGAGGGCAGCGGAGTAGTCGGCAAGGACGTTTTTGTCCGGGGCACCGGTCTGGTTGACCAGCTTCAGGATCTCCTGCCCAGCGGGGGAGGTGAATGGCGGTGTGTGGATGACGAAACTCCGGATCAAGCCGATCATCGCTGAGGTCAGCCGACTGCTCACACGGGGGATCAGCGCGACGACCCGCTCGTTCATTCGGCGTGCCTCGCGGCGCACTTCGTGTCCCAGGTACCGCTGCAGACCACGCAGGAAACGCAGCGACGCGATGCACAGACTCAGCGACATCGAATATGAGTCGACCACCTCGAGCTCACGCTGCGCTGCCGACGGTTCCCCGAAGCCCATGTCGCGAAAGTAGCTGCCGCCCGCAAACATCGGCTCCCCGTCGGCATCGGTATAGGCGTCGAAGAACTCCTCGATCTTCGTCACCAGGGCGCCGCCGACCCAAATGTCCTCGCCGAGCACTGCCATCACCGCGGCGATATCATCGGCGGTCGCGATGCTGTCCGGGTCGAGGGCGAAACTCGCCAGCTCGGTCGACGGATACAGCAGGCACATCAGCTGTTCGGCGTCGCTGATCGAATTGCGTCCGTCACGTCCGCCCCAGACCCACCGGTCGTCGCGGAACGAGGTGCGCAGGTGTGCGCGCCAGAGATCCAGAAGTTGTTGCCGCGGTCGGATTCTCATCGGTGCCCCTCCGTACAACTGCACCTCAGTGTGAACGGTGGACCGCGTCCTTGTCCTCGGTTGAGCCGTAATACGTTTCGAGCAACGCTCGAGGATGTGTATTGCGAACTGGCGCAGCATCTTTCGGTTCGTCGGCAAGACGGCCCGCTGCAGCCGAAAGCCACGTTCGGGAGGGGACCGAACGTGGCTTTCGGGTGGGTGGGGATGGATCAGACGCTGGCGTAGGCCAGGGAGGGAACCTTGTCGGTGGCGAAGGAGGTGCGCAGGTAGCACCACCAGGTGACGGCGGCCATCACGAGGAAGACGGCGGCGTAGGCCCAGAAGGCGGGGGCCATGGTCTTCAGGTGGACGTTGGACAGGCGAAGGGCCTGCTGGACGACGAATCCACCCGCGGCGCCGACCGCGCCGATGACGCCGATCGCGGCGCCGGCCTGGCGCTTGGCGGAGGTGGCCGCCTCGGTCAGGTCCATGCCGTGCTCGGAGGCGTACTTCTTGGCGGTGGCGTTGAAGATCGACGGGATCATCCGGTAGGTGGAGCCGTTGCCGATACCGGCCAGGATGAACAGGGCCAGGAATGCGGTCAGGTAGAGCGGGAAGCTCTTCATGTCGACGGCGGCCACGATGCAGGCCACCGCGATCGACATTCCGCCGAAGACGAACACCGTGATCTTGGCGCCGCCGCCGATCTTGTCGGAGACCCAACCACCGAACGGGCGGCTGAACGAACCGACCAGGGCGCCGAGGAAGGCCAGGTTACCCAGGGTGGTGATCCAGCCGATCTTGGCGAGGTCGGGGAAGGTGGCCTTGATCAGTGTCGGGAAGGCGAACGAGAAGCCGATGAACGAGCCGAACGTGCCGATGTAGAGGAACGACATGATCCACGTGTGCCGGTTGGTCAGCGCCAGCTTGTAGGACTTGCCGTCGGACTTGGCCTCGGCCAGCGAGTCCATGAAGTACAGCGCGCCGAGGGTCGCGACCGCGATGAACGGCAGCCAGAACAGCACGGCGAGGGTGATGCCGAAGCGATAGCCGCCCGCGTCCTTGGCCATGATGTGGGTGCCGAAGGTGATCAGCAGCGGCACGATCAGCTGGGTCTGCGCGACACCGAGGTTGCCGCCCGCGGCGTTGAGGCCGAGCGCGGCGCCCTTCTTGCCCTCGGGGAAGAAGAACGAGATGTTCGACATCGACGAGGAGAAGTTGCCGCCACCGACACCGGCGAGGGAGGCCAGCACCAGGAACACCCACATGGGTGTGCTCGGCTGGTTGACGAAGTAGATGATGCCGAGCGCGGGCAGGAACAGCAACGCGGCGCTGAACGCGGTGAACGCGCGCCCACCGAACCGCGGAACCGCGAAGGTGTACGGAACTCGCAGGGCCGCGCCGACCAAGGTCGGGATCGAGGTGAGCAGCAGCGCGTTGCTCACGGCGACCGCGTTGCCCTTGCCCAGACCCTGCAGGAACTCGAAGCCGGCCGGGCCCATCGCGGTGACGATGGAGCCCCAGATGACCCACATGCTGAAGCCGAGATTTTCGGCGAATACGGAGAAGTACAGATTCTTCTTGGCGGTCTTCGCGCCGCCGGATTCCCAGAACCCCTTGTTGTCGGGATCCCAATGGGAGATCCAGCGGCCCTTCTTCTGGTATTCGAAGGACGGGGCTTCCGTCTCATGGCCGGTGGCGGCTATCGCGGTCATCGGCTTCCTCTCGATCGGGCTCGATAGGAGCAGCTCGCCTGGTGTTCGACGATGCTCCCTGCGGTGTCGAGATAAAGGTAGGAGCCGGTTGTTGCGTGACAATGGCCTCAGGTGACGTTCCAGGCAACTAGGGCTCACCGTGCGAATTCGCTGGTGGTGACAGCCCGGTTACCTGGATTTAGGAAGCGTCTCTCTGCGCTGCTCAGCGGTCCGGATATTCGGCGATGAGCGAGCCGAGGAAGCAGTTGGCCGCCTGCACGGCCCGCTCGGCGTCACCGTCGATGACGGCTTGGACCAGTTCGGCGTGCTCGGTGTCGTACGCGTCGTCGGATTTCGCGGTCCGCGCGTGGATCACCTGCTCGATGATCGGCAGCAGCGAATCGTAGAACTCCAGATATACCGCGTTGTGGCTGGCGACGACGATCGCGCGGTGCAATTCGACGTCGGCGGCGATGGCCACCGGGTCGGCCTCGGCCCAATTCCGGTTGCTGCGTTCGGCGAGCAAGCGCTGGAGAGTGGCGATATCGGCGTCGTCGCGACGGCGCGCGGCCAGGCCCGCCGCCGTGGTGTCGAGAGCTTGGCGCAGTTCGAGGATGTCGCGTTCGTGCGCGTCGGCGAAGTACTTGCCCAGCGTGCCGCCGACCTCGGAGGTGGCGATCACATAGGTGCCCGAGCCCTGGCGGCGTTCGAGCATGCCCGCGTGCACGAGCGCCTGGACGGCTTCGCGGACGGTATTGCGGCCGGTCCCGGTGAGCTCGGTGAGCTCTGGTTCGGTGGGGATCCGTTGGCCCACTGGCCAACGGCCGGAACGGATCTCGGCCCGAAGCTGTTCGGTGACCTGGGCGATGAGGCTGGTACGCCGGACGGGTTGCACGTCAGCAAGGGTACTGGGCTGTTCCGCCTCGCCGGGACTTCAGGCCGGACTCGACCAGCGCGGGCGGTCGGCGGTGCGTCAGCCCGTTCCGGCGAGTTCCCGTGTTCTCGCGGGAGATCGCTCACAGTCGCTTGGCAGTAGTCATCGGGTCATCCTATGATTTCCGGGTGCCGCCGCTCCGTGATTTCCAGCCAGCTTCCGGCGCCGGGTCGACCCTCGAGGACGACCGGCGTGGTCGCGTCGACCCGTCTCCCGAGATCACCGAGCGGTCGCTGATCGAAGGTCGGCTGCTCGTTCTGGCGGCCATCATCATGTCGGCGCTCACCTTGCGTGCCGCTGTCACCGCATTCAGTCCGCTCGCCGAGACGATCGGCGCCGAGGTCGGGTACGGCACGGGGATCGTCGGGGTGTTCGGCATGTTGCCGACCGCGATGTTCGGTCTCGCCGGGCTCATCGCGCCGCTGTTCGTGCGCCGGTTCGGGCTCGAGCGGACCGTGTTCGTGGCGATGCTGCTGGCCGGCGCCGGGTCGCTGGTGCGGGTGTTCGCCACCGGGACCGGTGGACTGCTGGCGTTCTCCGGGGTGGCGCTGCTCGGTATGGGCATCGGCAATGTGGTGATTCCGCCGCTGGTGAAGCGGTATTTCGGCGATCATCTGGCCGCGATCAGCTCGCTCTACATCGTGATGGTGCAGCTCAGCACCGTCATTCCGGCGTTCATCGCCGTGCCGGTGGCGCAGGCGCACGGCTGGCGGATCTCGATGGGGGTGTGGGCGCTGGTCGGTTTCGCCGCCGCGATCCCGTGGTTCGTCGTGCTGCGTGATCGGCGTGGTCGCGACACGGTCGACACCACCGCGCTGCCCGCCGAGGCGCCCGAGACCGGCAGAGTCTGGCGTTCGCCGGTGGCGTGGGGGATGGCGGGCATGTTCGGCATGACCTCGCTGACCACCTACGCCATGTTCGCCTGGCTGCCCAAGATCCTGTCCGACGCGGGCGCGAGCGCCGGTTTCGGCGGCAGCATGGTCGGCCTGTTCGCGCTGATCGGGCTGATCCCGGCGCTGGGCGCGCCCACCGTGGTCTCGCGGATGCGCAATCCGTTCCCCGTCGTCGTCGGCTGCATGGTGCTGTTCGCGACCGCTTTCATCGGCTTGCTGGTGGCGCCGATGCAGGCGCCGCTGCTGTGGGTTGTGCTGCTGGGTCTCGGCCCGTCCACCTTCCCGATGGCGCTGACGCTGATCAACCTGCGCACCCGCACCCCCCATGGCTCGGCGGCCCTGTCCGGCTTCACTCAGGGCGTCGGGTACGCGATCGCCTGCACCGGCCCGCTGCTGTTCGGCATGCTGCACACCTGGACCGGCGGCTGGCTCGTCCCGTTCGCCATGCTGTTCGTCGCCCTCGGTGTGCTCCTCGCGGGCGCCTGGCAAGCCTGCAAGCCGCGCATGCTCGAAGACAGCTGGAATTGATCTCACCGTTCGAGTTGCGAACCGGTGCGTTCGGAGTAATGCTGTGTAGATCACACCCTCACGGGCGTTTCCGATGATTTCTTGCTGCTTCCTTACGCGCGGAAATCGTTGCGACACATGCCGGAAACAAAAGGGCTGATCTCACCTCCCTGATCGGGGGAAGGTGAGAAACCGTTGATTCAAGCGACATTTCCCGCAGCATTTCGGCAATACCCATTTCCTACCGTTGGGCCATCGCACTTTTGGGAGGCCCAATCTTGAGCACGCTGAAGCGGAACCACGACATCGACGACTGGGATGCCGAGGACGTCGCGGCCTGGGAAGCCGGTGGCAAGGATGTCGCCAAGCGCAACCTGATCTGGTCTGTGATCGCCGAGCACATCGGATTCTCGGTGTGGTCGATCTGGTCGGTGATGGTGCTGTTCATGCCCACCGACAAGTACGGCATCGACGCGGCGGGCAAGTTCTTCCTCGTCGCCATGCCCACCCTGGTCGGCGCGTTCCTTCGCATCCCCTACACCGTCGCCACCGCCCGCTTCGGCGGCCGCAACTGGACAATCTTCTCCGCGTTCATGCTGCTCGTCCCGCTGGCGCTGACCGCGTACTTCGTCAACCAGCCCGGCACGTCGTACACCACGTTCCTGATCGTGGCCGCGTTCGCCGGCTTCGGTGGCGGCAACTTCGCGTCGTCGATGACCAACATCAACGCCTTCTACCCGCAGCGCCTCAAGGGCTGGGCACTGGGCATGAACGCCGGTGGCGGCAACATCGGCGTCCCGGTGATCCAGCTGCTCGGCCTGCTGGTGCTGGTCACCCTCGGCGGCGACTACGCCACGGTGATCTGTGCCGTCTACCTCGTCCTGGTCGGTGTCACCGCCGTGGGCGCCGCGTTCTACATGGACAACCTGACCAACCAGAAGGCCGACCTGTCCTACATGGTCAAGGCCCTGCGGGTGCCGCAGTCCTGGGCGATCGCCTTCCTCTACATCGGCACGTTCGGTTCGTTCATCGGTTACAGCTTCGCCTTCGCCCAGATCCTGCAGATCAGCTTCAAGGCCGGTGGCGACACCGCCGCTCAGGCCGCCATCCACGCCGCGTCGATCGCCTTCATCGGCCCGCTGCTCGGTTCGCTGGCCCGCCCCTACGGCGGCAAGATGGCCGACCGGATCGGTGGCAGCAAGGTCACCATCGCCACCTTCAGCGCCATGATGCTCGCGGCGCTGCTCGTGATCACCGCCTCGACGATGGCCGACGGCAACAAGGGCGTTGCCACCGGTGCCACCATGACCCTGCTGGTCGCGGGCTTCATCGCCCTGTTCGTCCTGTCCGGTTTCGGCAACGGAGCCGTCACCAAGATCATCCCGTCGGTGTTCGAGGCCAAGTCCAAGAGCCTGCCGGTCTCGCGGGTCGAGCAGGCGGCCTGGTCGCAGAACACCTCCGGCGCCCTGATCGGCTTCGTCGGCGCCATCGGCGCCCTCGGCGGCGTCGGCATCAACATGGTGCTGCGCAGCTCCTACGCCAGCACCGCTTCGGCCACCACCGCGTTCTGGGTGTTCCTCGCCTTCTACGTGGTCTGCGCCGCCGTTACCTGGACGGTCTTCCTGCGCCGTCCCCGTCTCACCTCCGACTCCGCAGTGGTGGTCGAGGCCGAGCACATGGTCCTCGAGGCCGAAACCAACGCTTCGTCGGCCAATTCGTCGGCTCGCTGACAACCGACCACTACCAAGGAGGTCACTCTCATGAACAGCACTCGTAAAACAGCGGTCGTGGTCGGCCACGGCATGGTCGGACACCGTTTCGTCGAAGCCCTTCGTTCGCGCGACGAGGCAGGCCAGTGGCAGGTCATCATCCTGTCGGAGGAGAAGCTGCCCGCGTACGACCGCGTCGGCCTGTCCTACTACGTCGGCAACTGGAACGCCGACGACCTGGCCCTGCCCGGCAACATGTACGACGGCGACGACCTGGTCGACCTGCGACTGGGCCAGCGCGGCGAGGCTATCGACCTCGAAGCCAAGACCGTCACCAGCACCAGCGGCGACGTCATTTCCTACGACGCCCTGGTCATGGCGACCGGTTCCTACCCGTTCGTGCCGCCGGTCCCCGGCCACGACCTGCCCGAGTGCTTCGTCTACCGCACCATCGACGACCTCGACGGCATCCGCGCCGCCGCCGAAGCGGCCGGTCCCGGCGCGCACGGTGTGGTCGTCGGCGGCGGTCTGCTCGGCCTGGAAGCGGCCAACGCGCTGCGCCTGCTCGGCATGACCCCGCACGTCATCGAATACAACGGCCGCCTGATGCCCGCCCAGGTCGACGCCGGTGGTGGCGCGATTCTGGAGAAGCTCGTCACCGATATCGGCCTCAACGTGCACACGGGTGTCGGCACCGCCAAGATCGTCTCGATCGAGGAGGAGGGCGCGGACAACGTCACCGTGCACCTGTCCGACGATGCCGAGATCAAGGCCTCGCTGGTGGTGTTCTCCGCCGGTGTCCGCCCGCAGGACGCCCTCGCCAAGGCCTCCGGCCTCGAGATCGGCGCCCGCGGCGGCATCCTCACCGACCTCACCCTGCAGACCTCCGACCCGAGCGTCTACGCGATCGGTGAGTGCGCCGCGATCGAGGGCGTCTGCTACGGCCTCGTCGCCCCCGGTTACACCACCGCCGAGATCGTCGCCGACCGCCTGCTGGGCGGGGCGGGCGAGTTCCCCGGCGCCGACATGTCCACCAAGTTGAAGCTGATGGGCGTCGACGTGGCGTCCTTCGGTGACGCGCACGGCACCACCGAGGGCGCCCTCGAGGTCGTGCTGCACGACGCGGCCAAGGGCACCTACGCCAAGCTGGTCGTCTCCGACGACGCGCAGACCCTGCTCGGCGGCATCCTGGTCGGTGACGCCAGCCAGTACGCGGCCCTGCGCCCGCTGGTCGGGCGCCCGCTGCCCGCCGACGCCGCCGCGCTGATCTCCCCGGCCGGCGCCGAACTCGGTGCCGACGCACTGCCCGACGACGCCCAGATCTGCTCCTGCAACAACGTCAGCAAGGGCGCCATCTGCGGCGCGATCGCCGAGGGCGCCTGCGACATCCCGGCCGTCAAGAGCTGCACCAACGCGGGTACCTCCTGCGGTGGCTGTGTGCCGATGATCAAGAAGCTGCTCGAGCAGTCCGGCGTGGCGCTGTCGAAGTCGCTGTGTGAGCACTTCACCCAGTCGCGGGCCGAGCTCTACGACGTGGTCGCCGTCACCGGCATCCGCACCTTCTCCGAGCTGATCGCCAAGCACGGCAAGGGCTCGGGCTGCGATATCTGCAAGCCGACCGTCGCCTCGATCCTGGCCTCGACCTCGAGCGAGCACATCCTCGAGGGCGAGCAGGCCGCGCTGCAGGACACCAACGACCACTTCCTGGCCAACCTGCAGAAGAACGGCACCTACTCGGTCGTCCCGCGGATGCCCGGTGGCGAGGTCACCGCCGACCAGCTGATCGTGATCGGCGAGGTGGCCAAGGAGTTCGGCCTCTACGTCAAGGTCACCGGTGGTCAGCGCATCGACCTGTTCGGCGCCCGCGTGGAGCAGCTGCCGCTGATCTGGAAGCGCCTGGTCGACGTCGGCATGGAGTCCGGCCACGCCTACGGCAAGTCGCTGCGCACCGTGAAGAGCTGCGTCGGTTCCACCTGGTGCCGCTACGGCCAGCAGGACTCGGTCGGCATGGCCGTGCTGCTGGAGAAGCGCTACCGCGGCCTTCGTTCGCCGCACAAGATCAAGCTGGCCGTGTCGGGTTGCGCGCGTGAGTGCGCCGAGGCCCGTGGCAAGGACGTCGGCGTGATCGCCACCGAGCACGGCTGGAACCTCTACGTCGGCGGCAACGGCGGTCTGACCCCCAAGCACGCGGTGCTGCTGGCCGGTGACCTCGACGACGAGACCCTGATCAGCTACATCGACCGCTACCTGATGTTCTACATCCGCACCGCCGACCGCCTGCAGCGCACCGCGCCGTGGCAGGAGGCCCTCGAGGGTGGCTTCGACTACCTCAAGGCCGTCGTCTGTGACGACAGCCTCGGCATCGCCGGTGACCTCGAGGCCGCCATGGCCAAGCACGTCGAGGGCTACAAGGACGAGTGGGCGGCCGTGCTCGAGGACGAGAACAAGCTTTCGCGCTTCGTCTCCTTCGTCAATGCCCCTGACGAAGCCGATCCGACGATTTCGTTCGACGACAGCGGCGAACGCAAGGTACCAGTGCTCCTCGGTCTTCCCGGCATGCCCGTCGGTGTTGCTTCGGACACAGCACCGGCCGGGAAATAAGCCCTTAACGCTGCGGAAACAGGGCGCCTGTACCAATAGGTAAGGCGTTCGGAGGAGGAACCGATGACCGTTATCGACACACCCACCATCACCACTGAGACCGTGACCTGGACCCAGGCTTGCCGGCTCGATTTCCTGATCCCGGGGCGCGGCGTGGCTGTCCTGTTGAAGGGCGGCCGTCAGGCGGCTCTGTTCCTACTCACCGACGGCACGCTCGCCGCCGTCGGCAACATCGATCCGTTCGGCCGGGCCGCGGTGATGTCGCGCGGCATCATCGGTGATCGCGGCGGTGTTCCTGTCGTCGCGTCGCCGCTGCTCAAGCAGGCCTTCTCGCTGATCGACGGCCGTTGTCTCGACGACGAGTCCCAGTCCCTGCCGGTGTACGCCGTCCAACTCGACGGCGGCGTCGTCGCGGTCTCCAACGAGCCGGTGCAGACCCCATGACCTCTCCCACCGACAGTGGCCCGTGCCTTGCCGGCTTCACCATCGGCGTCACCGCGGCTCGCCGCGCCGAGGAATTCAGCACTCTGCTCACCCGCAAGGGCGCGAGCGTGGTGTCCGCCCCCGCCATTCGCATCATCCCGCTGGCCGATGACACCGAGCTCGAACGGGTCACCGAACTGCTGATCGCCGATCCGCCGCAGATCACCGTCGCCACCACCGGCATCGGTTTCCGCGGCTGGATGGAAGCGGCGGAGGGCTGGGGCCTGGCCGAGGTCCTGCGCGACACCCTCGCGTCCACCCGGATGCTGGCCCGCGGCCCCAAGGCCAAGGGCGCGATCCGCGCTGCCGAGCTGCGTGAGGAGTGGTCGCCTGCCTCGGAGTCCTCGGCCGAGGTGCTCGACCATCTGCTCGCCGAGGGCGTCGAAGGCGTCCGCATCGCGGTGCAGCTGCACGGCGCGACCACCGAATGGGAGCCGGTTCCCGACTTCTGCGAGGTGCTGCGCTGCGCGGGCGCCGACGTGGTCCCGGTCCCGGTGTACCGCTGGGAGCCGCCGGCCGATCGTGGGCCGATGGACAACATGATCGAATCGATCATCTCCGGCAGCCTGGACTGCGTCACCTTCACCAGTGCGCCCGCCGTGGCGTCACTGTTGATGCGCGCCAAGGAAACCGGACTCCTGGAGTCGGTGCTGCACGCGTTCCGCGGCCGGGTGCTCGCCGCCTGTGTCGGGCCGATCACCGCGGCCCCGCTGGAAGAACTCGGCGTGCCGACGACGATGCCCGGTCGCGCCCGGCTGGGTGCGCTGGCTCGCCATGTGGCAGAAGAACTTCCGCGTCGCGCCAGCCGCATCTACGCCGCCGGTCATCTGATCAGCGTGCGTGGTGGATGTGTTGTCGTCGACGGTGAGGTGCGCCAGCTGGCGCCCGCCCCGATGGCGTTGATGCGATCGCTGGCTCGCCAGCCCGGTCGGGTCGTGTCGCGCGAAGACCTGCTGGCCGCGTTGCCGGGTGGCGGTGACGACACCCATGCGGTGGAGACCGCGATCGCGCGATTGCGGGCCGGCTTGGGCACTCCCAAGGCGATTCAGACCGTGGTGAAGCGCGGGTACCGGCTGGCGCTGGACGCGGCCGACTGCTCCGATACGCCGCCCGTGCGCGCGGCTGTTCAGGCACCGCACGCCGCGGGGATCGGAACGCCCGCCCGCTCGCCCCGGCCGGCTCAAGCGATCGGAGTGTGGTGAGCGCCGGGCAGCCGGGTGATCCGGCTCTGGTGCTGGTCGCGCACGGCACTCGCAGTGCGCGCGGGGTGGAGATGATCGCGGCGCTGGCCGACGCGGTCGCCGCCGAACTCGGCGTCTCGGCGCCGAATACCGCGCTGCGGACAGCATTCGTCGACGTGCTCGGTCCGTCGCCGTCGGAGGTGCTGCGGGATCTCGATGGGCCCGCTGTCGTTGTTCCGGCGTTCCTCGCTTCCGGCTATCACGTGTACCAGGACGTTCCGCGTGAGGTTGCCGAGAGTGGGCACTGCGCGGTGGCCGTGACCGAGGCGATGGGACCGGATCCGGCGCTGACCCGGATCATGGCGGTGCGGTTGCGCGCGGCCGGGTGGAAGCCCGGTGACGCGGTGGTGTTCGCGGCCGCGGGTTCTTCGGATTCGCGTGCGCGCCAGGATGTTCGGCGGGCTGCGGGCATGCTGGCCGAGCAGCTGGACGCGCCGGTGAAGATCGCGTACGTGGCGACCGGGACGCCGCGTGTGCCCGAAGTCGTTGCCGCGCTGCGCGAATCGGGTGCGCAACGGGTGTTCATCGCGTCGTATCTGCTGGCGCACGGGCTGTTTCATCAGCGGTTGCACGAGGCCGGTGCCGATGGGGTGGCCGAGCCGATCGGTGTGCATCCGGGGGTTGTCCGGTTGATCGTCGATCGGTACCGGAGCGCGGCCAGGGAACTGGTCGGCGTTCGCTGACGCCGATCGCACAGGCAGCCGGTGCGGCCGGCTGCGACTAGAGTTGGGCCGACTTCACAACAAGGGGGCACCGCTCGATGTCAGATTCGTCCGCAGGTCAGGGCTATTCATCGCAGGATGACGGGCTGACGGCGTATCCGGACGAGTCGGCGGCACGTGGGCCCGTGAATCCACCGGTTCCCGGCACCTATCCGCCACCGCCGAGCCAGGCCGTTCCGCAGCCGCCGACGTACGGCCCGGTGCCGGGTGCGGTGGGATCGCCACCGCCCTACACGCCGCCACCGCCCTATGGGCCGGGTGCCCCGTATCCCGGGCCGGGTAGTGCGCCGGTGGACGCCGGGCCTCGGGTTGTTCCGCAGAGTGTGCAGATCGCGTTCTACGTGATGCTGGCGGGGGCTGTGGTCACGCTGCTCGGCATGGCCTACTCGCTCACCATGCTCGACGAGACACGCAGTGCCGCGCTCGACGCTTCGGGTGGGGTGTTGCGGGGCGACGACCTCGATCTTCTGGTGTACGCGAGCGTCGGCGGGGCCCTCCTGAGTTCACTGGTGACGGTGGGGCTGTGGGTGTGGATGGCGTTCGTCTGCCGGGCCGGAAAGAACTGGGGCCGGATCACGGGGGCGGTCTTGTTCGGGATCAACGCGCTGCTCTATGCCGCAGGCACGGTGACGGCGTTCGTCACCTCGACGGCGGGGATCGCGCTGGTGTTCAGCACGGTCACCCTGGCGATCGGGCTCGCCGCGGTGATCCTGCTGTGGAACCGGACGTCCTCGCCCTTCTTCGCGGCTCCGGCGCCGCAGGGCTACCAGCCCTACCCCGGCTATCCGCCTATCGCGCCGTACTGAAATTCGCGCGGTAGGTACTCGGGGAGACGCCGACCTGGCGAACCATGTGCTGGCGCAACGACTCCGCCGAGCCGATGCCGCTGTGCCGCGCGACCTGTTCGATCGGCAAGGTCGTCGATTCCAGTAGTTCCCTGGCGCGGTGGATGCGCTGACTCAGCAGCCATTTCTGCGGGCTGAGGCCGGTCTCCTCGTGGAATCGGCGGCTCAGGGTGCGCACGCTGATTCGCGCGTGTTCGGCCAGCTCGCGCAGGGACACAGGGGTGTCGAGGCGTTGTAGCGCCCACGTCCGGGTGGCGGAGAGGGACAGGTCGTCGTCGGCGGGTAGTGGTGTGTCGACGAACTGGGCCTGTCCGCCGGGCCGCACGGGCGTCACCACCGCGGCCCGCGCGGCGGCGTTCGCCACGGTGGCGCCGTAGTCGGCGCGAATCAGGTGCAGGCACAGGTCGATTCCGGCTGCCGCGCCTGCCGCGGTGGTCACCGGTCCGTCCTCGATGAACAGTGCGTCGCTGCGCACCTGGACGAGCGGATGGTCGCGGGCCAGCTCCTCGGCCAGTGCCCAGTGCGTGGTCGCGGTGCGCCCGTCGAGCAGTCCGGCTTGGGCGAGCACGAACGCGCCGCTGCAGATCGAGGTGACCAGGATGCCGCGGTCGACGGCCGCGCGCAGCGCCTTCAGCGTCACCGGATCCGCGTCGGCGCGGCTGCCGGTGCTCGGCACGATCACCGCGTCGGCGGTGTCGAGTACCTCGAGCCCGTGCCGGATCACGACGTCGAACCCACCGGGCGACATCGAGGGCAGCGCCCCCGGCACGGCGGTGCACACAACCACGCGATAGCCGGGCTCGCCGTCGACCGTGATCGAGCCCATCAGCGTTTCGGGCATCGACAGATCGAAGGACTTCACCGGTGGGACAGCAACCACGGCAATGGTCTTCATGGCCTGATCCTTGGGATAGCTGGCAGTGCGGCCACTAGTTTAGCCGTCTCGCGAGCGGCATCGTGGAAGGCGCGGGCACGACCGCGTCGCTCGCATCGAAATATGTTGTCGTGAAAGGGAATTCACATGTCCACTCATGTTGTGATCGGCCATGGCGGCACCGCCACCGCCACCGCGCTGTCGCTGGTCGACGCCGGGGATCGCGTACGGATGGTGAGCCGGACCGGGCTCGGCCCCACCCATCCCGACGTGGAATTGATCGCCCTCGACGCGCTCGATACCACCGCTCTGATCGAGATCGCGACCGGTGCGAGCACCGTCTTCAACATGGCGATGCCCGCGTATCACACCTGGCCGGAAACGGTTCCGCCACTGTTCGGCTCGATCCTGTCGGCCACCGAAACCGTCGGCGCCGACCTGGTCATGCTGGGGAACCTGTACGGCTACGGTCCGGTCGACGGTGTGGTGTCCGAGCACACTCCGCTCGCCGCGACCGGCAGTAAGGGCGCGGTCAGGGCCAGGATGTGGGCCGATGCGCTCGCCGCGCACGAGGCAGGCCGGCTGCGCGTCACCGAAGTGCGCGCGGGCCAATTCCTCGGCGCGGCCGCTGTCTCGGTCTTCACCCTGTTCGTCCAGGCCGCGGTTCTGGCGAAAACCCCGGCCAAGGTCCCGCAGGAACTCGACCTCCCGCACTCCTACACCGCGATCGGTGATGCCGCGGCCGCGCTGGTGGCGGTCGCGCGTGACGACCGATCGTGGGGGAGGGCCTGGCACGCCCCGGTGATCACCACGACCGTGCGCGAGATCGCGAACCGGCTCGCCGAGCTGGCCGGCGTCGCGACACCCGAACTCGCGGTGCTCACCGACGCGGAGATCACCGAATTCGCTCAGCAGGACCCGTTCTGGACCGAACTGTTCGAGACGAAACACATGTCCCATCGCGAGTTCGTCGTCGACGATTCGGCGCTGCGGACCACCTTCGGCACCACCGCGTCGAAGCTGGACGAGGTGCTCGCCGAGGTGGTCGCCGCCGACGCGGCCGCACGGCTATCCGTGCCCGACGCGGGGTAGATGCCGTAGGTTTGCCGGGGGAACCAGTCAACGGTTGCTCCGAATCCCGGGAGGCCCGGTGCGGCAAGGCGAGGATGGTATCGGCGCGGTAGATGCCGTGATGGCGGCAGAAGCTGTGCCGATTCCCCTGTCTCCCGGGCAATTACGCTGGTGGGTAGCTCATCAGCTCGCACCCGGTGTGCCCGCCACGATCGCCCTGTATCTGGATCTGCGTGGGCCACTGGACATCGCGCGCCTGCGCACCGCGATCCGCTCGGCGGCGGTGCGGCTGGAGTCACCGCATGTGCGCATACGCCTCGTCGACGGCACACCGCACCAACTCCTCGACCCGGCCGTCTTCGGCGAACTCGCCGAGGTCGATCTCACCGCTGCTGCGAAGGGGCCGCCGGGTGGCGGTGTGGATCATGGTGCGGCGGTGGTCGAAGCGCTGTCGCGGATGGAGGCGGATCGGCGGGCTCGGCTGGATCTGTGCACGGACGCGATCACTGTCGCGACGTTGTACCGGGTGGGACCCGAGCGGTGTTTTCTCTACCTGCGCAGTCATCATCTGGTGCTCGATGGTGTCGGTGCGGCGGCGCTGCTCCGGCTGGCTGCCGAAAACTATTCGTGGGAAAGAGATCTCGACCGGACCGAGGTGTTGTCGATCGAGGACCTGGTCGAGGCGGACCGGGTCTATCGGCATTCCTCTCGCGCGGTGGCGGATCGGGCGTTCTGGGCGAAAGAGACTGCGGGGCTGCCGGATCCGATCGGGATGGCCGGTGTCGCCGCGCCCGCGTCGGCCTGTCCGCACCGGGTGTCGGCCTGCCTCGACGAGCGCACCGCGAATCTGCTGGCCGTCGCGCGCCGGCGTTACGCGGCCAGCTTTCCGGAGCTGACCGCCGCTGCCTTCGCCGCGTTCCTCGCCAGAATGTCGGGCTCCGATCAGATCGTCCTCTCACTGCCCGTGGCCGCTCGGCCCACCGCTGCCCTGCGACGCTCGGCCGGGTCGGTCTCCAATGTCGTGCCCTTGCGGCTGCGCGACCTCGGTACGGCGACAGTCGAAGAACTGATCGATCAGGTGCGCCTGCGGGTGATCGGCGCCCTGCGTCACCAGTGCTACCGCTATGAGGACATTCAACGCGACCGTGGCGAAACCCACTTGGCCCGAGGTGGATTCGGCCCCGTGATCAATCTCCTCGGTTTCACCGCTCCGCTGACCCTCGGTGCGGCTGACGGCCGGGCCCACCTGCTGAGCCTCGGCCCCGTCGAAGACCTCCTCGTCAACGGCTATCAACTCGGTCCCGACGACACCACCGCGACGATCGACTTCCAAGCCAACCCGGCCCGCTACGACGCCGCCACCCTGGCCTGGTACCACCGCCTGTTCCTCGACTGGTTCGCCACCTTCCTGGCCGCCGAACCCGCCCGGCAGATCCGCGACCTGACTACCGAATTCACCACCCCGCGCCCTGCGCGATCCCCCGCCGAGGACGCAGGCGTGAAACCAGGGGACAGCGATGACGCGGGTGACCTCGCGCAACGACCGCTGCTCCGGCCTGCCGCGGAATCGGTCCCGATCCTCTCGCACCGGGCCGTCTGCGCGGCAACGACTTCGACGTTGCCGGAACTGTTCGGCGGATTCGAGGAGGCAGGCGCCGTCGCGGTGGTGGACGGTGGCCGGTCGATGACCTATCGGGAGCTCGGCGAGTCGGCGGCGCGGTGGGCCAGGGTACTCATCGCGTACGGGGCCACGCCGGGGAGTCCGGTACTGACCGCGATTCCGAGGTCGCTCGAGTCGGTGCTGGCAGTGCGCGCGATCGCGGCGGCCGGTGCCTGCCTGACACCGATCGATGTGGGAGATCCGGGTGAGCGGGTTGCCCGGATCATCGCCGGATCCGGTGCGGTGCTCGGGTTGACGACACGGGCTGCTCGCCCCGGGCGATCCGGCGATTCCGCCGGGGTCACCTGGCTGCTGCTCGATGACGCGGAAACCCTGGCCCACGTGGCCGATCAGCGATCGGACCCGGTCACCGACGCGGATCGTCGCGACCGGCTGACCTGCGCGCACCTCGCCTACCTGATCCATACTTCGGGGACAACCGGGGCGCCCAAAGGCGTGGCGGTGACGCATCGCGGCCTCGCTCCCTTGACCGGCCACCTGCTCGACCGCTACCGCACCACGCCGGATTCGGTAGTGCTGCACGCGCATTCACCCGCCTTCGACGCGCACCTGCTCGAACTCCTCGCCGCGTTCGCCGCGGGCGCGCGTCTGGTGATCGAACCGCCCACGGTGGTCGCGGGCGCGGAGCTGACCGGGCTGATCGCCCAGCATCGCGTCACACATCTGCTCACCACGCCCGCCGTGCTGGCGACACTGCGCCCCGCCGACGTGCCGAGTCTGGCGGTGGTGGTCGTCGGCGGCGAGGCCTGCCCGCCGGAATTGGTCGCCACCTGGGCATCCCGAGTCCGCTTGCACAACGGCTACGGCCCCACCGAGGCCACGGTGATGGCCACCCAATCGGCGCCCCTGGTAGCGGGGGAGCCCGTGACGATCGGCGCACCGCTACCGACAGTGGTCGCGCTGCTCCTGGATCCACGCCTGCGAGCTGTCCCCGCCGGTGCGCGGGCCGAGCTGTACCTCGGTGGACCGTGCGTAGCGCAGGGCTACCTCGGCGATCCCGCGACCACCGCGGCCCGTTTCGTGGCAGATCCCAGAGGCGGCGGCGAACGTGTCTACCGCACCGGCGATCTCGTCGGACCACGCCCCGGCGGCGGCTACGAGTTCCTCGGCCGCATCGATTCCCAGCTGGCCGTCCGCGGCCGCCGCATCGAACCGGCCGAAGTCGAAGCAGCCCTGCTCACCGACCCTGCCATCGCCCACGCCGCAGTCGACATCGCCGACGCGGGCACCCCCGCCGCCCGTCTCATCGGCTACGTCGTCCCGACCCGAGCGTCCGTCCGCGCCGGTCCGCAGCACCCCTTCGCGCCGAACACCGCAGCCGACAGTACCTCCGTCCCGGTCCGTGGCTCGGCCGATCTCTCCGCGTCGGGCACCGCAGCCGACGGTGCCTCGGTCCCAATCTGCGGCTCGGCCGATCCGTCGGCGCCGGACGCCACCTTCGACAGTGCCCCGGCCCTGGCCCGCCGTGGGCCGGAACATGTGTTCTCCTCGGATATCACATTCGATGTCACCGCAACCCTCGCTCGTTTACGCACGGTTCTGCCCGCGGCTATGGTCCCCGCCGCGTTGGTCACCCTCGACCGCCTCCCACTGACAGCCAACGGCAAACTCGACCGCGCGGCACTTCCCACGCCGTCCTCCACTCCTTACCGATCGCCACAAACCCCGCTTCAACACCTGATCGCCACCACTTTCGCCACCGCCTGCCATCTCGACACGGTCGGCGCCGACGACGACTTCTTCGCGATCGGCGGCAATTCGCTGACCGGCGTGAGTGTTTCGGCGCAGCTGGCCCAGTCGACGGACACCCCGATCACGGTCCGCTGGCTCTACACCGCACCGACCGTCGCCGCCCTCGCCCACCGCATCGAGACCTACCGCGCCGACGCCGACCCGGGCGCCGACGCCCTCGCCACCGTGCTGCCCATGCGCACCGGTGGAACCCGTCCGCCGCTGTTCTGTGTCCACTCCGCCGTCCCGCTCGCCTGGTGCTACACCGGCCTGGCACGCCACATCACGGACCGTCCTGTGTACGGATTGCAGGCACCGACCTTGTCGGGAACACGGTCGGGCCAGGCCGCATCAGGTGCGCACGTGACCGCGCGACCCGACGCCCTGACCGTCGACTTCCTCGCGAGGACCTACGTCACCGAGATCACCCGCCTGCAACCCGACGGCCCCCTCCACCTCCTCGGCTGGTCCCTCGGCGGCCAACTCGCCCACGCCACCGCCGTCCGGCTGCGCGCCGGAGGTCGTGACGTGGCCACCCTCGCCATGCTCGACAGTGTCGTCATCCCCGATCACGCCGACCCACCCCCGCGCCCCCGCATGCGCGACCTCCTCACCCACCTGCTCGGCGACGAACCCGACGACGCAGACGCCCTTCCCGACCTCTCGGCGGAGCAAGCCGCCGCCGAATTGGCCGCCGCCGGAGCATCTCTCGGGTCCGGACTCGCCGCTGCCCAGCTGACCCGACTGCACGAGGCCTACGCCGACGGTGTTCGTCTCTCACACGGCTACCGCCCCGACCGGTTCGACGGCGACCTCCTCTACTTCTGTGCCACCCAGGGCATGACCGCCTTCCTCGACGCCCAGATGTGGCGTCCTTTCGTCACGGGTCGTCTCATCGAACATCCGGTCGACACCACCCACGCCCAGCTCACCAACGCCGACGTCGTCGCCCACATCGGCCCGATCCTCGACCGCCACCTGCGTGCGGCCGAAACCGCGACAGCCACACCATGACCACCCTGCGCTCGACGACCGGCAGGCGTACCACCGCTACTTGGTGGTGCGTTTACGACGACCCCGTCCGCTGGTCCGCCGAACATCCTCGAACGGCGCCGTTGCTGGAGTGGTTCGCCGGCACCCTGATGCGACCGGATCCCGCCCAGGGCAGGCCGGGCCCCGTCTGCCCGTTCGTCAAACCCGCTGCCGCACAACACACCCTGTGGATCGCCGAACTGGCCGACACCGGCTCGATCGCCGAGGCCGTCGACGACGCCTTCGACCTCTACCGCACCCTCGACCACACCCCGGCCGTCCTGACCGTCTTCCCCGACCTCGACGACACCACCCGCATCGACGCCGCCCACGCCACGCGAAAGAGCGACATCGTGCGCGCGGGCGCCATGCTCGGCCAGTTCTATCCCGGCTGCCCGGTGGCGGGCCTGTGGAATCGCGACTACCGCCCGCTGCACGCGCCGCTGCCGATGCTGGTGATCCGCCCGATGATGAACACCGATTTCCCGTTCCTCGTCGGCGAACCGCAATGGCTCTCGGCCTACCTCGCCCGGCACGCGCCCGGACTCCCGCGCAAGCTCCGTGCCGCGATTGCGGACCGGATGCACGTCCCCGACGCGGGACCCGCCTCGATCACCGGGCTGCGCGCGCATTTTCCGGATGAACACGCACAATAGGGACACGAACCGCCCAATGCCGGACATTAGCGGGGTCATGCGGCACACTACGTCGCATGCGTCGGCTTGTGTGCTGTCTGCTCGTCCTGCTCGGCTGTGGAATCGTCGTCTCGCCCGCGGCGTCGGCGGAATCGGGGATCCTCGATGTTCGCCCGCTCGGCGGCCGGCAATTCGAGGTGGTCGTGTATTCCGCGGCGATGAACCGCCCGATCACCCTCTGGATGTCGCATCCCGGGTCCGGTGCGCCCGCGCTGTATCTACTGAACGCGGTCGACGGTGGCGAGGGCGGCGGGCCGTGGATGCGGCGCACCGATGTGGTCGACTTCTTCGCCGACAAGCCGGTGAACGTGATCGTCCCGATCGGCGGCCGCGCCAGCATGTACACCGACTGGCAGCGCGACGACGGTGCGCTGGGTCGCAACAAGTGGTCCACCTTCCTGACCGAAGAACTTCCCCCGCTGCTCAACGATCGCTTCGGCATGACCGGCGCCAACGGCGTCGCGGGCCTGTCGATGTCGGCCACCTCGGCCTTGAACCTGGCGATCGCGGCGCCCGGCCTGTATCGCGCGGTCGGCGCCTTCAGCGGGTGCACGCAGACCAGCAATCCGCTCGCCGAGACGCTGGTCCGGTCCCAGCTGGCCACGTTCGGCGCCGACGCGACCAACATGTGGGGCGCCCCCGGCGACCCGGCGTGGGCGGCCAACGACCCGACCTTGCACGCCGACCGCCTGCGCGGCACCGCCATCTACCTGTCCTCGGGCAACGGCGCCCCCGGCCCGCACGAGGCGTTCAACGATCCGAGCATCGCGGGCAACGTCGGCGTCCTGCTCGACCGGGTGCTGGTCGGCGGCACCATGGAAGCCGTGGTCGGCAGCTGCTCGAGCCCACTCGCGGGACGCCTGGCCCAGCTCGGCATCCCCGCGGACGTCCGCTTCCGCGCCGGGGGCACCCATGCCTGGCCGTACTGGCAGGACGACGTTCACGATTCCTGGCCGATGTTCGCCGCCGCCCTCGGCATCTGAGCCTTCTTGTCGGTGGCTCGGCGCACACTGAGTCGATGGCATACGACGAGGAACTCGCCGAGCGGATCCGGGAGATCGTCTACCCACGGCCCGATCTCGACGAGCGGAAGATGTTCGGCGGTCTCGCCTTTCTGATCGGCGGCAACATGGCCGTGGCCGCCAGCGGCAAGGGCGGGCTGCTGGTGCGGGTCGCCCCGGCCGAAGGCGATGCCCTGCTCGACGGATCGACGATCACGCCGATGGTGATGGTCGGGCGCGAACTGCACGGCTGGCTGCGCGTGGCCCCCGAGACGGTCGACGACGACACCGCACTGCGGGAATGGGTCGAACGCGGAGTGGGGTTCGCGCAGACCTTGCCGCGAAAATAAGTTCGGTGGATGTGTCGAAGGGTGGTGTGCGGCTCCGACCAGTGGGTGAAGCAAGCCCCTCACCCCAAGGAGCACATCATGTCCGTCAACACATTCCTCTGGTTCGATGCCGACGCCGAAGCGGCGGGCGAACTCTATGCCGCGACCGTCCCGAACTCGCGCGTCGTCGAGGTCACCCGCCAGGGCGACGGTTCGGCCTTCATCGTCACCCTCGACCTCGACGGCCAGGCCGTCACGCTGATGAACGGCGGCCCGGGCCACCCGCACAGTGATGCCGCCTCGCTGCAGGTGATCGTGGATACCCAGGACGAGATCGATCGGCTCTGGGAGGCGTTGACGAGTGGCGGCGGCGCGCCCGGCCCGTGCGGGTGGCTCACCGACCGCTTCGGGGTGTCCTGGCAGGTCGTCCCGGCGGTGCTGCCCAAGTTGATGGGTGGCGAGACCGATCGCGTCATCGCCGTCGGCACGGCGCTGCGCTCGATGTCCAAGCTCGACATCGCCGCTCTGCAACAGGCCTACGACCAGGCCTGAACGCGCGAACGGCCGCCGCGGGGAGAGGTTCGCGGCGGCCGTCGTCGCGGGTGGGCTAGCCGGCCGAGCCCGACAGCAGCCCACCCAGATCAGCGGACCCGGTACTCGTGCCGCCGCCGGGGTTGGTCGGCTTCGGGGCGACGGTGATCGTGACGGTCTTCGAGCTGATGAGCTCCTGCACCGCCTTGATCTCGTGCGCGCCGGTGGTCTTCGGCGTCCAGGTGATGGTGGCCTTGCCGTCGGCCACCGAGACCGGCTCGCCGATCTGGGTGCCGTTGTCGGTGAAGGTCACCTTGAACAGGAACGAGGTGGCCGTGACATCGGCGGTCACGGTGTAGGCGGTATCCACGTAGTGCGTGCTGCCGCTCACCGCGATCCCCTGCACGAGCGCGGATGCCTGGGGTGCTGCCAGCACGGCGGCCGCGGCCACCGCGGTGAATGCCGTGAGTCCGAAACCGGCACGCCGCGCCTGGTAGATCTTCATGATGTTCTCCTGTTCGCGCTGATGTTGAGCGCGACATTAGCCACCGGAGCGGCACCGCGTCCCAGAAACTGAAATAACCATGTTTAAAAATGTTTCGGCCGGTGACGTCGCAGGTGGCGACCGAATTCACCCGGAGCGGATGAGGCGCCCTCGGCGACCGGCCGCGACGCTGGAACCATGTCGACGTCGGGCCCGCTGCGCTATCAGTTCGTCATCGAGGGCGAGCTGTCCGAGCGTGTCCTCGCGGCCTTCCCCGAGTTGCGCCCCAGCTCGCATTCGCCCACCGGAACCACCACCCTCTTCGGTCTGGTCGCCGACAGTACGGCCATGCGTGGCGTGATGGCCCGCATCGACACCCTCGGCCTCACGCTGCTGAGTATGTCCCAGTTGCCCGACTGAGCATCCGCCGACGAGTCGACGTCGATCTGATAACGAGCGCCCTCACTTCCCCTCGCCAGCAACCGCGCAGCCGCTGATTCGCCTACCGTCGATCTCGGCGGAGGTCGGCCGCCGCGCGGTGAACAGCGTGTTCAGGAGGGTGAAGATGGCTTCGTCGTCGGGTTCTCTGGACTTTCACGGTGGCGGCTCGGTGATAGCTGTGTCGGGTCGGCCTGCCGGTCTCCCCGAGCTGTCCTTCGCCCCGGTTCGATGCAACGAGGCGTTCGCGCGCCTGGATCGGGCGCAGGCCGCCGCCGGGCAGACGGTGCTGCTGTGCGGGCCCGCGGGCAGTGGGAAAACCGTCGTGCTGGTCGACTGGGTGCGCCGGCGGTGTTCGGCACGCGTCGCGTGGTCCACCGTCGCCGAACAGCACGGATCCGATCTGCTGACCGACATCGCCCGAACACTCGAGCCGATCGCGGATTTCGTCCCGACCGGGATGCTGCACACGCCGATGGACCGCGCCGTGGACCTCGTCGCCGCGCTGGCCGGCGTCGAGCCGACCGTGCTGGTGATCGACAACGCCCACCTGCTCACCGACCCGCTGCAACTCGCCGGCCTCGAATACCTGCTCACACACCTGCCCGGCCAGGTCACCGCGGTGATCGCGAGCCGATTCGACCCGCCGCTGCGGTGGCACGCCCTCGACCTGGCGGGCAGGCTCACCCGGATCGGAGTGCCCGAACTCGCGTTGTCCCCGGATCGGGTCGCTCAACTGCTCGCCCAGCACGGGTGCCGGCTCGACGACGCCGAACTCGCCGTGGTCCAGAACCTGACCCGTGGCTGGGCCGCGCTGGTCCGCATCGCGGCGATCTGCCTGTCGGCCGGCGGCACCGACCGCGACACCGCCCTCGCCGCGCTGGCCCGCCCTTCACACGCCGTCGCCGACTTCCTGGTCGCCGAACTGCTCGCCGCCCTGCCCGCGCCCACGCTCGAATTCCTGCTCGCCACCGCGGTTCCCGAGCAATTCTGCCTGCCGATGGCCGAGGATCTGGTCGGTGACGACGCCGCCCGCATCCTCGACGAACTGCTGCGCGCGAACTTCCCGCTGCACACCGTCGCCCACGCGGGCGAACTCTGGCACACCTACCATCCGCTCCTGCGCGCCTACCTGCTCGCCGAGGCCGCGTACACCAGGCCGGAGCGCCTGCCCGACTGTCATCGCCGGGTGGCGGCCTGGTTCACCGCGGCCGCGATGCCGGGGCCCGCGCTCGGCCATGTCCTGGCCGAGCCCGGCACCCCCGGGCTGGTGCCCTTCCTGCGCGACTGGGGGTTGCGCATGGTCTTGGACGGCACGGGTCACGCCCTGCTCGCCGCCCTCGAAAACCTCCCCGAACACGACACTTTCGTTCGCCTGCTGCGCGCGGCCGTCGCGGTGGAGTCGGGCGATATCGCCGCCGCGGAGGTCTATCTCGAAGCCGCCCATGTGGGCCCCGAATCGGCCGCGCCGGTGGTGCCCGCCGAGTGGGTGGCAGCTCTCGACCGCGCTGTGAGCGCGGGAGTGGCTGTCCTGGTGGGTGATTCGTCCTCGATGCGCTGGCCGCTGCCGCCGGTGACCGGTCAGCCCGACCTCGACTGCTACGCCGCGCTGCACTGCGGCATCGCCGAGATCTACGGGGGCGAGATCGACAGCGGCGCGGCGTCTGTGCGCCACGCGATCGTGCACTCCGAGCAGGCCGGACTGGGTCGCGTCGCGGTCCGTGCCAGAACCGCGACGGCCGGGGCGGCCGGGATGGCGGGCCGGCTCGGTGAATTACGCGCGCTGGCGGTCCAGGCGATCGACTGCGCCGAACGCTACGAACTGGCAGGCTCGGCCGATGCCGCTCCGGCCAGGGTGCTCGCGGCCTACGGCGCCTACCAGCAGGGCGCGGATTTCGAGCGGCCGCTGCCGGGTCTGCCCTGGGTCGCGGCCGACGAGACCGTGGTGCCCGCGCCGGTGCGTCAGGTGGCGATCATGACCGGGGTGCTGATGTTCGCCGACGCCGCGGATCGGTCGGCCGCCGGGGTCGCACTCGCCAAGCAACTGCACCGCCTGCTCGACGAATCGCCGACGCTGTACGGCACCGGTGAACTGGTCACCGACGTGCTGTGGCTGCTGCTGCGCGTGCAGGCCAGGGCCGACGCGCAGCAGTTGGTCGACCACGCAACGCGCGTGCTCGGCCGGACTCCCGAGATGGCTGTCGCCGAAGCGGGACTGGCGCTCTACGCCCATCGCCCGGCCGTCGTGCTGACGGTGCTGGAACCCCTGCTCGCCACCCCGCGCTGTTCCTCGCGCTCGCTGGTCGCGGCATGGCTGCTGGTCGCGGTCGCCGCCGACCGCCTCGATCGTCCCCGCAAGGTCGACGATGCCTGCGAACAGGCTCTCGCGCAGGCGGCGGCCGAACAACTGACGCGCCCGTTCCTCGACGTGCCGGAGGCGGCCGAACTGCTCGCCCGGATCGGCGCGCGCTTCGGCCAGTACGCGGCGCTCGTGGACCGGATCCGTGCCCACCGCGGCGCCACCGCGGGCGCACCGCAGCTCACCGACACCGAACTGGTGGTGCTGCGCCAACTTCCCTCTGGCATGACCGCGGGCAATATCGCCACCGACCTCGGCGTCTCGGTGAACACCGTCAAAACGCACCTGCGCGGCATCTACCAGAAGCTCGCGGTGAACGCGCGCGCCGAAGCGATCGCCCAGGCTCGCGTGCTCGGCCTGCTCTGATCTCAGTCCGGCGCCTGGAGGGCCGGAAACCAGACATCGGTGAGCACCGCCGCGGCCTGCGTGGCCGAGACGTCGATGGTGCCCTGCATCGCCCAGCGGGTGAAGAACCGCTCGAGCTGGGCGACGAGCAGTTCGATCCGCAGCCGGGCCTCGTCGCGGCGGTGCTCGGGCCAGCGGGCGAGATAGGCGGGCATGGTGTCGGCCAGGGTCATGATGCCCTCGCGCGCCACCGCGCGGAATTCCGGTTCGAGCGCGGTGGCTTCGTCCCAGGCCGGGAGCATGTCCTTGTTCGTGAAGAACCAGTCGATCGCGCGAGTCATCCAGTCCGCGAACGACTCTCGGGAGCCGATGGTGAGTACCCGGTCCAGGTCGGCGTAGAAATCCCGGACGCTGGCGAGGGTGCCTTCCTGGGCGATGGCGCGCAGCACCTCGCCTTTGCTCGTGAAGTGCAGGTAGAAGGTCGCCCGGCTGCAGCCGACGGCGGCGGCGATGTCGTCGACGCGGACATCGGAGTAGCCCTGCGTCTCGAACAGGGTGCGTGCGGTCTCGACGATCCGGGCCTTCGTCAGGCGCTTCTGTTCCTCGCGGAGCGAGCCACGGCGGGCGGGTTCGGTCGTCATGAGGTCATCTTAGACGATCAGCCCATTCACTGGACATGATGTCTAGTGAGACGTTATCCTGTGGTCCACGTCACGGCATGGTCATCGATGACCGAGGCCGCTGGAGGAGTTGTGCATGGATACACGCGAATTACCCAAGGTCTGCGTCATCGGCGCCGGACCTTCGGGTATCACCGCCGCCAAACGGCTTGCCGAGAACGGAATTCCGTTCGACTGCTACGAGGCGTCCGACGAGGTCGGTGGCAACTGGTACTTCAAGAATCCCAACGGCATGTCGGCGTGCTATCAGAGCCTGCACATCGATACCTCGAAGTACCGCCTGCAGTTCGAGGACTTCCCGGCCCCGGCGGATTGGCCACACTTCCCGCATCACTCGCAGCTGCTGCAGTACTTCAAGGACTACGTCGACCACTTCGGCCTGCGCGACAGTATTCGGTTCAACAGCCTGGTCACCTCGGCCGAGCGTGACGACGCGGGCCTGTGGCGGGTCACGACAGCGGCGGGCGACACCGAAATCTACGACGCGCTGATCGTGTGCAACGGCCACCACTGGAACCCCCGATTCCCGGACTACCCCGGCGAATTCGACGGCGTGCTCATGCACAGCCACGCCTACAACGACCCGTTCGACCCGATCGACATGCGCGGCAAGCGGATCGTCGTGGTGGGCATGGGCAACTCCGGGCTCGATATCGCCTCGGAACTGTCCCAGCGATTCATCGCCTCGAAGCTGTTCGTCTCCGCCCGTCGCGGCGTGTGGGTGCTGCCCAAGTACGTCAACGGGCAAGTGGGCGACCGTGCGTCGATGCCCGCGTGGATTCCCGACAAGATCGCGCTCAAGCTCAAACAGCGCTTCGTGCGCAAGAACCGCGGCGAGATGTCGACCTATGGACTGCCGACGCCGGATCACGAGCCGTTCGAGGCGCATCCGTCGGCGAGTGAGGAATTCCTGCACCGGGCCGGCTGCGGTGACGTGGAGTGCAAGCCCGCGATCACCCGATTGGACGGCGACACCGTGTATTTTGCCGACGGCACCACCGAGCAGGTCGACGTGATCGTGTGTGCCACCGGCTACCACATCAGTTTTCCGTTCTTCGCCGACGCCGAGTTGGTGCCCGATGCGGCCAATCGGTTCCCGCTGTACCAGATGATGATGAAGCCCGGCGTGGACAACCTGTTCTATCTCGGTCTGGCCCAGCCGATGCCGACGCTGGTGAACTTCGCCGAGCAGCAGAGCAAGCTGGTGGCGGCTTACCTGACCGGCCGCTATCACCTGCCCCCGCGCGAGCAGATCGACGAGGTGCTCGGCGCGCAGGAGGCCAAACGCGCCGGACGTTATTACGATTCGCCCCGCCACACCATCCAGACCGAATTCGAGCCGTACGTGCGCTCGATGACCAAGGAGCTCGAGCGCGGCGCGAAACGTGCCGCCGCCGCGGGCAATACGTTGCCGGTGCCCGCTCGGGTGACCGCCGAGGTGGCGCGATGAGCACTTCTTCGGGCTTCTGTCGTGACGAATTCGCCGGTGTGCGTGCGGCCTTCGATGAACACCTCGCCTCCGGCGCCGAACTGGGCGCCGCCCTGTGCGTTACCGTCGACGGCGATCCGGTGCTCGATCTGTGGGGTGGCTACGCCGACCCGGAGCAGACCACCGCGTGGGCGGCCGACACTCTGGTGAACGTCTTCTCGGTCACCAAGACGATGACGGCGCTGTGCGCCTTGCTGCTGGTCGACCGTGGTGAACTCGATGTCGACCAGCGGGTGGCCCACTACTGGCCCGAATTCGCGGCGAACGGTAAGGCCGACATCGAAGTTCGCCACCTGCTCTCGCACACCTCCGGTGTCTCGGGCTGGGACAAGCCGATCGAGCTGCCCGACATCTACGACACCGATGCCGCCGCCGCCCGGCTGGCGACGCAGGCGCCCTGGTGGGAGCCGGGCACCGCCTCGGGCTATCACGCCATCAACTACGGCCATCTCGTCGGCGAACTCGTGCGCCGCATCACCGGTCGTTCGCTCGGCACGTTCTTCGCCGACGAGCTGGCCGGGCCCTTGGGCGCCGATTTCCACATCGGCACCGGTCCCGAGCACGCCGACCGGATCGCCACCCTGGTCCCGCCGGAGCTGCCGGACTTCGACCTGTCGATCCTCGATCAGGACAGTGTCCTGATCAAGACGCTCACCAGCCCCTGGCTCGAGGTTTCCGAAACCGCCACGCCGGCCTGGCGAGAGGCCGAGATCGGCGGCACCAACGGGCACGGCAACGCGCGCTCGGTGGCCCGCATCCAGTCGCTGATCGCCAACGGCGGCGAGCTGAGCGGCAGGCAGTTCCTCTCGCCGGCGACGATCGAGCTGATCTTCCGCGAGCAGGCCGACGGCATCGACCTGGCGCTGCTGGCTCCGCTGCGTTTCGGCATCGGCTACGGGCTGCCACGACCGGAGACGTTCCCGCACATCCCCGACGGGCGGGTCTGCTGGTGGGCCGGGTACGGCGGCTCGATGGTCGTCAACGACCTGGATCGCCGAATCACCTTCGCCTACACCATGAATCGCATGGCGACCGGACTGATCGGTTCCGATCGGTGCGACAGCTATCTGAAGGCCACCTTCGACGCGGTAGGAGACGCCCGATGACCATGCGCGCGATGCAGTTGACGGCGCCGGGCACTCTCGAGCTACGGACGGTGCCCGTACCCGAACTCGGCCCCGGCGATCTGCTGCTGCGGGTCGGCGCGGCGGGGATCTGCCATTCGGATTCGTTTGTGCTGAGCCTGCCGTTCCCGATGAGCGAGAAGCCCTTGACGTTGGGCCACGAGATCGCGGGCACCATCGAGGCGGTCGGCTCGGGGGTGGAAGGTCGCAGCGTCGGCGAACGCGGGATCGTGTACCTGTGCTGGTCGTGCGGCGAATGCCGGGAGTGCCTGCGCGGCAACGAGAATGTCTGCCTGGCCGCCGGTCGCACCGCGATGCCGCCGTGCCCCGGCCTCGGCCCCGACGGGGGCATGGCCGAATACGTCCGCATCCCGGTGCGCTCGTTCGTGCCGATCGCCGACGAACTCGACTTCGCGCACGCCGCGCCGCTCGCTGACGCGGCCCTGACGCCGATGCACGCCATTCGCGGCGCCATGGACCAGCTGTGGCCCGGCGCCACCGCGGTCGCCATCGGGATCGGTGGACTGGGTCACGTGGCGGTGCAGTTGTTGAAGGCACTCACCGAAACCACTGTGATCGCCGTCGACGTGGACGCCGACAAGCTCGCCCTGGCCACCGAATGCGGCGCCGACATCGTGCTCAAGGCCGACGAGAACACCGCGGCCACGATCTTGGAGCTCACCGGCGGACGCGGTGCGGAGGCGGTGTTCGATTTCGTCGGCGCCGACCCCACCGTCAAGGTCGCCGTCGAATCCGTAGCCCCCAACGGTGCTGTCCGGCTGGTGGGTCTCGGCGGCGGCGCCACCGGCATCGACTCGGGCCCGGCGGGCGGACCCGGTCTGCCCTGGGGTGCCACGGTACGAAAGTCCTACG
Source organism: Nocardia sp. NPDC056541 (assembly GCF_042794235.1). NCBI lineage: Bacteria > Bacillati > Actinomycetota > Actinomycetes > Mycobacteriales > Nocardiaceae > Nocardia > Nocardia sp. NPDC056541. The sequence goes on from NZ_JBHTUD010000008.1 coordinate 49,592, forward strand.
GCGGCACCAGGTCCGACCTCATAGATTCTGTGGCCTTGGCCGCCGCGGGCAAGCTCCGCGCCCAGGTCGAGCGGTTCGACCTGGCCGATGCCCGCACCGCCTTCGACCGACTCGACTCCGGCGCGATCCGCGGCCGCGCCGTCCTCATTCCTTGATGGAGAAGAACATGACCAACGCTGTAGACCCACAGGAATTCGTGGCCAAGGTGGCTGCGGGCCTGACCGCGCCGGGCGCGCCGTTCGAGATGACCGTCGAACCCGTTCTCGGCGTGCCGATTCCGGTCCTCGCCCATCGCCGTGCCAACCTGCGCGAACTCTTGGAGCACTCGCGCAAGTGGGGCGAGCGCGACTACCTCGTCACCGAGGACCGCCGGATCTCCTTCACCGAGCACGCCGCGGCCGCGGGCGCGCTGGCCACCGCCCTGGCCGCCAGGTACGGCGTCGGCAAGGGCGATCGCGTGGGCATCCTGGCCGCCAACGGCCCGGACTGGGTGATCGCGTTCTGGGCCGCGCAGTGTCTCGGCGCGATCCCGGTCGGCTACAACGCCTGGTGGGCGCCGCCGGAGATCGCCTACGGGCTCGGCCACACCACTCCGACCGTCGTCGTCGCCGACGCGAAAAGGGCTGCGCTGCTGGCCGAGACCGGCACCGACCTGCCCGTCCTGACCATGGACGAGGATCTGCCCGCCCTGATCGCCGAGTTCGGCGGCGGCGAGATCCCCAGCACACCGGTCGACGAAGACGATCCGGCCGTGATCCTCTACACCAGCGGGACCAGCGGCAGGCCCAAGGGTGTTGTTCATTCGCAGCGAAACATGGTGGCGATCAGTGACTACCACCGTTTCACCGACGCCATGATGGCCGCGTTCATGGGCCAGGAGCCCGGGGATGCTCCCAGCGATCGCCGCTACCTGGTCACCGCGCCGCTGTTCCACATCGCCAGCCTGCACAACCTCGTCATCCCGCGCCTGCTGACCGGTGCGGCGGCGGTGTTCCCTCACGGGGCGTTCGAGGTCGGCCGCGTCCTGAGCCTGGTCGAGCGCGAGAAGGTCACCAACTGGGCCGCGGTGCCGACCATGGCGTCGCGCCTGCTGGAACACGATGTGGCCCAGCACGATCTGTCCTCGCTGAGCGCGCTCTCGCTGAACTCCGCGCCGTCCTCGCCCGCGCTGCTCGCCAGCCTGCGCGAGAAGATCCCGGCCCTGCAGTTCTCGCTGACCACCAGCTACGGCCTCACCGAGAGCGGCACCGCGGCGACGGTCGCCACCCCGCTGGACCTGGCCGCGGACGACGCCTCGGTCGGCAGGCCGATCATCGGGGTGGCAGTGGAGATCCGCGACGCCGAGGGCAACGCGCTCGGCGAGGGTGCGGAGGGCGAGATCTGCATCCGCAGTCCCTACGTCATGCTCGGCTACTGGAACGACGACGCGGCGACAGCGGCCTCGATCGACGACCAACGCTGGTTGCGCTCCGGTGATTTCGGCACGATGGACAACGGCAGACTCACCGTGTCGGGCAGGCGCACCGACCTGATCCTGCGCGGCGGCGAGAACGTGTATCCCACCGAGATCGAGAACGTGCTCGTCGAACATCCGGCCGTCAGCGATTGCGCGGTCTTCGGCGTCGCCCACCCCGATCTCGGCCAGGAAGTGGCGGCGATCGTCGTCGCCGAACCAGTGGCGGTGGACCCGGCGGAACTGAGCGCCTTCGTCGCCGATCGCCTCGCCTATTTCAAGGTGCCCGCCCGGTGGCGGATCACTTCGGACGCGCTGCCGCGCAACGCGACCGGTAAAGTCACCAGGCGCGAGCTCGCGATCTAAGAGGGGTCACACCATGTTCGACAGCATCATCAAGGGTGCCCGTTGGTTCGACGGCACCGGCGCCCCGTCCGCGGTTCGTCACCTCGGCATCACCGACGGCAAGATCGCCGAGATCTCGGAGACCCCGCTCGACGAGACCGGGTGCTCCCGCGTCGTCGACGCGACCGGCAAATGGGTGATCCCCGGCATCATCGACATCCACACCCACTACGACGTCGAAGTCCTGCTCGACCCGTCGCTGTCGGAGTCGGTGCGGCACGGCGTCACCACCGTGCTGCTCGGCTCGTGTTCGCTCTCGACCGTGCACGTCGACGGCGAGACCGCGGGCGACCTGTTCGGCAGGGTCGAGGCCATCCCGCGTCAGTACGTGGTCGGCGCGATGAACGACGTCCAGACCTGGAGTACCGCAGGCGAATACGTCGACGCGCTCGAACAGTTGCCGCTCGGGCCCAACCTGGCCGGCTTCATCGGCCACTCCGATATCCGGGCCGCGGTGATGGGGCTGGACCGCTCCACCCGCAAGGACGTGAAACCGTCCGAGGCGGAGCTGGCCGAGATCGAGCGCATGCTCACCGACGCGCTCGACGTCGGCTTCGTCGGAATGTCCTCGCAGCAGCTGCTTTTCGACAAGCTCGACGGCGAGACCTGCCGTTCGCGGACGCTGCCGTCCACCTACGCCAAGAGCAAGGAACGCCACCGGCTCAACACGATCCTGCGCAAGCGCGGTCGCGCGTTGCAGGGCGGACCCGACATCACCAACCCCAAGAGCCTGGTGTCGATGGCGGTGTCGAGCATCGGTCTGTGGCGCAACGCGCTCAAGGTGAGCCTGCTGTCGGCGGCCGATGTGAAGGCGGTGCCGGGCGCGTCCAAGATGTTCCCGGCCGTCGGCAAGATCATCAACGGGCTCGACGGCAATTTCCGCTGGCAGCATCTGCCGGTGCCGTTCGAGGTGTACTCCGACGGCATCTCGCTGCCGGTGTTCGAGGAGTTCGGTTCCGGCGCGGCGGCTCTGCACCTGTCCGACCACATCGACGAGCAGCGTCACCTCATGCAGGACGAGGAGTACCGCCGCACCTTCCGCAAGGACTACGACAACAAGTACGGCCCGCGCGCGTGGCACCGCGACTTCTTCGACGCCGACATCGTCGAATGCCCCGACGAGACCGTCATCGGCAAGACCTTCGGTGAGGTCGGTGTCGACCGTGGGGGTCTGCACCCGGTCGACGCGTTCCTCGACCTCGTCGTCGAACACGGCGACAAGCTGCGCTGGCGCACCACCATCTCCAACCACCGACCCGAGGTGGCCGACGTCCTGGCCGCCGACCCGTCGGTCCAGCTCGGCTTCTCCGACGCGGGCGCGCACCTGCGCAATATGGCCTTCTACAACTTCGGTCTGCGCCTGCTCCGTCGCGTCAACGACGCCGCGACCAGCGGCAAGCCGTTCATGACGGTCGAGCACGCGGTGCACCGCCTCACCGGCGAACTGGCCGACTGGTACGGCCTGGACACCGGCCACCTGCGCGTGGGTGATCGCGCCGACGCGGTCGTCATCGACCCCGCCCACCTCGACGAAACCCTGGACGCCTACGCGGAGAGTCCCCTCGCGATCTTCGGCAACCTGTCGCGCATGGTCAACCGCAACGACGGCACGGTCACCGCGGTCTTCGTCAACGGCCGCTACGTCTTCGGCGAGGGCGAAGCGGATCCCGTACTCGGCACCGAACGAGTGGGAGCCTTCCTGCGCGCGGAGTAGGACCGCCGCCCGGCGCTCGCCGCGCGTCCGGGTACTCGCCGCTGGGTCGTCGCGCATCCTGACCCGGTGCGCGACGACCCAGCCCCGATCTGCGACCCTCACCTGATGACCGGGCGGCGGTCGACCCGAACCCGGTCGTCGCCGCTGGACTACCTCACATCAGCGAGAGGACTCGATATGTCGGACGCGAAACGGATCGCCTGGGGTAAACCGCGTCATCCCACCGACGCCGACCGCGACGCCCTCCGCGAGGACCTGCTCGCCAAAGCACGCGCGGTGCGCGGCGACGGCTGGGCCGACCACCGCGCCGAATGGCCCGCCGGTCAGGTGGCTGTGGTCGCCTATGTGCTGGGCGACGCCGACGTTCTCGCCGAACTCGAAGAGAACGAGAGCACCGTCCTGAGCCGCTACGCCGCCGACCTGTTCGGCTTCGTCGGTGGCCGCAAGGACAACGAGAAGGGCCTCGTCGACACCCAGGCCTGGTTCGACGCGGTGCGCAAAGCCCTCGCCTAGCTCGCGTCGTGGGCTAGGTGCGGAGCACGCATTCCGTGCGTGAGTAGATGGTCGGCACGCATTCGTTGCAGTGCGTGCACAGGGAACGGGTCGTCGCATCGGTGTGCCAGCGGCGGATCAGGTCCGGTTCGCGCAGGAGGGCGCGGCCCATGGCGACGAAATCGAAACCGTCGTCGATGGCCTGCTGTGCGGTCGGGCGGTCGGTGATGCCGCCGAGCAGGATGATCGGCAGCGTCAGCTCCTCGCGGAACCGGCGCGCCTTGTCGGCGAGATAGGCCGGGCGGTACGGGTATTCGCGCAGGAAGCCTTTACCGACGAGCTGGAATCCCCACCGGGTCGGCACCGGCAGCGTCTTCGCGAAGTTCTTGCGCGGCGCGTCACCGCGGAAGATCGCCATCGGATTGAGCAGGGAGCTGCCCGCGGTGAGTTCGAGGGCGTCGATCGCGCCGTCGTCCTGCAACCAGGTCGCCACCTGTAGCGACTCCTCGATCGAGAACCCGCCGCGCACACCGTCTTCCATGGTGAGCTTGGCCGTCACGGCCATCGTGTCGCCGACGGCGTCACGCACGGCCTTGACCAGTTCCCTGGCCACCCGCGCCCGGTTGACCAGCGACCCACCGTAATCGTCCTTGCGCCGATTGAGCATCGGACTCAGGAACGAGCTCGCCAGATAGTTGTGTCCGAGATGCACCTCGACGGCGTCGAACCCGGACTCGCGCGCGAATCGCGCCGCCCGCGCGTGCGCCGCGACGACCTCGGCGATCCCGAGCGCGTCCGGCACCTTCGTGAACCGCATCCCGAGCGGATTGAACATCCGGCTCGGCGCCAGCGCGGGCGCCTGATTCGATTTGGCGTTCGCGACCGGTCCGGCGTGCCCCAGTTGCGCGCTCACCGCCGCGCCCTCGGCGTGCACCGCATCGGTGAGCCTGCGCAGGCCGGGTACCGCCTCGTCGCGCATCCAGATCTGATGCCGGTCGGTTCGCCCGCCCGGCGCGACCGCGCAGTAGGCGACCGTCGTCATCCCCACCCCGCCTTCGGCGACCTCCCGGTGGAACTCCACCAGGTCGTCGGTGACGAGTGCGTCGGGTGTCCGCCCCTCGAAGGTGGCGGCCTTGATCACCCGGTTACGCAGGGTGAGCGGACCGAGAGTGGCGGGTGCGAGGACATCGCTCATGTGCAAAAGTGAAACACGTTACAGTCCTGCGGGCAATGGGGGATCTCCCGCTGAGTGGGCCGAAACGGCAAACGGCCCGCCTGCGTGGAGAGCGGGCGGGCCGGTGACACGGGCTCTGTGAACTACCAGCGGTCGGGTGTGACCGGGGCGTCCCAAGCCTTCGCGAAGCGGGTCTTGTCCTTGGTGTCCACTTCCTTGCGGCGGTAGACGATGTAGGGGCGGGTGAGGTAGCCGATGGGGGCGCTGAACATGTGGACCAGCCGGGTGTAGGGCCACGCCGCGATCAGCGCGAGAACGACGAGGCCGTGGAGTTGGAAGGTCCAGGGGACGCCGACCATCAGACCCGGTTCGGGATTGATCGAGAACAGGCTGCGGAACCAGGGGGAGACCGTGGTGCGGTAGTTGTAGGTGCCCCACAGCAGGTTGGAACCCCAGGTGTTGAGCAGCCCGGTGACCAGGGCCAAGGTCAGCAGCGTGTACATCATGACGTCGTTGCGGCTGGTGTTCTTGCGCACGGCGGGAATGGCGATGCGGCGGTAGCACAGGATGGCCACGCCGAGCACGACCATCAGGCCCGCGATCGACCCCGCGCCGACCGCGACGATGTGGTAGGCGTGCTCGGAGATGCCGATCGCCGAGGTCCAGGATTCGGGAATCAGCAGACCCATCACGTGCCCGCCGAACACCCCGAGCATGCCGAAGTGGAACAGCGGGCTGCCCAGTTGCAGCAGCTTGGACTCATAGATCTGCGAGGACCGAGTGGTCCAGCCGAACTGGTCGAAGCGGTAGCGCCAGACATGGCCCAGCACAAAGGACGTCGCCGCGATATAGGGCAGGATCAGCCACAGGCCTTCGGGCAGGGGGATGGTTGCGTTCATCGGCGGCCTTCTGTTGCTTCGAAGAGGGCGGGGTCCATGGCGAAGGGTTCTAGGCCGACCTCTTCCTCGGGCGGACCCTGGGCGGCGAGTTCGGCGATGCGCCTGCGGTCGGCGGTGGTCACCGGCGGCAAGGTGGTGAGCACCGCGGCGAGGACGCCGCTGTAGGGAGAGTTGTTGTCGCCCAGCGACAGTCGCAGCAGCTCCATGACCGGTACGTGCTCGCCGAGCAGGCGTTCGCCGCCGATCGGGTCGATGGTGGCGGCGAATTCCAGCAGCACCGGCAGGTGGTCGGGCAGTTCCTCGTCGCCGAGTTCCACCCCGGCCTGGCGGTAGGCGTGCTTGAACCGCAGCAGTGCCATGCCGCGTTTGCGGGTGTCGCCGAAAGCGTAGAACGTCAGGTGCAGGCTGGCGCGGCGGCGCATGTCGAAGGTCTCGACATAGCTCTGTGCCACCTCGATCGCCGGGGTATCGCGCAGATAGGCCAGCAGCGCGGCGAAGTGCGCCTGCACCTCGTCGGGCAATTGCGCTGCGGCGCCGGACAATTGGTCGAGCATCGCGAAGGTCTGCTCGCCCGGGTAGTCCAGCAGCAGCGCGGCCAGCCGCCACACGACCCTGCGGTCGTGCTCGGGCATCGCCGTCACCGGTTCGGGCCGTTTGCGGATGGAGAGCAGACTCATGGCGCGACACCGCTCACGGGCGAGTCGGCGACGGCAGCGCCGTTGCTGCCGTTGCCGTTACCGGCGCCGTTGCCGGTACCCCCGTTGCCGTTCGTGGTCGGCACGAGTCCACTGGTGCTGCGCCCGTCCCAGTTGAGCAGGTTGATCCGGCCCGACTTCTCCTCCGGCGCGGCCTGATTGGTGTCGGAGAGCGAGAACTTCTCGACGACCTGGTCGAACGCGGTCATGCCCGGTCCGCCGTCGGTGTCGAGACTGCACCCGGTGGCCAGCGAATCCAGTTCGTGCGCCTTGGATGTCGCGCCCATCGGGATCACGTACCGGTGCTCGTACTTGGCGATGGCGAGCAGCCGGTACATGGCCTCGATCTCCTCGGGCTCGAGCCCGATCGACGGCGCGATACCGGCCTCGGGTTCCTCGCCGAGGTTGACCGACCGCATGAACGCCCGCATCCCGGCCAGCCGTTGCAGCGACGAGCGCACCGGGCCGATCTCACCGGCGGTGAACAGCTCGGCCAGGTACTCGATCGGGATGCGCAGCGCGTCGATGGCGCCGAACAGGTTGCCCGCGTCCTCGCCGTCGTGGCCGGTCTCGCTGAGCACGTCCACCACCGGCGACAGCGGCGGCACGTACCAGACCATCGGCATGGTGCGGTATTCCGGATGCAGCGGCAGCGCCAGCTGGTAGTCCACGATCAGCTTGTAGACCGGCGAATCCTGGGCGGCCTGAATCCATTCCGGGGAGATCCCGGCCTTCTCGGCTTCGGCGATCACGCGCGGGTCGTGCGGGTTGAGGAACACGCCCAGCTGCGAGGTGTAGAGGTCCTGCGGATCGGTGACCTGGGCCGCTTCGAGCACCGCGTCGGCGTCGTAGAGCATCACGCCGATGTAGCGCAGCCGCCCGACGCAGGTCTCCGAGCACACGGTCGGGATGCCGACCTCCACGCGCGGGTAGCAGAAGGTGCACTTCTCCGCCTTGCCCGTCTTGTGGTTGAAGTAGATCTTCTTGTACGGGCAGCCGGTGATGCACTGGCGCCAACCACGGCACTTGTCCTGGTCGACGAGCACGATGCCGTCTTCCTCGCGCTTGTAGATCGCGCCCGAGGGGCACGACGCGGCGCACGAGGGGTTCAGGCAGTGCTCGCAGATGCGCGGCAGGTAGAACATGAAGGTCTCTTCGAACTCCAGTTTCACCTTGGTCTCGAGCTTGCCGAGCAAGGGGTCCTTGGCGACCTGCTCCGGACCCGAACCCAGATCGTCGTCCCAGTTCGCGCCCCAGGTGACCTTGGTGTCCTCACCGGTGATCAGCGACTTGGGCCGCGCCACCGGGGTGGTGTCCATGGGCGGCGACGACAGCAGGTTGTCGTAGTCGTAGCTCCACGGCTCGTAGTAGTCGGCGACCGTGGGCAGATCCGGGTTGGCGAAGATGTTCATCAGGCGCTTGAACCGCGAGCCCGACTTCAGGGTCAGCTTGCCGCGCTTGTTGAGCGTCCAGCCACCCTTCCACTTCTCCTGGTCCTCGTACTGGCGCGGATAACCCTGTCCCGGCCGGGTTTCCACATTGTTGAACCAGACGTACTCGGTACCGCCACGGTTGGTCCACGCCTGCTTGCAGGTGACCGAGCAGGTGTGGCAGCCGATGCACTTGTCCAGGTTCATGACCATGGCGAGCTGTGCCATTACGCGCATGTCAGTACTCCACGTTCTGGTTGCGGCGACGGATCGTGGTTACTTCGTCACGCTGGTTTCCGGTGGGGCCGTGGTAGTTCAGGGCGAAGGACTGCTGGGCGTAGCCGCCGATCAGGTGCGAGGGCTTGATCAGCACCCGGGTGAGCGCGTTGTGGATACCGCCGCGCTTGCCCTTGGCCTCCTTGGTGGTGTCCTCGGCGCCTTCGATGCGCGGCACGTCGACCGCGCGGTCCTGGGCGTGGTACATGAAGACAGTGCCCTCGGGCATGCGGTGCGAGACGATCGCGCGGGCCACGACCACGCCGTTGCGGTTGATCGCCTCGATCCAATCGTTGTCGGCCACCCCGATCTTCTTGGCGTCGACGTCCGACATCCAGATCGTCTGACCGCCGCGCGAGAGCGTCAGCATGTGCAGGTTGTCCTGGTAGGCGGAGTGGATCGACCACTTGGAGTGCGGGGTCAGGTACCGCACCGTCAGTCCGTTGCCGCTCACGTTGCCGATGCTCGGCTCCGCGAACAGCGCCGACATGTCGAGCGGTGGACGGAAGATCGGCAGTTGCTCGCCGAGTTCGATCATCCAGTCGTGGTCGAGGTAGAAGTGCTGGCGACCGGTGAGGGTGTGCCACGGCTTGTGCCGCTCGACGTTGATGGTGAACGGCGAGTACCGGCGTCCCCCGGATTCCGAGCCCGACCATTCCGCCGAGGTGATCACCGGCACCGGGCGAGCCTGGGTGTCGGCGAAGGTGATCCGCTTGCCCTCGGCCTCTTTCGCGAGGTCGACCAGTTCGGTGCCGGTACGCCGTTCGAGCGCCTCGAACCCTTCGACGGCCAGGCGGCCGTTGGTGGTGCCCGACAGCGACAGGATGGCCTCGGCGGCGTGGGTGTCCTTGGCCAGCGACGGCCTGCCCGCGGCGATGCCGGACACGATGGTGCCGTTCTGCCCGGCCAGGTACGCCACTTCTTCCTCGGGGAAGGTGGTGACGCCCTTGGTCGTCAGACCGAGCTTCTCCACCAGCGGCCCGAGCGCGGCCAGCTTCTCCGCGATCTTGGTGTAGTCGCGTTCGATCTCCACGATCTTGGGCATGGTCTTGCCCGGAATCGGTTCGCACTCACCGGCTTTCCAGTCCAGCACCTTGCCGCCGGCCTGCGCGAGCGCATCGGGGGAGTCGTGCTGCAACGGCACCGCGACGATGTCCTTGCGGGTGCCGAGGTGCTTCTCGGCCAGCCAGGAGAAACCACGCGCGATCCGGTGGAACGCCTCGAAGTCGGTCTTGGCCTCCCACGGCGGGGAGATGGCGGGGGAGAACGCATGCACGAACGGGTGCATGTCGGTCGAGGACAGGTCGTGCTTCTCGTACCAGGTGGCGGCGGGGAGCACGATGTCGGCGAACAGCGTGGTGCTGGTCATCCGGAAGTCCAGTGCGAGCAGCAGATCCAGCTTGCCCTCAGCGCCTTCCTCGCGCCATTCCAGTTCCTGCGGGCGCACCCCGGTCGCATCGGTGGTCTGCAGGTTGGAGCCGCAGCCGAGCAGATGCTTCTGGAAGTACTCGTTGCCCTTGCCCGAGGAACCGAGCAGGTTCGCGCGCCATACGGTGAGCACGCGCGGGAAGTTCTCCGGTGCGTCGGGGTCCTCACAGGCGAAGCGCAGGTCGCCGGATTTCAAACCGTCGACGACGTGCTCGGCGGGGGTCTTGCCCGCTTCGGCAGCCTCGTCGGCGAGGTCGAGGGGGTTGCGGTTGAACGTCGGGTAGCTGGGCATCCAGCCGAGACGACTCGCCAGGGCGATGTTGTCGGCCGCGGTGCGACCGGCGAACTTGCCCTTGCCCAGCGGCGACGCGAACGAGTCCGAGGTGAACGGGTCGTAGCGCCACTGGTCGTTGGTGAGGTACCAGAACACGGTGCCCTGCATCTGACGCGGCGGGCGCTGCCAGTCCGATGCCGAAGCCAGTGTGGCCCAGCCGGTGACGGGGCGGCACTTCTCCTGGCCGACGTAATGGGCCCAGCCGCCGCCGTTCTTGCCCTGGCAGCCGGTGAGCAGCGTCAGGGTGAAGAAGGCGCGGTAGATCTGATCGGAGTGGAACCAGTGGTTGGTGCCCGCGCCCATCAGGATCATCGAGCGACCGCCGGAACGTTCGGCGTTGTCGGCGAATTCGCGTCCGATGCGAGCGGCCTGCACGGCGGGAACGCCGGTGATGGCCTCCTGCCAGGCCGGGGTGTACGGCGACTCGGCGTCGTCATAACCCTTCGCCCACTCGCCCGGCAGACCGTCGCGGCCGACACCGTACTGGGCGAGCAGCAGGTCGAAGACCGTGGTGACGCGCTTGCCCGCGACGATTTTCGTCGGAACACCACGAATGATCGACCCGGCGACGTCGGTGTCGAAACGCGGCAGCGCGATCGTGGCCGGTGCGTCGTCGGAATGACCGAGCAGCGTGAGCAGTGGGTCGACACCCTCGAGGTCGAGGTTCCACTTGCCCGCGTCGCCCTCGCCGAAGCGGTGCCCCAGCGAGCCGTTGGGCACCACCGGGTTGCCCGCCTGGTCGAGCAGGACCGGCTTGTGTTCGACGCCTTCGCCGGTATGCCCGAGATCGGCGGCGGTGAGGAACTTGCCGGGTAGGGCGCCGTCCTGATCCGCCGCCTCGTCGAGGCAGATCAGGTACGGCAGATCGGTGAAGGACTTGATGTAGTCGGTGAACATCGGAGTCTGCTTCTCGATGAAGAACTCCTTGAGCACCACGTGGCCCATCGACATCGCCAGCGCGGCATCGGTACCGGGCCGCGCGGCCACCCATTCGTCGGCGAACTTGGTGTTGTCGGCGTAGTCGGGGGAGACCACCACGACCTTCTGGCCGCGGTAGCGCGCCTCGGTCATGTAGTGCGCGTCGGGGGTGCGGGTCACCGGGACGTTGGAGCCCCACATGATGAGGTAGCCCGCGTCGAACCAGTCGGCCGACTCCGGCACGTCGGTCTGGTCACCGAAGACCTGCGGCGAGGCCACCGGCAGGTCGGCGTACCAGTCGTAGAACGACAGCATGTAGCCGCCGATCAGCGAGACGAAGCGGGCGCCGGTGGCATGGCTGACCATCGACATCGCCGGGATCGGCGAGAAGCCGGCCACCCGGTCGGGGCCGTACTGCTTGATCGTGTAAACATGCGCGGCGGCCGCGATTTCGGCGGCTTCCCACCATTCGGCGCGGACAAAACCACCCTTGCCGCGCGCGGTCTTGTAGGCCTTGGCCTTGGCCGGGTCCTCGACGATGGACTCCCACGCCAGCACCGGGTCCTTGAGCTCGGCCTTGGCCTTGCGGTACAGGTCGAGCAGCGTGCCACGCACATACGGGTAGCGCACGCGGGCCGGAGAGTAGGTGTACCAGGAGAAGGAGGCGCCGCGCGGGCAGCCGCGCGGCTCGTACTCGGGCTTGTCCGAACCCACCGACGGGTAGTCGGTCTGCTGGGACTCCCAGGTGATCACGCCGTCCTTGACGTAGATCTTCCAGGAGCACGAGCCGGTGCAGTTCACGCCGTGGGTGGAGCGCACCACCTTGTCGTGCGACCAGCGGTCGCGGTAGAACTCGTCGGCATCGCGACCACCGACCTTGTAGACGGACCGGTTGTCGGGCGATACCTCGCCCCGCTGGAAATACTTACCGAGGTTCAGCAATGTGTCGCCGAAATCGGCGGGCGACGGACCTTGCGTGCGCGAATTAACCACGACGCCCCCTTCGAGCTGTGAAATCGGGCTGTTGGGGAAAACTGTAAGGAGGCAGGCTCCTTCGGCAAAACGAACTTTTCACATCCGGATTCGGGCTGCGGTGAGCTGTGAGGTCGGCGCAATGTCGTGGTCACGGGGGAGGTTCGCGACGACGCCCGCGATCGAGGGCTCACCAGGGTGAACGGGCCGCGAGCTGGCCGAACGCGGTGATCGGGGGGTGCGTCGACAGGCGGGCGGTGATGCTTCGGAAACGACTGGTTCTCCCGCGGTTTACATTTGTTTACACACCCGGTGTGCCCGCTGAACAGCGCTGATGTGACGCCACACACAACTATGGCCGGGTCGGGCCCACCTCGACGCGGTGCTCGGGACGGTCGACGGTGGCGGCTGAATCCACCGGTGCCCTACGGGCGCCGCGCTCGGCGGGAGGCGTTTCCGGGGCGATCCGCGGTGACCGGGGCCGTCCGGTCGGAGGCGGGGTGGGGATCGTGACGGTCGTGGTCGAGCGGTGCGGAATCTTATAGCACTGCTGAACGGAACGAATCAGAATCCTTTTAATTCGGTTCGGCACACCGTATTTCGTGACCACGCACACAGTTGCCCGCCGGTAACTACCCAAATGACGGGGCGCCAATATAAAGAAACGGCATCTTTTCCGGTCGGCGGTTGGCTCGAGGTTGAATAGTCATCCAGGATGAGCCCGTGCAGACAGGGAGGGTTGGGGTGATACCGAAGCCATCGTTCGACGGGCCTGACGGGCCGCCGAAACCGCCGACGCTCGGCGGGTTGCTGCGGCGACTTCGCGACGATCGGCGGATTTCGAGGGAAAAGCTCGCCTTCGCGGCGGGAGTCAGCTCCAGTTACATCACCCATTTGGAGAGTGGGGACCGGGACAGGCCCACGCACGCGGTGATCGAGGCGCTCGTGCGCTACCTCGACCGGATCGCGCCGGTGACCGATATCGAGCGCAGGCATCTTTTCGATCTTGCCGGGCTCGCCCCGGTCGACAACCCGACCGTCGAGGATCTGCGAGCCGAGATCAGCACCGAGATGCGCCGAACATTGGCGCTCCAGGAACCCGATCTCGCGGCGTACGTCGACACCCGCTGGAACGTGCTGGCGGTCAACGAATCCTATGATCGCGCGTTTCCCGGACTGGTCGAGGACGTCAATATTCTGCGCTGGTTCTTCGGCAACCCGTTGTCGCGCAAAGTAATGGTCGAATGGGAGACGGAGTCCACGCTCACCGTGCACTGGCTGCGCGGTCTGATCGGCCAGCAGGGCGGCGGCGACTGGGCCACCGAATTGCTCGACGAATTGGCGCAGTATCGAGACTTCCGCCGCATCTGGGACGATGGCGACACCGTCTACGGCCGCGAGCACACCGCCATGCGGCTGTGCGATCTGCACACCGGCGAGAACTACACCGTCGACGTCCAGCTGTTCCGGCTCGACTCCGTCGCCTACCCCGGCCGTATCCAGTACTACCTGGGTGTTCGCGGTCCCGACCGTTAGATCCCGGCGGCCGCCACCGACTCGACGGCGTACGGGGTGCAGGCCGTGACCAGTCCGGCCAGCGCCGCGGCGACCTGCTCGGGATGGGTCAGCGCGCAGCCGTGTCCCGCGCCTGCCACCGTGCGTACCTCGCCCGCCCCCGACAGCCCGGCGGCCAACCGCGCGCACTTGTCCGCGGTGCTGTTGTGATCGTGCTCGCCACGCAGCACGAGCGCGGGCACGGTGATCTCACCGAGCCGCCCATGGACCGAATCGCGGCCGATCAGGCAGTCCGCCGCCGGGCGAATGGCGCTGCGATCGCCGGCCAGCCAGCGGGTGATCCAGGTCTGCCAGATCTGCGGGTCGGTGCCGCCGATCAATCGTGGTGCGAGGTCTTCGGCCAGCGGCCGCAATGGGCCCGCCCCACACCATTCGTCGAAGAAGTTCTCGTAATAGGTTTCCTCGTCCCTGGTGCACGCGTCGGCCTCGGTATCGAGCAGCGCCAGTCCGGTCACGCGTTCGGGAGCCAGCAAAGCCATTCGCAATGCGGTGTATCCGCCCTGGCTCATGCCGCCGACAATCGCGTGCTCGATGCCCAGCGCGTCGAGAACCCGCAGGCCGTCGGTGGCCAGATCCCAGTAGTCGAAGCGCGGGTCGTCGCCGTATCCGGTGCGGCCGTGACCCCGGGCATCCCAGGCCACGACATTGATATCGGTGTGCGCCAAGACTTTCCGGATCGCGTCGAACATCGATTCGTCCATGAGGAATCCATGGGCCAGCAGCAGCGTCGGCCCGTGGACGGCATCGGTGCGGAAATGGACGTTCACAGAATCGGAGTGTACGAAGGGCATTGTCGAAACATACAAGCCATCCGGTCGTTTTCGCCTGGTTGCGGACTGAATGCGGTACTCCCGTCCGGGGTAGCGCCGGTCCTGTGAATTCACTGGCGAGTGTATGTACCTCACCGGGGACAAATATTTGTGCGCGCCCTGTGGACATGTGTGTTCATGGCCGATTGGATAGGGGGCGTACCGATATTCGGCTCGAATCGGAAAATGGGGATTTTGATGAGGGTGACGGAGCAGGGGCTGGACGCTCATATAAGTCTGGCCGCCGCGGGCGACAGTGTCTCGGCGACATTCGCGGTCTGCGATGCGGAGGGCAGGGCGATCTGGTACGGCCCGTTCATCGACGCCGACGCCGACCATCCGCGCGGCGACCAACTAGCGGCCACGATGGGGGCCGCGGGCCGCGCGATCTGGCTCGCGGGGCGAGCACGCGAGGACACCGGGGTCGAGAAGGTGACGTTGCACCTGGCGGTCAGCGAAGAGGGGCTCGACGCCATCACCCTGGCTTGCACCGCGTCGATGGCCGGGCTCGCACTGGATCTGGTTGTCACCGACGACAATCCGGCACTGGACTGGTGCCAGGCGTTCGGCAGGCTCGACTGGTCGTCGGAGCCGTTGACCGGTCTGGTCGATCCGGAAACGCCACAGACGATTCCGGCACTTCGGGCGATCACCGGCGGCCTCGACCAGCAGACCGAACCACAGGAAAGGCTCGTCATGCACGAACTAGCACTCGATCCCTCGATGGAACTGCGCTCGGCACTGGAAAGTCTGCTGCTGCACGACGCTATCGGCATGGATGCCAAGATGCGCCACGCCATCGCCGCCGTCGTCCACCTCGCCGTCGACACCCCCCATGGCCCGCCCGAGGACGCCGAGGAATTCCTCGGCCGCCTCGATGCCTCCTGGCTGGTCGCGGCCTGGCTCGGCCACGACACCGAACTCTCCCTCATCGCCACCCTCGCCGCCGGCGAGATCCCCGCTCTGTCCTGGTGCGAACTGATGTTCACCACCACGCTGGCACCGTGGTCGACCAGCCCGGTCGCGGTCCACGCACGACGGGTGTTCGGGGCGGTGCAGCGGGGGTCGTTAGGGGCGCTTCGAGCTCAGGTCGGCTGAGTCAGCGCTCGACGACGGTGACGCCGAGCTCGCGTAGGCGGTGTCAGATTTCCGGCGGGAACAAGTGCCGGCAGCGCACCGTGGAGGCCGACTAGTCGGTCGGTAGCTGTGGATCTATGTCAGCGAAGGAACTCACCCAGCGGTGGGGTGGGCGTGCGGGGTTGGGCTCGTCGGGGCGGTGTACGCCGACGACTTGCCAGCCCGCGGCGACGGCGGCGTCGAGTTCGTCCGGGTGGTCGGAGAGGAACAGAATGTCCTGTGGGGGGACCCCGATGCGGTCGGCGATGGATTCGTAGGAGGCGGGTGCGCGTTTGGGGCCCGCGGTCACCAGGTCGAAGTGGTCGGTGATGAGGCCGGACAGATCGCCCGCGTCGGCGAAGGTGAACCAATCGCGTTGGTTGCGTTCGGATCCCGAGGAGTAGACGAAGAGCTGGCAGCCGCTGGCGTGCCACGCTTTCAAGGCGGGTGCCACATCGCCGAAGAAGCGGCCGCGCAGTGCGCCCGCGCGGAAGCCCTGGGCGCAGATCGCGCCCTGTGCGGTCTTGAGCGGCTCGGCTTTGACATCGGATTCCAGCCAGCCGCGCAGGATCTCGGCGACGCGGTCGGGCCCCGCATCGGGTTCACCGGCGAGCTCGCGGGTCGCGGTGAGCACCGAATCGGCTGTGCCATCGGTGTTCTCGGACAGCCAGGCGGGCAGGTGAGCGGAGGTGTAGCCGTAGAGGTCGGTGCGGACCGCGTCGGTGGGGCTGGTGGTGCCCTCGATGTCGAGGACGATCGCGCGGGTCACGCGAGCAGTTCGTCGAGCGTCGGGAAGCCCGCGCTGATCTTGTCGCCGGTGAAGTCGCCCACCCAGCCGTCGGCCTCCTCGAAGAAGCGCAGGGCGATGAAGTCGGGGGTGGTGCCCATGTCGAACCAGTGCAGCGTGCCCGCGGGGACCGAGAGCAGGTCGCCCGCTTCGCAGACGGTCGCTAGCACCGAGTCGCCCACGTGCAGGTAGAAGCAGCCACGGCCCGCGGCGAAGAAGCGCACCTCGTCCTCAGCGTGGCGGTGCTCGTCGAGGAACTTCGCGCGCGCACCGGCGGCCGTGGCAGGCCACTCCGGGTTGTCGGCGTCCGGGTGGATGCGGGCGACATCGATGTGCTGGTAGCGGCCCGAGGCGTTGAGTTCGGCGATCTGCGGGCCGTAGTGGGCGAGCAGGGTGTCGGAGTCCGTGGTGGCGGCGTCGGCGAGCACCTCCCAGTGCGAGTACGCGATGCCGTGCTGAGCCAGCTCGGCGCCGATCTCGGTGGGGTCGGTGGTGCGCACCCGGACGTCGGCGGCGCTGTCGGCGGCCATCACTTGCAGCAGGGTCATGTCGGTCCGATCTCGAGGGGCGTGGCGTCGGTTCGTCCGGTGCGGGCGATCAACTCGCACAGGGCTTCCAGGCATTCGGCGCGATCGCGCGCCTGGGCAAGAGTGTCACCCCAGGTGGTGATCCCGTGCCCGGTGATGAACAGAATCGGTGGTGCAGAGGGGTTTTCGCGGAGGTGGAGCTCGATGTCGGCGCCGATCCGTGCTACATCGGGCCAGTTCGCGAACACCGGGACCACCACAGTCGACGGGTCCGCGAGGCCGAACCCCTTGAGCAGCTCGAAACCGCTGATCCGCAACTGGGTCACCGTCTCGCCGGGTCGCGCGGCAGTGGTTGCCAGCGCGGTGGCGAAAGGGGAATGCACGTGCACGACCGCGCCTGCGGGGCGGGTGCGGTACACGGCGGTGTGAATGCTGGTCTCCGCGGACGGTTTCCGGCTCTGGCCCGAATGCGCGGTGGTGTCCGAGATCCCGACGAGCACGCAATCGTCGGCGCTCAGTTCACCTTTGGACAATCCGCTGGCGGTGATGAGCAACGCGGGCCATGTGCCGAGGCTGTCGAGGGCAGCGCCGGCCGTCACGGTCCCCGATGGTGACGTGGGCGCCTCGATCCGCACCGAGATGTTGCCGGCCGTCCCCGGCATCCACCCCCGGCCATAGAGCTGACGCGCGGTGCCGGCGATCGCCCGGCCTTGTTCGGCGAAAGCCACGGTGCTCCCGCCGTCCGGCGGATCGTCGCGTTCGGCGGTCCGCGATCCGCTGCCGGGTCCGTCCGTGGCGGTCGCCCGGCCCTGCGCGTCGAAGGAATCCGAATTGCGGTAGACCACACCGTTTTCCGTGACCACGGCGGTGACGAGGTCGGTGGGTGTCACATCGAAGGCGGGGTTGAATACCGCGGTGTCCGTCGGTGCGGTGGCGACGCCACCGAATCCGGTGACCTCGGCCGCGGCCCGCTGTTCCACCACGATCTGCGCGCCGGTCGCCATCGCGGTATCGCGGGTGGACTCCGGCGCGACCACGATGAACGGAATGCCGTGGTGACGGGCGGCCAGCGCCAGAGTGAAGGTGCCGATCTTGTTGGCGACGTCGCCGTTGGCGGTGATCCGGTCCGCGCCGACCAGCACGGCGTCGACCTGACCGGTCGCCATCGCCCAGGCCGCGGCGGAGTCGATGGTCAGGCGATGTGGAATGCCCGCCTCGGCCAGTTCCCACGCGGTGAGCCGCGCGCCCTGCAGCAGCGGGCGGGTCTCGTCGACGATCACGTCCGCGACGGCGCCACGCTCGTGCAGCACCCGCAAGGCGCCGATCGCGGTCCCCACCGCGCTGGTGGCCAGGCGCCCGGTATTGCAGTGGGTGAGCAAGCGCAGCGGCTGCCCACCGCACAGGCGTTGCACCAGATCGGCGGCGTGGGTGGCGGCGGCCAGGTTGACCCGCCCGTCCTCGGCGAGCATGTCGAGAGTCTCGGCCAGCACCGCGTCGGCGCCCTCGGCGATCCGGGCTCGCACCCGGTCGACCGCCCATGCCAGGTTGACAGCGGTCGGCCGGGCCGCGGCGATCCGGTCGGCCTCGGCCTGCACAGCCGCCACGTCGACCACGTCACCGGCGCGACCACCTGCCTCGCCGGGCGAGTGACTCGGCGAGTCCACCGAGTCGCCGTGAGTGTGCGCCCTGGTGGCGATGACCACGCCGAACGCGCCCGCGATCCCGATCGCCGGAGCGCCGCGAATGGCGAGGGTGGTGATCGCCTCGATGATCTCGTCGACGGTGCGCAGGCGCAGTTGCCGCACCTCGTGCGGCAGTCCGCGCTGGTCGACGGTGACGAGCGCACCGTCGTCCCAGATCAGGGAACTGTCGTCCATCTCCGGCGTCCTGTCTGCGTGGCGATTCTGGCTGATAAACGGTATCCGACCTGGTCGCGACTCGATCCTCGGGGCCCGCGCGCAGCGGCGCCCGGCGAATGGGCGGCGGTCCGTTACTCCGCGGCGTACTCGGCTTCGCGCTCCACCGCGTCGATCGTGCGCTGCGGGACCTGCACGGGGCCGGGCGTGTAGGTGATCGCGCGCAGGCTCCCGGTATAGCGGAACGGGCCGCGGCGCTCGCGCAGATCCCACGAGACCGGACCGCGCGCGTCGACGCCGACGGAGATCCCGGTCCACGGTGCCATGCCGACCAGCTGCACCTGATCGGTGAGTTCCGCGAGCGGCGTGCCGTCGACCTGGATGGTGAAGTCCCAGCGCAGACGCGGCTCGATGGTGGCTCGTACGGTGATCTCGCGCGTCCCGATGGGCAGCGGCACGCCCACCGACGCGTACCGCCCATAGCTGTTCACGCCGAGCACTACTTCGCCGTCCTCGATGTAGAGCAGGTACCCGCCGAGCGGGTCACCGTGCGCCACGAGTACGCCCTCGTCACCGAGCCGGAATCCGGCCACCTCGGCCCGCTCCGCGACATCGGGCGCTGCGTCCGAAGCCCGCGATGTCGTGGGCGCCGTCGCGGCGGCGGGCGGTCGGGCCCCCGTCAGGTCGGCGGTGATGGTGAAGTCGCGGTAGGCGATGAGGCGCTGGGAGCGGTAGCGCTCGAGGGTGGGGGTGCCAGGGAGGAGGCGGACCGGCGCGGCGAACCGGGCTTCCTCGGGGCGGCGGCGGAACAGGTCGGCGCGCGTCAGCAGTGGAAAGACTGTGTTGGCCCAGGCCGACTCGTCCCATGCGGTGGCGAGTTCGGCGGCCTTGTCCGGGTACTGCGCCGAAAGATCGTGCAGCTCTGTGGGATCGGCGCGCACGTCGAACAGTTGCCAGTTCGGCGCGTCGATGTCGGCGTCGGCCTCGTGCAGCGACAGCAGCTTCCAGCCGTCGCGATAGAAGCCACGATGACCGGTCATCTCCGAGTACTGCTCGGTGTGGCGCGCCGGGGCTGCCGGATCGCGCAGCAGCTCGGCCGCGGAGATTCCGTCGAAGTCCTTGGCGGGCAGCCCGTTACGCACAGTAGGGCGGTCCAGGCCCGCCAGGTCGAGCAGGGTCGGCGCGAGATCGGTGACGTAGGCGTATTCGTGGCGGATACCGGAATCGGTGCCGGTGCGCGGCAACCCCTTCGGCCACGACACCACCAGTGGCACTCGCACGCCACCGGCGAAGGTCTGGCCCTTGTAGAACCGGAACGGCGTGTTGGACGCCTGACCCCAGCCGCGCGGGTAGTGCACGCCCAGCTTCGCGGTGCCGATCAGGTCCTCGTCGTGCGGGACATCGCCCACCCAGTCGGGATCGTCGACGTGGGCGAACTCGGCGAAATAGGAGCGTGTGCCCTCCGGTCCGCCCTCGGCGGTGCCGCCGTTGTCGGAGGTGAACACGATGATGGTGTTGTCCAGTTCGCCGAGATCGTCGAGCAGGTCGACGATCCGACCCAGGCTCTGGTCGATGCTGTCGACCATGCCCGCGTACACCTCCATGTACTTGGCGTAGCGCCGCTGCTCGTCGGCCGACAGCGAATCCCACTCCGCCGCCTCGTAACCCGGCTCGGTGTTGCGCGGCTTCTGCTCGGTGCCCGGCGGGAACAAGCCCTGGGCCAGCTGTTCGGCGAAGCGTCGCCTGCGCAGTTCGTCCCAGCCCTGGTCGTAGCGACCCCGATACTTGGCCTGATCCTCGGCCTTGGCCTGCAACGGCCCGTGCATCGCCACGTGCGCGAAGTACAGGAAGAACGGTTTCTCCGCATCGTGCGCGCGCAGATCCTTGATGTAGGACAGCGCCTTGTCGGTGAGATCGTCGGTGAGGTAATAACCCTCCGGGTACTCCTCCACGTCGACCACCGAGCTGTCCGAGACCAGCTGGTTGGGATAGTAGAAGGAGTTCAGACCCTCCAAAGACCCGTAGTAGCGGTCGAATCCGCGCTGGGTCGGCCAGGAGTCCCGATGCGCCGACGGGTTCATCGTGGCGTCGCGCACCAGATGCCATTTGCCCACCGCGTAGGTGGCGTAGCCGTTGCCGCGCAGGATCTCCGGGAGTGTGAGCACATCGTCGGCCAGTTCCAGGCGCAGGCCGGGGTAGCCGGGGTCGGCGTTGGCCACGAAGCCGAAACCCGCTCGGTGGCTGTTGATTCCGGTCAGCAGCGCCGCGCGTGAGGGCGAGCACAGTGGCGTGGTGTGGTAGTTCGAGAGTCGAACACCCCGGGCCGCGAGCCGGTCCAGGTTCGGCGTCTCGATCTCGGAACCGAACGGGCCGATATCGCTGTAACCCATGTCGTCCACGAGCACGACGATGATGTTCGGCGCGCCGGCGGGCGCGGTGGGGGGATACGTCCAATCGGGGGTCGACTCCGCGGAGGTGCGACCGGCCGAGCCGCCGAAGGATGCGTAACCGCGAGCATGGGGTGGAACAGGCATTCTGGCAGTAAAGGCGACGTATTCGCTGGTCACCAGGGTTATGTGCAGTGTGCGTGGAATCGGTGACCGGTCCGCCGCAACTTGTTAGCGTCACTGCCGTGCCCACGAATCAGCCACCCTGCTGCTGTTCGTGTCGCGTCCTGCGCGGCTGACGAACGTCCACGACGTTCGCGGCCGATCCGATGTGTTCCCTTTCCCGCGGTGCGCTGTGCACCCTCCTCGGCCCGCCGCGCGGGTCGATGCGTCTTCGAGGATCTTCACCATGAGTTCAACGCCCAGTGGCTTCGGCCGCCGAGACTTTCTGCGCACCAGCGGCATCGCCGCCGCGGCCATCTTCGGCGGTGCCGCGCTGGCGGCCTGCACCTCGGCGGTCTCGGAACAGAAAGCGGGCGGGGACGGCGCGACACCGGTGCGTGGCGGCACCCTGAAGGTCGGCATCCGTGAGGACCTGGTGCCGGCGAACCTGCTCACCAACACCGCCGCGACCCCGGTCGTGATCGGCCTGGTGTACGAGTCGCTGATCCGCTACCCGAACGACAAGCTGGAACCGCAACCATTACTGGCCACGTCGTGGCAGCTCGCCGCCGACGGCCGTTCGCTGAGCCTGGACCTGCGCGACGACGTGAAGTTCCATTCCGGGCGTCCCTTCACCGCCAAGGACGTGGAGTTCTCGCTGCGCACCTACGCCGACGCCAAATGGTCGGCGCAGCTGCGTAGTTCGGCCGCCGCCGTCACCGGGTTCGACATCGTCTCGCCGACGCGGATCGTGTTGCAGCTCGCCCATCCACTGAGCAACATCTACGACCTGCTCGACACCGTGCCGATCCTGGACAGCGAAACCGCCGACAAGCTCGGCACCGGCGACACCTATATCGGCACCGGTCCCTTCAAATATGTCCAGCGCGTGCCGAACTCGCAGTTGATCTTCGAGAAGAACCCGAACTACTGGGTGCCCGAGCGCCCGT
This sequence comes from Nocardia sp. NPDC056541, assembly GCF_042794235.1. Lineage (NCBI taxonomy): Bacteria > Bacillati > Actinomycetota > Actinomycetes > Mycobacteriales > Nocardiaceae > Nocardia > Nocardia sp. NPDC056541. The sequence continues at coordinate 71,951 of NZ_JBHTUD010000008.1, forward strand.
ACCTCGACCGGGTCGAGGTCTCGATCATCCCCGACCCGAACGCGCTGCTGAACGCGTTGAAGTCCGGTCAGATCGCCGCGGCGCGCGAACTCGGCTACCGCGATGCCGAAAACCTGGGCAAGAGCGGCGGATTCACGGTGCACGACCTCGAAGGCGCCGAGCTGCAAGCCTATGTCGGCGTCAATGTGACCGAACCCGCGCTGGCCGATGTCCGGGTGCGCCAGGCCATCGCCTACTCCCTCGACCGCGAACGCATCATCAACGAGGTGTTCCGGGGCGCGGGTTATCCGCTGAACGTGCCGTGGCCCAAGAACTCGCCCGCCTTCGACGAATCCCGCAACACCAAGTACAACCGTGACATCGGCAAGGCCAAACAGCTCCTCGACCAGTCGGCGAGGCCGCCGAAGCTGCCGCTGACCTTCGCCCCCGGTTACGGCGAGGTCGCTCAAATCGTGCAGGCCAACCTCGCCGACGTGGGCATCGAGGTCGACCTCGACCCGGTCGACGCCGCCACCTTCGTCAAGCAGCTCACCGGCCAGCAGTTCCGTGGTCTGTGGGTCACCGACCATTCGTGGGCCCAGTTCGTCCCGTCGACTCTCACGGTGAGCGCCTACCCGTTCAACGCCCGCCGCAATGCCTCACGTTACGAATCGCCCGCCTACACCGCGGCCGCCGACACCGCCTGGCAGCTGGCACAGGGCACTGGGCCCGAAGCGGTCCGCGCCTACCAGGCCGTCACCGACCAGCTGCTCGAAGGGCTGTTCCTGATCGAGATCGGCGTGCGTTTCCAGCAGTACTCCACCGTCAACAAGGTGCACGGGTTCGCCTGGACCAAGCGGCGCGAGCCCGTCCTCACCGACACCTTCCTGTCATGACGCGCTACCTGCTGCACCGGCTCCCCTCGGCGCTGCTGGTGCTGTTCGGGGCCTCGGTGCTGATCTTCCTGCTGCTGCGGCTGGTTCCGGGTGACCCCGCCACCATCCTGGCGGGCAACGACGCGACACCGCAGACCATCGAGGTGATCCGCCACCAGCTGGGCCTCGATCGATCCATCCCGGTGCAGTATCTGCAGTGGCTCGGCGACGTGTTCACCCTCGATCTCGGTCGCTCCTACATCATCGGCGGCGAGATCACCGACCTGGTCGGCCGCGGGCTCACCAACACGCTGGTGCTCACGGTGACCGCACTGCTGCTGGCCGTGCTGGTGAGTCTGGTCGTGTCGGTGGCGTCGGTGCTGTGGCCGAGCCGCTGGCTCAATACTGTTGTCGCCGCGGCCAATACGATCGCGGTGGCGCTGCCGACGTTCGTGGTGGGGCCGCTGCTGGTGCTGGTGTTCGCCGTCGCGATTCCGGTGTTGCCCGCCGGCGGGGTGCCGCCGGACGGCTTCATCGCCCGGCCCGATATCGCCGTGCAGTACCTGCTGCTACCCGCGATCTGCCTGGCGCTGCCGGTCTCGGCGGCGCTCACCCGCTTCCTCACCGAAGCGCTGCGCACCGAACTCGCGAAACAGTATGTGCTGACGGCACGTTCACTCGGCGTCGGATATCGCGAGATCGTCACCCGTGGCGCACTGCGCAACGCGCTGCCGACCATGCTCACCGTGCTCGGCATCCAGACCGGGCAGCTGCTCGGCGGTGCGGTGCTGGTGGAGGCGGCCTTCGTGTGGCCGGGGATCGGGCAGCTCATCGAGCAGGGGATCAGTCGTCGCGATTATCCGCTCGTGCAGGTGCTGTTGCTGCTGTCGGTGGCGGTGTTCGTGGTGATCCAGCTGATCACCGATGTCGCGCACGCGTGGCTGGACCCGCGGATTCGCATCGGAGGACGCTCGTGACCGTCACCAAAACCACTGTGGCAGTGGACGAATCACCACGGCACGAGGGACCCTTGCGCGCGCTGCGCCGTGGGCAGGGACTGGCCGGGGTACTGCTGGTAGCCGTGGTGGCACTGGCCGGGGTGTTCGCCGGGCTGCTCAGCTCCTACGATCCGCTCACCCAGATCCCCGGCGCCAACCTGCTCGGCCCCAGCGCGCAGCACTGGCTCGGCACCGACCACCTCAACCGTGACGTGGCCGCCAGGGTGCTGGCCGGTATCCGGATCGACCTGCTGATCGCGCTGCTCGCCGTGCCGATCGGCGCCCTGGTCGGTGCGCTGGTCGGGCTGGCCGCCACCGTCCACCCGATCGCGGACGTGACCGTCCAGCGGGTGTTCGATCTGATTCTGGCCTTCCCCACCCTGATCTTGGGGATCACGCTCGCCGCGATCACCGGGCCCGGCTGGCACGCGGTGGTCATTGTGATCATCGCCGCCGAGATCCCGATCTTCGGCAGGCAGATCCGCACGGCGGTACTGGCCGTGCGCGAACAACCGTTCGTAGAAGCCTCGGAGGTGATCGGCGCCGACACCTGGTGGACCTTGCGAAAGCACGTGCTGCCCAATGTGATCGAACCGCTCGGCGTGCAGTTCGCGCTGTCGCTGTCGGTGGCGGTGTTCATCGAAGGCGCGATGAGTTTCATCGGGATCGGTGTGCTGCCGCCGCAGCCGTCGCTGGGTTCGCTGATCGCAGGCTCGATCGCCAACCTCGACGCCAACCCGTGGATCGCGATCGGACCGCTGATCGTGGTGGCCGCGTTGACCCTGGGATTCCTGTTGATCGCCCAAGCATTGGGCCGCGCAAGGAGATTGGCATGAGCACACCAACCGACCAGCTCGACCCCGTGCTCGACATCGACGAGTTGACGGTGAGTTTCGGCGACCGGACGGTTGTCGACCGGGTGAGCTTGCGGGTTCGCCGGGGTGAAGTCGTCGCCCTCGTCGGGGAGTCCGGCTCGGGCAAGTCGCTCACCGCGCGATCGGTGCTCGGGTTGCTGCCGGAGACCGCGCGCGCAGGCGGGTCGATCCGGCTCGCGGGCACGCAGGTCGTCGGGGCCGCCGAATCGGCGTTGCGGGACCTGCGGGGAACCAAGGCCGCCATGGTCTTTCAGGAACCGCAGACCGCGCTGAACCCGGTGCAGAAGATCGGCACCCAGATCGCGCAGGCGCTGCGCGCGCACGGCGTGACCGACAAGGCCGCCGCGCGAACCCGCGCGATCGAACTGCTGACGGCCGTGGACATTCCGGAGCCGGACAAGCGCCTCGACTGGTACCCGCATCAGCTCTCCGGCGGGCAGAAACAGCGCGTGGTCATCGCGCTCGCCCTGTCCGGGGAGCCCGCACTGCTCATCGCCGACGAACCGACCACCGCACTCGATGTCACCGTGCAGGCCGAGATCCTCGCACTGCTGCGCACCCTGCAACGTCAGCGCGGGACGGCGATCCTGTTCATCACCCACAATCTCGGGGTGGTCGCGGAGATCGCCGACCGGGTCGTGGTGATGCGCGAGGGGCGGGTGGTCGAAGAGCAGACGGTGTTCGGGTTGTTCGCCGAACCGGGCGAGGACTACACGCGGACGCTGCTGGCGGCGGTGCCGCGGTTGCCCGCGGTGTCGTCGCGGGAGGGAGATCCGGAACCTGCAGCCGATGCGGATGGTGAGAATCGGGTTGCCGCAGGGAATGCTGAGGTCAGCGAGGCTGCAGTCGATGTCGATGTCGATGTCGATGCCGGTGCCGGTGCCGGTGCGACGGGTGACGGTCGGTCGACGGTTCGGCGTGCGGCCGCGGACAACGGCGAAGCTGGTGAGGTTGCCGATGGGGTCGACGCGTCCGATCGCGTCGACCCCGAGACGGAGGCTCTCGCGGACGAACCGGATGACAACGCCACGGCAGAACCTTCGGAACGCGGTGTTCGCCGGATCCTGCGGCGGGTCGTCGTGCGTGGGCCTGCCGTTGTCGCGGAAAAGGGTGGCGGGCGAGGGGAATCCGAATACCGCGACGTGCTCCGGATCGACGATCTGTCGGTGGTGTACCCGGGCCGCCACGGCGGTGCGTCTTTCCCCGCGCTACAGGATATTTCGATCACTCTCGGGCCCCGTGAAGTCCTCGGGCTGGTCGGTGAGTCCGGGTCGGGCAAGAGCACGCTGGGGCGCACTGCGCTCGGGCTCGTCCCTGCTACCTCGGGACGGGTTGAGCTGCAGGGTGTTCCGTTGGCCGGATTGTCGCGGCGCGAACTGCGTGGACTGCGCAAGCATGTCGCGCTTGTGCATCAGGATGTGAGTGCCTCCCTCGATCCGCGACGCACTGTCGCCGACTCGATCGGCGAACCGTTGCAGGTGCATCGGGCGGCATCGGGGACTCTGTTGCAGGCCAAGGTCGAGAACCTGCTCGAATCGGTGCGACTACCGAGGGATTACGCGCAGCGCAGGCCGGGGGAGTTGTCCGGCGGGCAGCGTCAGCGGGTGGCGCTGGCTCGCGCGCTGGCCTTGGCGCCGCGCCTGCTGGTGGCCGATGAGCCGACCAGCGCGCTCGATGTGTCGGTGCAGGCGCAGGTGCTCGACCTCTTCGTCGACCTCCGTGCCGAGTACGGCTTCGCCAGCTTGTTCATCAGTCACGATCTGGCCGTGGTGCACCAGGTCGCCGACCGGGTTGTGGTGCTGCGGCAGGGCCGGATCGTCGAAACCGGCGAGGCGCGCGCGGTATTCGCCGCACCGGCTCAGGAGTACACCCGCCGCCTGGTCGACGCGGTACCCGTTCCCGATCCGTCGACGGCTCGGCGTGGGCGGGACGGATCCGGGGCAGGCGCGCTACTGAGCATCGGGGCATGACGTGGACGAGCCGCCGGTAGCGATACCGGCGGCTCGTCGACTCACGTATTTCAGTGATGGCCGGGGCGGCGCTGTTCACGCCGATCGTCCTGGCCTGCTCGCGTCATCCCTTGCGAGTCCTGCCCCTGCCCCTGCTCCTGCCGCTGCTCCTGCTGCTGGCGCGGCATCTGCTTGGGCATTTTCTTCGGTGCTTTTTTAGACTTGTCAGCCATCTCCACACGGTCCTTTCCGAGGGATAAGTGATTAAGCCTTCAACGCACTGTCCGACGCAATCCACCTCGCGTGCGGGGCGTCCCACGCCTGACCCGTCCAACAATAAGCACCATTACGGCGCGAGGATAGACCTGCGGCAAAAATAGGTTTCTGACCTGTGTGAATTCGGCGTGTCAAGCATGTGCGGGCGTGCTCCGGCCAATTAATCCGGACTTCGCCGTTCTGTGACAATGTGAGAATTGCGGCGAGTGCGCGAGATTCGACTTCGGCCATTGTCAGGAGTCGCGGTCAGGAGGGGAGGGGGATGAATTCGACGATCGAGCCGTCGGTGGCATTCGGGGGGACGATGACCAGGCCGTCGCGGTCGATCAGGCCGGCGAGGTGGGCGGTGCGGACCGTGGGGTCGCCGAGCCAGCCGCCGTCGGGGGCGTAGCGGGCGGGGGTGATGCGCTGGACCGGGGCGGTGATGTCGGCGGCGTTGTGGAGCGAGCCGAGGATTCTTCGGGGGAGGGGGGAGCCGGTGCGGGCGGCGACGATCGCGGGGGTGAGGGCGAGGAGGACGGCGATGGCGGCGAAAGGGTTGCCGGGAAGGCCGAGGACGGTCTGGCCGGTGGGGAGTTCGGCGACGACGGTGGAACCGCCTGGGCGCAGGGCGAGTCGGGGAACCAGGACGCGGGCTTCGGCTCGGGCGATGGCGGTACGGAGTTGATCGGCCGCGCCGCCGCCGGTGGCGCCGACCACGACCAGCAGGTCGAAATCCGAGGTGCCGGTGAGCATGTCGTCGAAGCCATGGGCGGTGTCGCGCAGATGGACTCGGTCGGTGACGCGAACGCCGCAGCCCGCGAGCAGATCTGGCAGGACGGGCCCGATCGAGTCGCGGGTCTGGCCGGTCTGGAGCGGGCCGGTGCTGCGAATCTCGTCGCCGGTCATGACAATTCGCGCACGCACCGGTCCGCGAACCGTACCCGTGGTGACCTCCACCGAGGCCGCTGCCGAGCGCAGGGCGGCGGTGACCCGGGTGCCCGCCGGTGCCACGAGGTCGCCGATCTTCCTGTCCTCACCGCTTTTTCGGACATCGCCGCGGATCGGGCTGTCGGGCAGGCGGGCCAGCTCGTCGCCGGTGATCGCGGCGAATTCGTCGCGCACCACCGACGTGGTGCCGTCCGGAACGTGGGCGCCGGTGGCGATGCGCACCGCCTCGCCGGGGAGCAGGCCCGCCGGCCGCGCCCCACCCGCGAATCCGACGTCGCGGCGCAACTGCCACGGGCCGTCGCCACACACGGCGTAACCGTCCATCGCCGAGACATCGAAGCGGGGAAGTGGTCCCGCGGCGGTGATCGCGGCGGCCAGCGCGGCACCGGAGACCTCGTCCAGGGCGGCCTCGTAGGTGACCAGGGGTGTGAGGCCGGAACCGATACGCTCGCGCGCTTCGGTGAGATCGAGGCGGTCCGACGCGCGGTCGGTGGCCAAGGATTCGCGCGCGCGACGGACCTCTTCCTCGGTGTCGCAGTCGGCGATGTCGGGCAGCTCGACCAGGACGGTCTCGGCGGGCACGATGGCCTTCATGGGCTGGTTCACCAGTGAATCCAGTCCGGCCAGTGCCGCCACCAGCGCACTGCGTCGCCAGACACCGACGAGGTATTGCGGGCGACCGGAAGCATCGATCGCGAAAACGGCGTCAGCGGTGGACTCGGTTGCGCTGCGCAGCAGTTCGTGGACGGTCGCATCGGTCAGGAAGGGCATGTCGGCCGCGAGCACGACGACCAAGGGCGCGGTGGAGCCGAGTGCGGTGAGGCCGGTGCCGATCGCCGCGACCGGGCCGGAACCCGGTGGCACCTCACGAACCTGCCCGAACCGCGCATCGAGTTCGGGGCGATGCGGACCGACCACGACGACCTCGGCACAGTCGCGCACGGCATCCAGCGCGGCATCGAGCATCGACCGCCCACCGATCATGATCGCCGGTTTGTCGACCCCACCCATCCGACTGGCTCGCCCACCGGCGAGCACGATCGCATCGGCGGTCATCGGCTGACTCGGAATCGGGTGATCGGCACGAAAGTCATGCTAGTAGGCGCGGCCCCGATGCTCGAGACCCCGCAGCCGAGCGGGCCGCTCCCGCCGGGAAGTCCGTGGCGGATGCGGAGCAACGATCGGCGTGCTCAGAGACGCGCCGTCCGCAGAACGACCCGGCCGTCGACGATCGGCACGCCCTCCTCGCCGAGAAGCCGGAGCTGACGAGCGGCCAGGTGGGCGGCGGGACGTCCGGACGCGCCGATGACACGGTGCCACGGGAGGTCGGCGGAATCGGTGCGCATGATCCAGCCGACCGTGCGGGCCGAGGACAGCCCGGCCGCGGCGGCGATATCGCCGTAGGTGGCGACCCGGCCGGGCGGAATCGCGGCGACCAGTTCGCGGACCTTCTCCACCTGTTCCTCCGTCGTGACGGCCACCGGGCTACAGCACCGCGGCGATCAGCGCGGCCGTGTCGGCGGGGCGGGCCTGGGCGACCATGTGGTCGCAGTCCCAGACCTCGGCGGTGAACGTGTCGAGGTGGGCGGTGAGGGCGTCGAGGAACTCCGCGGTGACATACGGCGGCTGCACCTTGGCGGCGCGCACCAGCACCGTCGGCAGGTCGGCGGGCGGCAACACGAACGGTCGCGCCAGCTGACCCCAGTACGAGGTGATGGCCGGTTGGAAGATGCGCCAGCCGACCCGGCCGCCCTCGGTCGGCACGAGGTGCTCGGCCAACTCCCGTTCCAGCACCTCGGGATCGACCTCGTCGGGTCCCCACGCGCTGACCTGCTTGTCGGAGCGGGCTTCGGCGAGATCGGTGTAATCGGGGGAGGCCAGGTTGGCGAGGGCGACCTGCTCGATCAGCTTCGCGTCGATGCCGATGGCGGGATCGAGCAGGACGAGCGCCCGCACGAGGTCGGGGTGCTGCCGGGCCAGATAGATACCTGCGGCGCCGCCGAAGGAGTGGCCGACCACAACGACCGGGCCGTCGGTCTCGGCGCGCAGCAGCTGCGCGAGATCGGCGACGATCGTTTCCAGATCCCAGGGCGGCAGCGAGGTGGAGCGGCCGTGTCCGCGCAGGTCGGGGGCGATGATCCTGGCCTGGGGCAGATGCTCGGTGGCGAGGGTTTCCCACCGGTTGCCATGGCCGGTGAGACCGTGCAGGGCGAGGACGACGGGACCGTCGGCGGGGCCGAATCGGTGCACATGAAGCGACGACACGACTGCCATTCTGGCCGGTCGCGCGCGGTCTCGCAGTACGGCCCTCGCGGTAGGGGTGCGCCGGTGTGTCGGACTGGTCTGTTGCAATAGCCGATGTGGTGCGATCGGATAGCTCGGTGCGACTCGTGCGCCGGACAACGCGGGCGCCCCGGCCGCGGGCCTGGGGCGCGTCCGTTCGCGCGCTGTTCGCCGAGCAGGCCCAGCCCGCGCCGCCGCGCCCCGGGTGGCGACCCTGGCAGGTGATGGGCGGGCCGGGGACGGGCAAGACCGCGCTGCTGGTCGACCTGGTGACCGCGCGGATCGCCGACGGTGCCGACCCGGCGTCGGTGCTGGTCCTCACACACACCAAGCACGCGGCCGCGGCGTTGCGGGATGCGATCACCCACCAGCTGGGGCCCGCCGCGGGTGGTATTCCGGGCGCGAGCCGGGAACCGATGGTGCGCACACTGCACTCCTACGCGTTCTCGGTGCTGCGCCGGCACGCGGATCTGCACGGCAATCCGCCGCCGCGGCTGCTCACCGGCGCCGAACAGGACGCGGTGCTGCGGGAGATGCTGCGCGGAGATCTCGCCGACATCGAAGCCGGGGCGGGCGGTTTGTGGCCGCCGCGATTACAGCCCGCACTGGCATTGGGCGGGTTCGCCGAGCAACTGCGTGACCTGATGCTGCGCGCGACCGAGCGCGGGCTCGGCCCGGAAGACCTGATGGCGCTCGGTCGCGAGCACGACAACGACGCGTGGGTGGCGGCCGGGCGCTTCTTCCAGCGGTACGAACAGGCCTCGATGCTGCGGTGGTCGGTCGGTGTCGCCGCGCCGGAGGCCACCGCGCCCGCGCTCGACGCCGCGGAACTGGTCGGCGCGGCGCTCGATGCCCTGGCCGGCGACCGGAATCTGCTCGCCGCCGAACGGGATCGGATCCGCTACCTGCTCGTCGACGACGCCCAGCACCTCGACCCGCAGGCCGCGACACTCGTGCGCGCCATCGGCAGCGGCAGCGCGAGCACCGTTGTCACCGGCGACCCGGACCAGGCCGTCTTCACCTTCCGCGGCGCGGATTCGCACTTCCTCACCGACCTCGACACCGTCGCGCAGCGGCGAATCATCCTGCGTCACAACCATCGCAGTGGCGCGCCGATCCGCTTGGCGAATGCGCGCATCGCGGCGAGGTTGCCGGGGAGCGCGCGGCACCGGGTACTGCCGGGACAGGAGAACGAACCACCCGAGCCCATGGGGCAGCCCGTCGTCGGCCAGGACCCGGCACTCGAGGGCGCCGTCGATCTGTTCGCCCACGCCGGTCCGAGCGCCGAACCAGATCTGTGGCCGGTGCCGCAGGACCTGCCGCCCGAGGACGAACCGCCGCCCGAGGACGCGTGGACGCCCCCGGCCGATCTGCCTCCCGCCGACGAGTCGAGTGTGCGAGTGCGGGTGTTGTCGACGCCGGCGAAGGAGGCGGCGCTGATCGCCGACCATCTGCGCCGCGCGCACCTCACCGATGGTGTGCCGTGGTCGGCGATGGCGGTGATCGTGCGGTCGGTGCCGTTGTCGCTGGCGCCGTTACGGCGGGCCCTGCTGGCAGCCGGGGTGCCGGTGCGCAGGCCCGCGGTGGCCGAGCCGTTGGCACGCCGGCGCGGGGCGGCGTGGATGGTGCTGGCGCTGCGGGTGTTGCTGGCGGGGGATGCGTCGCGGCCGGGGTCGCGCCGGGCGATCGATGCGATGTTCTCGTCGGACGACGCGATGGATCTGCTGTCCGGGCCGCTCGGCGGGGCCGACCAGATCGCCCTGCGTCGGTTGCGGCGCGGTGTGCGGCGCAGCGTGCTCGACCTGGAACGCACGGGTGCGCTCGCCGAGCCCTTGGTCGATGGAGCCGACCAGTTCCTGCTCTGGGACGAAGCCGTGCCCGCGCCGGAAATCGCTGAACCCGAACCGGATCCGATCGACGACGAATGGTTGCCGCCCCCGGACCCCGAGGATCCGCTGCGCCCGGAACCCGAACCGGACTGGGACATCGCCGAACGGCTGCCCGACGATATCGACCTCCTCGATGCCGAAAACCAGCCCGCCGCGCACACCGTCGTGGAAACCGTGCGCCCGGAGTCGCCCGCGGTGCCGCTGGTCGATCAGTCCTCGGCCGAGGTGCTGCGCGACCTGATCGTCGGTATCGGCGAGGAACGGCTGCTCGACGGGCTCACCGAGGTCGAGGCGGCGCCACTGCGCCGCGTGTTGCGCGCGGTGGCGAAGGCGAAACAGACCCAGGCCAGGGGGCAGGGGCTCGAAGACGTGCTGTGGACGTTGTGGACGAATTCGCGGCTGGAGCGACGCTGGTTCCGGCAGTCGCGACGTGGCGGGGCGCCGGGCATGCAGGCCGACCGCGACCTCGACGCGGCTGTCGAATTGTTCGATGCCGCTGCCGCTTACGTCGACCGGTTGCCCAAGGCGAGTATCGACGGTTTCGTCGAATATCTGCTGCACCAGCAACTCGCGCAACAGGGTAGGCCGCTGACCGCCGAGGGTGAGGCGGTGACCCTGCTCAGCGCGCACGCCGCGGCGGGCCGGGAATGGGATGTGGTGGCGGTCGCGGCCGTGCAGGAGGGTATCTGGCCCAACCCGCGCTCGCGGGGCACGCTGCTGCACACCGAGGATCTCGTCGACCTGGTCGCCGGGGTCGATCCGAGCGCGACCGTGAGCCGCGCCGCGCCGATCCTGGCCGAGGAACGCAGGCTGCTGCTGGTGGCGTGCAGCCGCGCGCGACGGTCGTTGCTGGTGACCGCCGTCGAATCCGCTGCGGGAGACCAGGATCTGGTGCCCTCGCGGTTTCTCACCGAACTCGTCGGCGACGACGACAGCGGCGAACCCGGCGCGCTGCCGGTCGCCGATCCCGGACGGGCGCTGGTGATGCACGCGCTCGTCGCCGAACTGCGCGGGGTGGTGTGTGATCCCGGTGCCGACCCCGAGCGGCGTGACCGCGCCGCTCGGCAGCTGGCGCGGCTGGCCGACGCGGGCGTGCCAGGTACCGACCCCGGCGACTGGTACGGCACCGCCGAACTCAGTTCGCAGCGCGAACTCTGGGACGACGACGATTCCCCGATCGGGTTGTCACCGTCGACGGTCGAACTGCTGCGCACCTGTCCGCTGCGATGGGCGCTGGAACGCCACGGTGGCACCGACGGTGACAATCCGCACGCCGTGAAGGGCAATCTCGTGCACACGCTCGTGCAGGCGCTGGCGGGCGATGTCCCCGAGGCGCAGGTGCGGGCGGCGCTGGATCAGGCGTGGAAAACGGTCGACCCGGCCGACGGCTGGCATTCGCGCCAGGAACTACGCCGCACCGAGACGATGCTGGAGACCTTCCTCGCCTGGGTGCGCACCACGCGCGGCGAGCTCACCCAGGCCGGGGTGGAGGTGCCGGTGGACTGTGTGCTGCCCGCGCGCACGGAAGGCGCACGGGCCGTACGCATTCGGGGGCGCATCGATCGGCTCGAACGAGATGCGCAGGGGCGCTTCGTCATCGTCGATGTGAAGACGGGCAAGACGCCGGTCAGCGAGAAGGCGGTGGCCGATCACGCGCAGCTGGCGACCTACCAGGTGGCCGCCGCGCACGGGGCGCTGGACGAGGACGAGTCCGACGAACCTGCCCCCGTGGCCGACCCCGGTGGCGCGCGGTTGGTCTATGTCGCCAAGCCGAACCGCAAGACCGGCGCGGCCGAACGGACACAGAGCGCGCTCGACGGCGACGGCCTCGAGCAGTGGCGCACCACCATTCACGACGCGGCCGACGCGACGCGCGGGCCCGGCTATCTGGCGGTGCGCAACGACGGGTGCAGGCACTGCCCGGTCGCGGGCAGTTGCCCGGTGCAGGACACCGGACGGCAGGTGACCGACGAGTGAGCGGTGTGCGCGTCACCCCGCAACGGTTGGCCGACGCGCTCGGCCTGCCGCCCCCGACCGATGAGCAGTCGGCGGTCATCGCCGCGCCGCCGGAGCCGACGCTGGTCGTCGCGGGCGCGGGCGCGGGCAAGACCGAGACGATGGCCGCGCGCGTGGTGTGGATGGTGGCCAACCAGCTGGTCGCTCCGGACGAAGTACTCGGGTTGACCTTCACCCGAAAAGCCGCCCAGCAGTTGACCTCCCGGATCCGGACCCGGCTCGCCCGGTTGGCGGGCGCGCCGCTGCTGCGTGAGATCGATCCCAGTGGCGCGTTGCGCACGATCGTCGCCGGTGCCGAGCCCGAGATCAGCACCTACCACTCGTACGCGGGCAGGCTGCTCACCGCGCACGGACTGTTGTTGCCGGTGGAACCCTCGGCGGCGCTGCTCACCCAGACCCAGTTGTGGCAGCTCGCGCACGAGGTGGTGCGTTCCTGGGACGGCGATCTCGACACCGATCGCACGCCGGTCTCGGTGACCGAGGCGGTGCTCGCCCTGTCCGGGCAGCTCGCCGAACATCTGGTGGAACCGGAGCAGTTGGCCGAGGCACACGCGGAGCTGGAGAAACTCGTCTACACGCTGCCCGCGGGCCCCCGGCAACGCGGCGGACCGAGCCAGGCACTGGTCGGCGTGGTGACCGCGCAACGTGAGCGCGTGGCGCTGCTCCCGCTGGTTCGCCAGCTCGCCGACGCGCTGAACCGCCGTGGCGCACTGGATTTCGGCTCCCAGATGTCGCTGGCCGCGCAATTGGCTGTCGACCATCCGGAAGTCGCCGCCGCCGAACGCGCGCGGTTCACACTGGTCCTGCTCGACGAATACCAGGACACCGGACACGCGCAACGGGTGCTGTTGTCGGCGCTGTTCGGCAATGCCGAAGCGGTACAACGAGATCGGCAGCGAGAGCCGGTGCGGATCCGGGGTGAGGAGCACCCGGCTCGAACACGCGAAGCCGACACGTTGTTCGCGATGGATGAGCGCGAAGATGCCATCGCGGGCACCCGGTCGCCGGCCGATCACCCTGGCGCGCGGATGTCTAGCGCTGGTGCGCGTGGGGGCGAACGGCCGCGAGGCGAGCCGGCGGCCCGCGAGGGCAGCAGTCGCACCGTGCCGGGGGAATCCGCCCCGCTCTCGCGTGCGCTCGCGGTGACGGCGGTGGGTGACCCGATGCAATCCATCTACGGGTGGCGTGGCGCCTCGGCGGCCAACCTGCCGCGCTTCGCCACGGACTTCCCCGCTGCGCCAGGGGTGCCCGCGCCGGTGTTGCCGCTGCTGACCAGCTGGCGGAACCCGCCCCAAGCGCTGGCGCTGGCGAACCTGGTGGCCGATCCGCTGCGGGCGGTGGCGCGGGCGGCCGGTGGGGCGACGGTGGACGCGTTGCGGGCCAAACCGCAATCGCAGGCGGGGGTCGTCGAGTTCGCGCTCACCGAAACCATCGCGCAGGAGCGGGACTGGATCGCCGAGCGGATCGCGCGCGAGTGGGCGACGGCGCGGGAGAACGAGGGTCCGCCGCCCACCTCGGCGGTGCTCATCCGGCGCAATGCCGATGCGGCGCCGCTGGCAGAGGCCCTGCGCGAGCAGGGATTGCCGGTGGAGATCGTCGGACTCGGTGGGTTGCTGGCGACGCCGGAGGTCGCCGATATCGTCGCCACTCTGCGCTTGATCGCCGAGCCGGGGACCGGAAGCGCGGCGGTCCGCATTCTCACCGGGGCCCGGTGGCGGATCGGGGTGGCGGACCTGGCCGCACTGGCGCGGCGAGCGCAGATGCTGTCCATCAGCAGCGGGTCGGGTGCCACCGACGCCATCACCGACGCGGCCGGACTCGCGACGGCGTTGCGCGAGGTCGCGCCCGAACCGACCGAGAAAGCCGGTCTCGCCGACGCCATCGCCGACCCCGGTGCGGCGGACCAGTATTCGGAGGCCGGGTTCGCGCGGATCGCTGCCCTGAGCGAGGAGCTGGCCGCACTGCGCGAACGCAGTGGGCAGCCGCTGGTGGAACTCGTCGCCGATGTCGAACGGACGATCGGCGTCGGGGTGGAGACCCAGGCCAGGCGGGCGATCGCCGGTGGTGGCGCCGGACGCGAGCACCTCGATGCCTTCGCCGAGGTGGTCGCCGGGTACGCGGCCGATTCCCGGGCATCGCTGAGCGGCCTGCTCGCCTTCTTCACCGCGGCGGAATCGGTCGAAAACGGTTTGGAGCCAGGCGAAGTCGAGGTCGCGCGCGACCGGGTGCAGGTGCTCACCGTGCACGCCGCCAAGGGCCTGGAATGGGAAGTCGTCGCCGTGCCGCACGTGAGCGCCACGGTGTTCCCGTCGACCACCGCACTGAGCACCTGGCTCGGCGCGCTCACCGAACTCCCCACCACGCTGCGCGGCGACCGCGCCCAGCCGGACGCGTCCGAGGGCGTGCCCGTCCTGGACTTGAGCGCCGTGGGTGACCGCTCCGAACTCGAACACGCGATTGCCGACCACAAGGACGCGCTCAAGAGCCGCCGGCTCGACGAGGAACGGCGCCTGTTCTATGTGGCGCTCACCAGAACCGAACGAGTCCTGCTGGTTTCGGCCTACTACTGGCCCGAGACGGGGACCTCGCAGAAGGGTCCGTCGGATTTCCTGCTCGAGCTCAAGGAGGCGAACGAGAACCCGGGCAGCGAGGCCTACGGCGTCGCCACCGTCGCCCGCTGGGACGACAAGCCACCACCGGACGCGGTGAACCCGTTCGCCGACAACCCGCCGACCGCCCCGTGGCCACGCGACCCACTGGGCAACCGTCGCGATCCCATCGAACAGGGCGCCGCCCTCGTCCGCGAAGCACTCGACGAATTGCGCAGCGGCACATCGGTGGCCCACAGCACCGCCGACGATCAGGCCGAGATCGACGACCCCGAGGGCTGGGTCAACGATGTCGACGCCCTCCTCGCCGAATTCACCGCCGCCGAACTCGCCGAACAGCAGGTGGAACTTCCCGGCCAACTCCCCGCCACCGCCCTCGTCGAACTCCGCGCCGACCCGACCCGCCTGGCCGCCCGTCTGCGCCGCCCGCTCCCGTACCCCCCGAACCCGATGGCCCGGCGCGGCACCGCCTTTCACGCCTGGGTGCAATCCTGGTTCGGCACCGAACAGCTGCTCGGCCTCGACGAACTGCCCGGCGCCGCCGACAGCACCACCGAAATGGGACGCGCCGACCAGGAACTCGCCGCCATGCAGTCCGCCTTCCGCCGCTCACCGTGGGCGCACCGCAATCCGGTCGACGTGGAAGTGCCCTTCGAAACCAGCATCGCGGGCACGGTGATTCGCGGTCGCATGGATGCCGTCTTCGCCGAACCCGGCGGCCGCTGGATCGTGGTCGACTGGAAGACCGGCGCCGAACCCGGCCCCGCCGACGAGCCCGCCGTCGCCGTGCAGCTGGCTGTCTACCGCCTCGCCTGGGCCCGCCTGATGGCCGCGCGCACCGGCGAGACCGAGGACCGGATGCTCCAACGTGTCGGCGCCGCATTCCATTACATCCGCTCCGGCCGCACCATCGCCCCCGCGCGACTGGCGGGCCCCGCCGAGCTGGAGCGCCTCATCCGCGACGCCGCACCGGAAAACGCCGACACCGATCCACACGAGGTTCACTGAGCCGATAGTGTTGCGGTCGCCGCCGGGTTTTCGGCCGCCTTGATCTGGACTGACCAGAGGGTGCGACGAAGGAGTGCCCGGCGGGAGGGAAGACCAAGGTACCCAGGCCGAAAACCCGCGGCGCCAGCCGCCAGAAATACAGGAGCAGGCATGTTCGGTGACACGCGCAACCCGGTCGGGTTGAGCAGCAGTCCCGACTACGCCCTGGTCGGTCTGTTGCGGATCCCGGCGGCGCAGTCCAGCCCGTGGGTTTCGCTCACCCGTCGCGTGTTGTTCGCGATCGCACTGCTGTTCACCGCCGCGACAGTGGTCTACGTCGGCCGCCACGGCTACAGCGACAACACCGGCGACGAGCTGTCGTTCCTGGACGCGATGTACTACGCCACGGTGTCGCTGTCGACCACCGGCTACGGCGATATCGCCCCGGTGACCCCGTCGGCGCGGTTGGTGAACATCATCGTCATCACCCCCCTGCGCGTCCTGTTCCTCATCGTGTTGGTCGGTACCACTCTCGGCGTGCTGACCGAACGGTCGCGGCAGGCATTCAAGATTCAGCGATGGAGGCACACCGTGCGTAATCACACCGTCGTCGTCGGCTACGGCACCAAGGGCCGGACCGCGATCGATGCGATGGTCGGTGACGGGATCCAGGTGTCCGACATCGTGGTGGTCGACACCGATCCCATCGCGCTCGAGGCCGCTGCCGCGGCGGGCCTGGTGACCGTGCACGGTTCGGCGACCAAGTCCGATGTGCTGCGACTGACCGGTGTGCAGCGTGCCGCCGCGGTCGTCGTCGCCACCAATCGCGACGACACCGCCGTGCTGGTGACGCTCACCGCGCGCGAACTGAACAAGACGGCCAAGATCTCGGTGGCCATCCGCGAAGCGGAGAACACCCACCTGGTCCGCCAGTCCGGCGCCGACTCGGTGGTGGTGTCCTCGGAGACCGCGGGCAGGCTGCTCGGTATCGCCACCACCACGCCGACGGTCGTGGAGATGATGGAAGACCTGCTCACGCCCGAGCAGGGCTTCGCCGTCGCCGAACGCGAGGTGGAGACGACCGAAGTGGGCGGATCGCCGCGCCATCTCAGCGATATCGTGCTCGGTGTGGTGCGCAACGGCGCGCTGATCAGGGTCGGCGAACCCGAGGTCGATGCCCTCGACACCGGCGACAAACTGCTCTACATCCGTCGCGCCGGAAAGTAGTCGGCCGCCCGGGCGCACCCGCGCCCGCGCCTTCGCTCTATGCTCGGATCGTGTCGTTCCGGCTGAAAAACGTTCCGCTGCTGTCACGTTCCACCATCGACCGGGCCGAGCACGCCCGGCTCGATCCCGGCGCCCTGCGCGAAGGGTGGGGGAAAGCGAAGATTCTGCGTATCGACGCGCGGGGGAAAGTGCGGGTCGAGGACGGCAAGATCGTCCTCGACGCTGCCGTCTCGGTGGCGCAGGAGCCCGGTGAGGGCGCGGTGTTCCTCGGTGCCGCCGATGGCAGCCACCTGTGGGCGGTGCGAGCGAACGATCTGGACGGCACCCTGAAGGATCTGCGAACCCTCGGCGCTGTCGACGATTTCACCGCGGAACTGCTGTCCACCGCGTACGCGCTGCTCAACTGGCACGATCGGGCCGGGTATCACGGCGGCGACGGCACGGCGACCACGACGGCGCGCGGCGGTTGGTCGCGGCTGACCGCGGCAGGCGAGGAAGAGTTCCCACGGATCGACCCCGCCGTGATCTGCCTGGTCCACGACGGCGCCGATCGGGTGCTGCTGGCCCGTCAGCAGAGCTGGCCGGAGACGATGTTCTCACTGCTGGCAGGCTTCGTCGAAGCCGGTGAATCGCTGGAGCACTGCGTGGAACGCGAGGTCCGCGAGGAGGTCGGTGTCGACCTGCGCGAGATCGAGTATCTCGGCAGCCAGCCGTGGCCGTTCCCGCGCTCGCTGATGGTCGGCTTCGCCGCGGTCGGCGACCCCGCCCAGGAACTCGTGTTCTCCGATGGCGAGATCGCCGAGGCGCACTGGTTCACCCGCGAGGAGGTCCGCGCGGCACTGCGGCTCGGCGACTGGTCGGCGCGCGAACCCGGCGCCCGGCTGCTCGTCCCCGGGTCCATCTCGATCGCGCGCTCGATCATCGAGTCCTGGGCGGACTGACGCGGCGAATCAGGCCTGCTGGGCGGCCAATGCCTGCTTGACCGCGGCCAGCGATGGGTTGGTCGCGGTGGAGCCGTCGCGGTACTTGATCGTCGGCACGACGTGGTTGCCGTTGTTGACGCTGCCGACGAACTCGGCCGAAGCGGGATCGTCCTCGATATCGATCACCGAGTAGGTGATGCCCGCCTCGTCGAGCTGGGTCCGCAGGCGCCGGCAGTAGCCGCACCAGGTGGTCGAGTACATCGTCAGATCTGGGGTTGCTTCAGTCACGGGATGTGCAACGTCGCGAGGTGGCGCTGTGTTCCTTGCCCCTGCATCCGCGGGCGTCGCGGCACGTTGTCGGTGGGCGCTGTCATGATGGTGCGCGTGCCAGCACTCGATCTCACCGCCCTCGACCCGGAACAGGCCGCCGCGGTGCGGGCACCGAGGGGGCCGGTCTGTGTTCTCGCGGGTGCGGGGACCGGTAAGACCAGGACGATCACGCATCGGATCGCGCACCTGATCGCGGGCGGGCATGTGAAGGCCGACCAGGTGCTGGCGGTGACGTTCACCGCACGCGCGGCGGGAGAGATGCGCAATCGGCTGCGCACGATGGGACTCGGGGGCGATGCCGGGCAGGTGCAGGCGCGCACCTTCCACGCCGCGGCGCTGCGGCAGTTGCGGTATTTCTGGCCGCAGGTGGTGGGGGATGTGCCGTGGCGGTTGATCGACAGCAAGTTCCCCATCGTCTCGCAGGCCGCGCAGCGGGCGGGGCTGCGTGCCTCCACCGAAATGGTGCGCGACCTGCTCAGCGAGATCGAATGGGCCAAGGCGTCGCTGATCGCCCCGGAGGACTATCCGGCCGCTGCCGCCAGACATCATCGTGACGCGCCGGTCGACGTCGCCAAGGTCGCCGAGGTGTACCAGGGCTACGAATCCGCGAAAGCCTCCGCCGACGGCCTGCTGCTCGACTTCGACGACCTGCTCCTGCACACCGCGGCCGCACTCGAGGACTATCCGGCCGTCGCCGACGAATTCCGCGGTCGCTATCGCAGTTTCGTCGTCGACGAATACCAGGACGTGACGCCGCTACAGCAGCGAGTGCTCGACGCGTGGCTGGGCGAGCGCGACGACCTGACCGTGGTCGGCGACGCGAACCAGACCATCTACTCGTTCACCGGGGCCACCCCGTCCTACCTGCTCGATTTCTCCCGGCGCTTCCCCGACGCCACCGTGGTGCGGCTCGAACGCGACTACCGGTCGACACCCCAGGTGGTGTCGCTGGCCAACCAGGTCATCGGTGCGGCGCGCGGACGCATCGCGGGCACCCGCCTTGCCCTGATCGGTCAGCGATCCGACGGGCCCGAGCCGGAATTCGCCGAGTACGCCGACGCGCAGGCCGAGGCCGTCGCGGTCGCCGGGCGGATCGAGAAGCTGATCGCCGCCGGAACCCCGGCGTCCGAGATCGCGGTGCTGTACCGGACCAACGCGCTGTCGGAACCGTTCGAACAGGTGCTCGGGGCGCGGGAGATTCCGTTCCAGGTGCGCGGCGGCGAGGGGTTCTTCCAGCGTCAGGAAGTGCGGCAGGCGGTGTCGGCGCTGCGCCAGGTCGACGCTCGCGACGATCTGCCCGACGCGGCGCGCAGTGGGTCGTCGCTGATCACGCTGGTGCGGGCCGCGCTGGCGCCGGTCGGGCTGACCGCGGAGGAACCGGCCGGTGCGCAGGCGAAGGAACGCTGGTCGGCGCTGCTGGCGCTGGTGCAGCTCACCGAGGAACTGGTCAGCCACGACGACGACATGGATCTCACCGCGCTGCTGCGCGAGCTCGCGACCCGCGCGGAGGCCAAGCATCCGCCGATCGTCGACGGTGTCACTCTGGCTTCGCTGCACGCGGCGAAGGGCCTGGAATGGGACGCGGTGTTCCTGGCCGGGCTCACCGACGGCACGCTGCCGATCTTCCATGTGCTCGGCCGGAAGAACGCGCCCGTCGACGAAGCGGGACTGGAGGAGGAGCGCCGGCTGCTCTATGTCGGTGTCACGCGGGCACGCGAACATCTGAGCCTGTCGTGGACCCAAAGGCGGCTGCAAGCGAGCGGTGACTATCGGCCGGTGACCCGGTCGCGGTTCCTCAACGGGTTGATTCCGGACAGTTCGGCGGCCTCGCGGATCGCCGTGGAAGTCCCGGTCAAGGCCGACACCCCGCGTCCACTGTGCCGGGTGTGCCTCAAGCCGCTGATCGGCACCTATGCCACCATGCTCGGCCGGTGCAGGCGCTGCCCGGGCGAGGTCGACCCGCAGCTGCTCGAGGCACTGAAGGAATGGCGAGCCGAGAAGGCCGAAGCGTTGCAGCGGCGCGACTTCGTGGTGTTCACCGACACCACCCTCACCGCCATCGCCGAACAGCTGCCCGCCGACGACGCCGCGCTGGCGGCCATCGCCGGCATCGGCGCGAAGAAGATCGAACAGTACGGTGCCGATGTGCTCGCCATCGTTGCGTCACGTTTGCGGGCAACAGCACAAAACCCCAGGTAGAAAATAAGTTGTTCGGTTCTCGATCATTGCCTATGGTGGAGAACACGCACCGAGAGTGATCCCGGTGCGCGGTAATTGTTCACACACGAGTTCAGGAGGGAGGCAGACACATGAACACGAACACGAACACCACGTTCGATGCGATGAGCAATCGCGTCCTGGTGAACGGATTTGTCATGTCCGCCTCCCGGGGGGTCCTCGCTCTGCAGGGGACCGGCCTGTCCGGCGTCGATGCCAAAGCTGTGCCGATGACTGTCGTTCATCAGCACACTCCGATTCGTCTCCAGGACAAGCCCAACGTGGGTTGGCAGCCGACCGCCGTCGCGGCACCGGCAGCAATCGCCGAGGAAGCCGGTTACGCACCGGAGTTCACCGGCGCAATCCGCCTCCGCGTCCACCCAGCGACCGTGATCAGGTCTCGACAGAGATGTCGAACTAGGTAGGGAACACCTCCCAGACCTCCTGGCCACGGATCGCGAGAAGCGAAAACCGTGGCCATCTTTATTTCGGCTCCTCAGCCGTTGGCACCGGGTTCGCACACCGAACATTCGACCGCTGCAAACGAGCTGAAGGAGAACGACGTGTTCACCGCCCAGGACTGGCCGACGGCCACTACTGACGTGACATGCCGAACCGTGGCGCAGACCCCTCGCGTCCGTGAGGTCACCAAGACTCTGCCCTGTAGGGGCGGAAACCCCGATCTGTGGTTCGCCGAGAGCCCCACCGATCTCGAGCAGGCCAAGGAACTGTGCGCGGCCTGCCCGATCCGCAAGGGCTGCCTGACCGCGGCCATCGATCGTGCCGAGCCGTGGGGCGTGTGGGGCGGTGAGATCTTCGACCAGGGTGTCGTGATCGCCCGCAAGCGCCCCCGCGGTCGCCCGCGCAAGGTCGCGATCGTGGCATGAACCCGGGAAAAGGGTTGTACCGCAAGCGAACCGCTCACCTCGTCATGGTGAGCGGTTCGTTTTGCTATATGCGGGATGCGCGTTTGACGGTGCGACCGTCGGCGACGGCGAGGACCAATGTGGTGGTGTCCGGGGAGTGCGCCCACCACCTGTGCTTCTCACCCGCGCGGCAGTAATAGGTGTCACCGGCGCCGAGGTCGTGTTCGGTGCCCTCGGCGATCAGGGAGATCCGGCCGCGGATCACGTGGATGATCTCGTCGGATCGGTGGACGAAATCGCGGTCACCGCGATCGGTGCCGCCGGTGAATTCCAGGGCGCGCAGGTCGCGGTCACCGTGGACGAGGGACCGTACGGTGCCCGCACCGGGCTCGGTTTGGGGCAGGGCGGTGTCGTCGGCGGCGCGGACCACGGCCGCGGGCGCGGTGTCGTCGGCCGCGGCCAGCAGGGCTGTCGCGGTGGTCGAGAGGGCGTCGGCGATCAGCTGGAGCGAGCGCAGGCTGGTGTTGGTCCGGCCGTTCTCGAGTTGGCTCAGAAATGACTGGGACAGACCGGTTTCGGTGGCAAGGCGGGCGAGGGTGTATTCGGCGGCGAGGCGCCGATCGCGGATCACGGTGCCGAGTTGCCGATTCCGGATGTGCTCACTGGCCACTGATCGCCTCCGTGTCCTCGGTCCTGGCTGTGCGTGTGACTGTAGTGAATTTTCAGTGCCCGCAACCGGTGCTGGTCCGCTGTTTCGGTGTCCGACCAGGGGGTGAGCCGGTTTCGCGCACCATGATCGGAACGGTTCCCGTGTGCGCGATTCTACTGAATATTCAGTGGGGTCGAATATTCAGGAAGAGGCGGCATGGAACAGAACACCCTCAAGCGCCGGGGCATCGGGCTGATCGGCAGCGATGCCGAGCTGGCCTCGCCCGGCTTCACGCTCTACGCGCCGCTGGCGGGCAACGGCCGAGTCGACCTGGTCGACCTCGACGGCGCGATCGTCCACCAGTGGCACCTGCCCTACCGCCCGGGCAGACACGCCCGCATCCTCGCCGACGGCTCCCTCGCCTACAACGGTGCGACCCTGGCCCGTGCACCCCTGTTCGCCATGTGGCGCAAGTACTCCGGCGGTTCGATGGCCCGCTACGACCACACCGGTGCCCAACTGTCCGAGATCCGCGACGATCTGGCCCACCACGACGCCCACCACTACGACGACGGGCGCGTGCTCTACGCCGCAGTGCAGCCGCTCACCGGCGCCGACGCGGCACGGATCCAGGGCGGTGTGCCCGGCACCGAAGCCGACGGGATCGTCTGGTCCGATGTGATCCGCGAGGTCGGCCCCGACGGCGCGCCGATCTGGGAGTGGCGCGCGGTCGAGCATCTCGATCCCGCGAAATTCGCGCTGCAGCCGCACTATTGGCGTGAGCACTGGCCGCTGATCAACAGCGTGTACCCGCTCGACGAGCACACGGTGGTGGCCAGTCTGCGCAGTGTCTCCGCGGTGATCCTGATCGATCGGCGCACCGGCGCGGTCACCGAGCTCGCCGACCGCGACACCGTCGCTCAACAGCATCACGCCACCCCGCTCGGCGACGGCCAGATCCTGGTGTTCGACAACGGCACCTTCCGCACCGGAGAGTCGGTCACCTACAGCCGCGTCATCGAAATAGACGCTGCTACCGGCGAAGTCGGGTGGACCTATCAGGACTCCCCGCGTGAGGCGTTCTTCACTCCCTTCATGGGTGGCGCGCAGCGGCTGCCCAACGGCAACACGCTGATCACCGAGGCGGCGTTCGGCCGGATCTTCGAGGTGACCCCGGAACGGGAGATCTGCTGGGAGTACGTGGTGCCCTCGTTCACCGAATACCCCGATCCCGATACCGCCCAGGTGTTTCCGGGTATCTCCAACGCGATCTTCCGTGCCTACCGTTACCGCGCCGAGGAACTCCCATGGCTGCGGTGACCGAACCGATGGTGGCGCCGGTCGACGAGATTCCGCCCGCGGGCCGGGCTTTCGCCGGTGCACTACAGCACCTGGTGGTGATGATCGCGATGCCGCTCACCTCGGTGCTGCTGATCAGCCGCAGCCTGCACCTGGACGACGAGGCGGCCCGCGCCCTGCTCTGTGGCGCACTGCTTTTCAGCGGTATCGGCACCATCCTGCAGTCCGGGGGCCGATACGGTCTCGGAGCCGGGCTGCCGTTCGTCATGCTGCCCGGTGGCGCGGCGGTGGTGCTGTTCATCCAGACCGCGCAGACCTACGACCCCGCCACCGCCACCGGCGCGGTACTGATCACCGCGGTCGCGGGCATCGCGCTGGTGCCGATCGCGCGCAAGCTGGTGCGGTTCCTGCCGATGGTCGTGATCGCGAGCATGATCCTGGTGATCGGGGTGAACCTGGTGAAGGTCGGCGCGAATCTGATCACCTCCGCCGACGACCCCACCCCGGTCAGGTCGGTGACCATCGCCGGGGTGACGATCGCGGCGACAGTGCTGGCACACCGTTTCCTGCCTCCCGGTTGGCGACGCGTGTCGGTGCTGATCGGGATGGGGGTCGGGACCGCGGTGGCGGCGGCGCTCGGCCGATTCACGCTCGCCCCGGGTGACGCGCTGGTGCAACTGCCGGAGCCGCTGCTGTTCGGCGCACCGCATTTCGACCTGCTGGCGGCCGTGCCGCTGCTGGTGTTCAGCATCGGCTCGATGGCCGAGGCCACCGGGCAAACGGTGCTCAACGCGCAGGTCGTCGGCAAGCAGATCGACACCGCGCCGACGGTCGGGCGCACGATCCGCGGTGACGCTGTCACCTCCCTGTTCTCCGGGCTGTTCGGTGGACCGACCATGGTGACCAGCGGTGAGAACATCGGGCTGATCCGGCTCACCGGTGTTCGCAGTCGCTACGTCACCGCGCTGACCGGCCTGATGTTGATCCTGGCCGCGTTCGTGGCGCCGGTCGGCCGGATCGTGAATTCGCTACCCGGTCCTGTCGTCGGCGCGACGGCGGCCATCGTGTTCGCCACGATCATCGCTTCCGCGATCGGCTTGTTCCGCGAAGTCGACCTGAACGACGACGCGGCCCTGCTCACCACCACCGCGGCCCTCACCGCGGGCCTGCTGCCGATTCTGGTTCCCGCCCTCTATCGCGGCTTCCCCGCCGATCTGAAGCTGCTACTCGGCAGCGGAGTCACCATGGCCGCCGTGGTCGGCATCGCGGTGCACGTGCTGTGCACGGTGGGCCGACGCTCGTCCAGGGCTTCCGTCGACTGAGACGCCCCGGGTGAGGGTGCGCCTACGACGCCTGTTCGGCGCGGAAGCCCGGCACCCAGGTGCGGACCAGGTTCATGAAGCCGAGTTCCGCGTCGAGCTGGGCCAAGATGCCGACCGAGCCACCGAGCACCCGGAAGACAGTGAGGTACTCGGCCGGAAGTTGCAGGGCACGAGCGGTTTTCATCTCCGGGCTGGAGAACTCGGAGGCCTTGCCCGCCACCCGCTGCATCCACGAGCGGGTGAAGTGGAACGTGTCGGTGCGAATCGGGTCGCTGAACGGGCGCAGGTACGCCTCGATCTCCTCGTGGGTCACCACCCGGCCGGGAATGACCCAGCCGTGCTCGTAGAGCAACTCGGTGAGGGCCGCGTGCTCGTCGGCGACAGCGAGGGCCAGCATGCGGCCCAGGATCTCCGGGAAGCCGTCCGGCATCGGCGCACACGCGCCGAAGTCGAGCACGGCCAAGGTGCCGTCGGCCCGCACCAGGAAATTGCCGGGGTGCGGGTCGCCGTGCAGCAGGCCGACCAGTTCGGGCGAGCTGAAGTGGAAGGTTCCCATCAGCTCGGCGATCCGGTTGCGCTGCGCCCGGGTGCCCTCGGGATCCTCCGCGCCTGCCTTGATCAGCGCCGACACCGGGGTGCCGTCGAGCCATTCGGTGACGATCACCTTCGGCGCGCCCGCCACCACCTTCGGGATCGCGATGGTGGGGTGGCCATCGAACGCGGCGGCGAAGCGGCGCTGGTTGGCGGCCTCGATGCGGTAGTCGAGTTCTTCCTCGGTGCGTTCGGTGATCTCGGCGAGCAGCGGCTTCACATCGGCGCCGGGGATCACCGACGAGAGCAGCCCGGTCATCCGCGACAGCGTCTTCAGGTCGGCGCGCAGCGCGTCGTCGGCGCCCGGATACTGCACCTTCACCGCCACCGCGCGGCCGTCGGACCAGACCGCGCGATGCACCTGGCCGATGCTGGCCGAGGCGGCCGGGGTGTCGTCGAAGGACGCGAAGCGTTCCCGCCACTTGGTGCCCAGCTGCTGGTCGAGCACGCGGTGCACCGTCTCGGCGGGCATCGGCGGTGCGGCGGCCTGGAGCTTGGTCAGCGCCTCGCGATAGTGCTCGCCGAACTCCTCCGGGACCGCGGCCTCCATCACGCTCAGCGCCTGCCCGAACTTCATCGCGCCGCCCTTGAGCTCACCGAGCACGGTGAACAGCTGCTCGGCTGCTTTCTGGTTCAGGTTCGCGTTGATCTGCTTCTTGTCACCACCGACGAGCTTCTTGCCGAACCCGACAGCGGCTCGTCCGGCGATGCCGAGCGGAATCTTGGCCAACTTGGCATTGCGGCTGGAACTGCGGCGCACGATCTCGGACACGGTACCCATCATGGCCGAACTCGCGGGGTGTGTGCCATAAGAATGCTCACACCGGCTGATGCGACGCCCGTCACCGGGCGGTTTCCGGCGCGCGGGAGGTCATGTTCCGGCACCCGCATTCCTGATGTGGCAGCCACGGCCGGCGCTGGATCTCGTGGGTGTCGAGGTTCAATTCCACGGTGGCGTCGAGAGTGCGCGGTGGACGCCGCGGTGAACAGGCGACGATCGCCTCCAGTTCGCCGAGCGCCAGCGCGGTCGTCGCCGCGATGCCCGCCGGGGATGCGTGCCCGGTGCGGCCCAGTAGCTGGGCGGCCAGATGCGGCCAGTCGTGATCGAATCCGGCCCGGGTCAGGTCGGCACAGCGCAGGCAGCTGGTTTCGCCGGGCAGTACGAGCGGGCCGACCACGCCGACCCCGTCGCGAACTCGGACCTGCAGGTGCGGCACCCGGCGCAACACCAGATCCACCGACAGTCCGGGGTCGATCATCAACGCGTCGGTGAGTACCACCAGATCGCCCGTGGCGGTACCTGGCGGACTGTCGGGTCGGTACGCGCGCGAGCGGGTGGGGCGAAAACCCATGCGCCGCAATCCGATCGCTACGGCGTCCGAGAGCGGGCCGAGGCCGTGCACGGTGATACCGCGGATCTTGCCCAGCGCGGGTTCGGGCTCGAGCAGCAGGCCCGCACGCTCGATCGCGGTGAGCATGCCCATGGTGCGATCGGGGCTGATGCCGAATTCACCTGCCCGCCAGATGATCTGGGGCCGCGATTGCAAGCCGTCGAGCAGGCGGAGGAAGGCGAGAACGGTACCGGTGTCGTGATCGGTGGTTTCCAGCAGCAGTGCGCGTTCGGGGTCCCAGCCGAGCTGGACCGTGCCGGACGGGCGAACCAGGGTGGTCACTCGCGGGTTGAGCATCGGCCCGCGCAGTGGGGAAGTGGTCGTCATGCCAAAAGTATCGGCATCCGACAGCGGCGCGAGGTGCGCCGAAAGTGCAGTTATCCACAGGCTTTCGGCGTGTCGGCCGACGGATTCCGCAGTGTGAACAACCGCTGTACCGCGGGTCGTCGCCGCGTTTCGCGACGAACGTTAGCCTCGGAACCGTGTTGCGCCACCGAGATCGGAAGTTTCTCACCGACCTCGGCGGCGAGGTGGATCAGGCCTTGCCGGAATCCGAGTCGGAATCACCCTCGTAGCGCGGGGTTTCGTCGGAATCGGACTCTTCGGCCTCGGCTTTGCCGAGACCGGCCGCGTCGCGCTCCCGCGCCTCGGTCGCGGCCAGCTGGGCCAGCGGGTCGTCGAATGCGCCGGTGCTGCCACCGATGATGGAGTCGATGAACCCGGCGGGCGAGTCGAGATCAGTGGAATCGGGCAGCAGATCGGGGTGTTCCCACACCTTGTCGCGCCGCTCCATCCCCGCGTCGGTGGTGAGCCGCCGCCACAGCGCCGAGGCCTCACGCACCTTGCGCGGCCGCAACTCCAAGCCGACGAGCGTGGCGAATGTCTGTTCGGCGGGTCCGCCCGTCGCCCGGCGGCGACGCAGTGTCTCCGACAGCGCGTTCGCGCCCGGCAGACGCTCACCCACCGCGTCGCTGACCACGACATCGACCCAGCCCTCGATCAGCGCCAGCAGGGTCTCCAGACGCTCGAGCGCCTGCTTCTGCTCCGGCGTGGTCTGCGGTTCGAACGTGCCCTGGGAGAGCAGTTCCTCCAGCTTGGAGGGGTCGCTCAGCGACATCGGGTCGATGCCCTGCGCGGCTTCCTCGATCGCGGAGAAGTCCATCTTGATGCCGCGCGCGTAGTCCTCCACGGCGCCGAGCACCTGCTGACGCAGCCACGGCACGTGCGCGAAGAGCCGCTGGTGGGCGGCCTCGCGGGCAGCAAGGAAGACCATGATCTCGCTCTCGGGCTGCTCGAGCCCCTCGCTGAACGCCGAGATCGCGGTCGGCAGTAGCGCGGCGGTACCGGCCGGGCCCAGCGGCAGACCGATATCGGTGGAGGTCAGCACCTCCTTGGCCAGCTGGCCGAGCGCCTGACCGAGCTGGGAGCCGAACGCCAGCCCGCCCATCTGGCCGAGCATGCCGACCATCGGCCCGGCGAACTGCTTGGCCTCCTCGGGTAACTGCGCCGTCCACATGCCCGAGATCTGCTCGGCCACCGGATCGCACAGGCGCTTCCAGGTGGGCAGCGTCTCCTCGATCCAGTCGTTCGGGGTCCACGCGACCGTCTTGGTGGCGCCCGCGGGCAGCACCGTGGCGCCGTCGAGCCACAGTTCGGCCAGGTGCGCCGCGTCGGTCACCGCGGTCGTGGTCCCCGACGCGATCGGGGCGATGGTGGAGCCGAGCTGCTGGCGGGCCAGTCGCTTGGCGACGTCGTAGTTGACCGGGCCGGACTGCGCGCCGCCGGGACCCATGCCCTGGCCCATGCCGCTGATCATCTGCCCGAGCTGGCTCAGCATCTGGCCCAGCTGCGACGGATCGAAGCCGCCCGCACCGCCGGCGCCGCCCGCTCCGAACCCGAACGGATCGTTTCCGCCGGGTCCGTTGCCCTCGTCGCGACGCTTGCCGGAATCGTCGTCGTCGCCGGTCGAGAAGCCGAAGGGGAGATCGCTCATACCTCTTACGTTACGCGGGACCCCCGGGCCCACGGTGTTCGCGCATCGCGAAATCGCGCGACGACGCCCACGCCGTAAAGCGTGCCACTGCCGTCGGTCACGGGCGTTGATCACTACTGTGGTCCGAGTGAATCGTCGGATCCTCACCCTGATCGTCGCCCTCGTCCCTGTCCTCGTGCTCGGTGTGGCAGGCAGCGTGGTCACCGTGCCGTTCGTCGCGCTGGGCCCCGGCCCCACCTTCGACACCCTCGGCCAGGTCGAGGGCAAGCAGGTGGTCGATGTCACCGGCGCGCCACTGGATCCCACGAGCGGGCACCTGAACATGACGACCGTGTCGGTGCGCGACGGGCTGAACCTGTTCGAGGCGTTCGGGTTCTGGGCCAGCGGTGAGCACGGCCTTGTCCCACGCGCCGAGGTGTACCCGCCCGGCGTGTCACGCGAGGAGGTCGACAAGTCCAACCAACAGGACTTCAAGGATTCCGAGAGCGATGCCGAGGTCGCCGCGCTGCACTACCTGAAGATGCCGACGGTCGTGCTGGTCCGCGGACTCGGCGAGCAAGGCCCGGCCAACGGCGTGCTCGAGGTCGGTGACGAGCTGATCAGCATCGACGGCGCCCCGATCACCGCGCCCAAGGACGTGATCGACATCGTCGGCACCAAGGCGCCCGGCACCACCATCACCGTCGTCCACCGTCGCGGCGATCTCGAGCTGACCAGTCCGATCACCCTGGCGGCTCGCCCCGGTGACGAGGCGAAGGGCTACCTCGGCATCACCCCGGGCGAAGGCGGACGTCCGCCGTTGCAGGTCGAGTTCAACCTCGCCGATATCGGCGGACCGTCGGCCGGCCTGATGTTCAGCCTCTCGCTGGTCGACAAGCTCTCGCCGGGCGAACTCAACGGCGGCAAGTTCGTCGCGGGCACCGGCACCATCGACCAGGACGGCAAGGTCGGTCCGATCGGTGGCATCCAGTACAAGATGATCGCGGCGCGCGAGGCAGGCGCGGAAACCTTCCTGGTCCCCGCCGACAACTGCAACGAGGCCGGTCAGCGTGCTCCGGAGGGCCTGCGCTTGGTGAAGGTCGACACCCTCGACAGCGCGATCGCCGGACTGGCCGAGATCAACGCGGGTCGCGAGCCGATCGGCTGCAAGTAGTCACTCCAGCGTGTGATGCAGGGCCTCGACCAGGCCCGGTGCCAGGTTGGGGTAGGTGCGCAGGTCGAGGTCGCCGAAGCCGTCGTCGTCCTCGGGACGGATCTGCAGCAGGCACAGGGTGGCGCCCTGGCGCAGCACACCCGCGATGAGCCGGGCGTCGCGCCGACCCGGGTGCGCGTGCGCGGCGGCGCGCCCGGCCGCGTCGGCGGCCTCGTCATCGGCGAGTAGCGGAACCAGCGCGTCGTCGAGATCGCTCTCGGCGTCGGGCGGCAGCACCACGATCTCCTGCACCAGCACGCAGCCTTCGACCGCGGGCGGCCAGGTGGTGGTGGCCAGGAACTCGTCCAGCGCCATCGACCCGCCGGTGATGTCGTCGGGGAAGGCTTCCTGGGCCACGGGGGTCAGCTCGCTGCCGTCGTCGAGCTGGTCTTGCAGGTCCGGTTCGGCCGCGGCCAGATCGGCGGTCGGCACCAACGCGAACATCTGCGGCGGGTTTCCCCAGCCCTCGGCGTCGGCGAACTCGACGACCTCGCGCACACAGCGGGCGAGGAGAACTTCGGCGTGCTCGTCTTCGGTCACCCGCACATCCAATCATTTTCGGCCCAGACGCTTGCACGGTGTCCGATTTCCGTAGAGTGGGCGCAAACGGTCCGGCAACGGATCACCCGCAATATTCGGACTGCGGTGACTGCGCCGATCACGGTGTGGAACCGCCGGAGCATGGAGAGTGGCACCGTGGGCATGCGGCCCCCCACCGGCTTACCTTCGTTGTCCCGACGCAGCCGTGTGCTGCTGGTGACAGCAGTCGTCCTCGCGGCGCTGCTGCTGCTCGGGCCCCGCTTCACCGATGCCTATACCAATTGGTTGTGGTTCGGTGAGGTCGGTTATCGCAGTGTGTATCTCGGCGTGTTGCGCACGAGGCTGATGCTGTTCGTGGTCGTCGCGTTGCTCGTCGGCCTGGTGGTCTGGGCGGCGCTGCTGCTGGCCTATCGGTCACGTCCGGTCTTCGTGCCGGTCGCGGGGCCCAACGATCCGATCGCGCGCTACCGCACGACCGTGATGAGCAAGCTGCGGCTGTTCGGCGTCGGTATCCCGGTGCTGCTCGGCGTACTGTCGGGTTTGGTCGCGCAGTCGAACTGGGCGACGGTGCAGCTGTTCCTGCACGGTGGCGAGTTCGGTCAGCAGGACCCGCAGTTCCATCTCGACATCGGCTTCTACACCTTCGATCTGCCGTTCTACCGGATGGTGCTGAACTGGCTGTTCGTCGCCGTGGTGATCGCGTTCTTCGCGAACCTGGTGACCCACTATGTGTTCGGCGGCCTGCGGCTGGCCGGGCGTGAAGGCACTCTCACCAGGGCCGCGCGCGTGCAGCTCGCGGTGATCGCGGGAATCTTCGTGCTGCTCAAGGCGGTGGCGTACTGGTTCGACCGGTACGACCTGTTGTCGAGTACGCGTAAGGAGCCGACGTTCGGCGGTCCGTCGTTCACCGATATCAACGCGGTGCTGCCCGCCAAGCTGATCCTGTTGTCGATCGCGGTGATCTGCGCGATGGCGTTCTTCGCCGGGATCGTGCTGCGCGATCTGCGGGTTCCCGCGATGGCGGCCGCGCTGCTGGTGCTGTCGTCGATCCTGGTCGGTGCGGTGTGGCCGATGGTGGTCGAGCAGTTCTCGGTGCGCCCCAACGCCGCGGAGAAGGAAAGTCCGTATATCGAGCGCAATATCCAGGCGACTCGCGAGGCGTACGGGATCACCGACGACAAGGTCGAGTATCAGAACTACCAGGGTGAGAGCAGGAAGAGCCCGCTCGAGGTGCCTGCCGACGCGGCCACCATCGGCAACGCCCGACTGCTCGACCCGAATATCCTCTCGCCGACCTTCACCCAGCTCCAGCAGCGCAAGAACTTCTACGGCTTCCCCGAGTCGCTCGACATCGACCGCTACAGCCTCAACGGCGACGTCCAGGACTACATCGTGGCCGCGCGCGAGCTGCACCCGGCCGCGCTGTCGGGCAACCAGAAGGACTGGATCAACCAGCACACCGTCTACACCCATGGCAACGGCTTCGTCGCCGCGCCCGCCAACCGGGTCAACAAGCCGCAGTCCGAGGCCCAGAGTGCCACGGGCGGCAGTGATTCGGGCTATCCGCTGTTCATGGTGAGCGACCTGTTCACCAAGGTCGAAGACCAGCAGATCAAGGTCGAGCAGCCGCGGATCTACTACGGCGAGCTGATCGCGCAGACCGATCCCGACTACGCCATCGTCGGCACCGCGGAGGGCCAGGCGCCGCGGGAGTACGACTCCGATCAGGCGCAGTTCACCTATGACGGCAGCGGTGGCGTGCCGATCGGGAACTGGTTCAACCGGTTGGCCTTCGCGGCCAAGTACGCCGAGCGCAACATCTTGTTCTCGTCGGCGATCAGCGAGGACTCCAAGATCCTGTTCAACCGCGGTCCACGCGACCGGGTGCAGAAGGTCGCGCCGTGGTTGACCACCGACGGCAACGCCTACCCGGCAGTCGTCGGCGAGCGCGTGGTCTGGATCGTCGATGCCTACACCACGCTGGACAAGTACCCCTACGCCCAGCCGACGTCGCTCGACGGCGCGGTCGAGGACAGCATCGACAAGAAGACCGGGCGGGTCATCCCGCGCAAGGAGGTCAGCTACATCCGTAACTCGGTGAAGGCCACCGTCGACGCGTACGACGGCACCGTCACCCTGTACGAAACCGATACCACCGACCCGGTGCTCAAGGCCTGGCGCGGCGTGTTCCCCGATGCGGTGAAGCCGCAGAGCGAGATCTCGCCCGAGCTGCGCGCGCACTTCCGCTACCCGGAGGACCTGTTCAAGGTCCAGCGCGACATGCTCACGAAGTACCACGTGGACAACCCGCGTGAGTTCTTCACCAACAACGCGTTCTGGTCGGTGCCCAGTGATCCGACCATCGAGGGCGGCACGTTCAACCAGCCCCCGTATTACGTGTTGCTGGGTGACCCGAAGACCAACAAGCCGGTGTTCAACCTGACCTCGGCGATGGTCGGCTACAACCGGCAGTTCCTCTCGGCCTACATCTCGGTGCGGTCGGACCCCGACGGGTACGGCAAGTTCACCGTGTTGCAGCTGCCGGTGGAAACGCAGACGCAGGGTCCGCAGCAGACACAGAACTCGATGACCACCGCCGACGCGGTCTCCCGAGAGAAAACCCTGCTGTCGAACTCGAACAAGATCCGCTACGGCAACTTGCTCACGCTGCCGGTGGCCGACGGCGGCATCCTCTACGTGGAGCCGTTCTACAACGAGCGCAACACCGGTTCGTCGACCTTCCCGCAGCTGCTTCGCGTGCTGGTGAGCTATCGCGACGCGGCGGGCAGCGTGAAGGTGGGCTACGCGCCGACGCTGGCCGAGGCGCTGAACCAGGTGATGCCGGGTGCGGGTTCGCTGGCGACGCCGTTCGGTGGCGATCCGTCGGTGAAGCCGAAACCGGGGGCGATCCCGCCGGTCGACCAGGGCACGGTCACTCCGCCCGGTAACGGCACCACGCCGCAGCCGGGGACTACGCCGCCCGCTGGATCGACGCAGGAGGCCGCGGCCGCCGAGCTGAGCCGCAAGATCGAGGCGGTGCGCACGGCGATGCGGACGGGCAACTTCACCGATTTCGGTAAGGCGCTGGAAGAGCTGGATGCCGCGGTGAAGGCGTATCAGGACGCAGGCGGCCGGTAGCCGACCGCCGCATAGCAGCAAGAAAGGCCCCGTCTGGTCGACGGGGCCTTTCTTGTGCAGGGGGAACGGTGGATCAGCCGCCGATCGAGGCGATCAGCGGAGCGTTGGCGTCGAGCAGGGCCTGGTACTGACCCGCGACACCGTACTGGTCGGCCAGCGCCTTGCCCGTGGCCTTGGCCTGGTCGACGGCAGCCTGGACGTCGGTCTTGGCCTCGGCGGGCAGTTCGACCGGCAGTTCGACGGCGGGCTCCTCGACCACCTCGGGCTCGGATGCGCCCGACTGGAGGAACTGGCCGCAGTGCGGCCAGGCGCCGACGCCCTGGCTGGCGAGCACGTTCTCCGCGACGCGGATCTGCTCTTCCTTGCTGGCGTTGTGCGCCGAACCCTGGCCGCCGTTGGCCGCCCAGGTGCTCTGCGAGAACTGCAGGCCGCCGTAGTAACCGTTGCCGGTGTTGATGCCCCAGTTGCCACCGCTCTCGCACTGGGCGACGCCGTCCCAGTTGTAGGCGGCGGCGGAGGCGGTGCCGGTGGCGAGGCCGAACGGAACGGCAACAAGGGCGCCGGCGATGGCGACGACGCCAAGGGCGCGGGTGCTGAATTTCCGGGTCTCAGTCATGGGGGAGACGCTAACCAAAGAATCGACGCCGATCACATCTTGATAACGAGCGGATTCTATGAATGGAATAGTCGTCTTTTCGATGTTTACACTGCATAACCAGTGGGAATACCTAGATTCCGGTCAGTCTGTTATTGCGCCGTTATGTGTTCGGGATCACGAGGTGATAGTGACGCCACTCACTGAAACTCGGCCTCGCCCCGCGCGATTGCCGGAATGTGTGATGGCTGCCACAGTCGCGGGGTTCGATATGCGGTGTTGCCCGTCGAGGATTGGGCTTCTTGGTGATAAAACCCGTGTTGACCTCGCGATTTGGCGCCTGCGTGAACCTGTGTGTAATGTTGTGTTCACACCGACGCGGGGTGGAGCAGCTCGGTAGCTCGCTGGGCTCATAACCCAGAGGTCGCAGGTTCAAATCCTGTCCCCGCTACAAAGAAGAGGCCCGGAACCACTGGTTCCGGGCCTTTTCCGTTTCTCCGGGTCGGTTCAGGCGTCGAGGTCGCTGGCGACGAGCTCGGCGATCTTGTCCAGAGTCGGCTGATCGTCGCTGGTGATCACCACCTCGGCGCCCTGGCCCGCGCCGAGGGTCATGATCATCAGCGCGGAGCCCGCGTCTACCGGGTCGCCGCCCGTGAGCGCGATGGTGACGGGAACGCCTGCCGCGCCGACCGCTTCGGCGATGAGGGCCGCGGGGCGGGCGTGCAGGCCGACCGAGGAGCCGACGGTGACGGTGGTGCTTGCCATGGGATATCTCCTTGTGTGCGAATGGATTACGCGGTGGTGAGAACGGGGGCGACGGACTGCTTACCGGTGAGTTCCTTGGCGAGGGTGACGCAGGCCGCGGCGACGAGCGTGCCGGCGACCAGCGACACCAGGAACCAGCCGAGGTGCCCGATCGCGAAGAACACGAAGATGCCGCCGTGCGGTGCGCTCGAGGTGACGTCGGTGGCCATGATCAGTCCGCCGGTCACCGCGCCGCCGACCATCATCGACGGCAGCACCCGCAGCGGGTCGGCGGCGGCGAACGGGATCGCGCCCTCGGAGATGAACGAGGCGCCGAGCAGCCAGGCCGCCTTGCCGTTCTCGCGTTCGGCCTCGGTGTAGAGGCGCGGGCGCAACACGGTCGACAAGGCCATCGCCAGCGGCGGCACCATGCCCGCGGCCATCACCGCGGCCATGATCCGCAGGGTCGCGGTATCGGTGACCGAGAGTCCGGCGGCGGCGAACGAGTAGGCGGCCTTGTTGACCGGACCACCCAGGTCGAAGCACATCATCACGCCCAGGATGACGCCGAGCGCGATGGCGGAGGTGCCGGACAGGCCGTTGAGCCAGTCGGTGAGCCCGTTGGTCACGGCGGCCAGGGGCTTGCCGAGCAGGACGAACATCAAGATGCCGACGATCGCCGACGCCAGCAGCGGGATGACCACCACCGGCATGAGCCCGCGCGCCCACGTGGGCACCGACAGCTTGCTCACCCACAGCGCCGCGAATCCGGCCACCAGGCCGCCGACCAGACCGCCGAGGAATCCCGCGCCGACGAAGACCGCGATCGCGCCCGCGGTGAAACCCGGCGCCAGGCCGGGACGGTCGGCGATCGCGAAGGCGATGTACCCGGCCAGCGCCGGGACCAGGAAGCTGAAGGCGAGCGAGCCGATCTGGAAGAGCACGGCGCCGACATAGGTGGCCAGGCCGCCGTCGGGCAGGTCGGTGATCGAGTTGTCGAGCACGATCGTCTTCGCGCTGTCGGAGATCTCGTAGCCGCCGAGCAGGAAGCTCAGGGCGATCAGCAGACCACCCGCGGCGACGAACGGGATCATGTAACTGACGCCGGTGAGCAGGATCTGGCGCAGGCGGGTGCCCCAGCCGATGCCCTTGGCCGCCGCCTGCGAGGGCGCGGGCGCGGTACCGCCGACGGTGGCGGCACTCGCGGTGGTACTCGCCGCGACGGCTTCCGCGATCATCGTGTCGGGCTCGTTGATGGCGCGTTTGACGCCGGACTCGACCACCGGCTTGCCCGCGAACCGGCTTCGGTCCTTCACCCCGACATCGGTGGCGAAGATGACGGCGTCGGCGTCGGCGATCGTGGCCGGGTCGAGCGTGTCGCCCCCGCTCGAGCCCTGGGTTTCCACCGCCACGTCGACGCCGGCGCGTTCGCCCGCGGCGACCAGGGCGTCAGCGGCCATGTAGGTGTGGGCGATGCCGGTCGGGCAGGCGGTGACCGCGACGATCCTCTTCGGCGCACCGGACTTCGCCGTGCCGACGGCCGGTGCATCGCCTCCAGTTGACGCTGGGTTGTCGCCCGGGTGTCCGGTGGGGGCCATCGTCGCGCCATCGGTTGTCGCGCCGGAACCAGCCACACCCACTGCGGCGGTACCGGCTGCCGCCGCGCCGACTCCGGCGGCCGATGACTCGGAGACGGGAGTCGCGTCCCTCTCGCCCGCAGCGGAGGAGGTTCCCGTTCCGCCGTCGGCGGGCGAACCGGACCCGGCCGCACCAGCCGATCCCGTCGCCGCTGTGCCACCGGGGGAAGGTGTGGTCGCGGCCGGTGGGGGATTGATGACGCCGTCGACCAGGGCGACCACGTCTGCCGGTGTCGCGGCGGCGCGTAGGTCGGCGACGAAGGCAGGCCGGACCAGTGCGCGAGCCAGCGACGACAACAATTTCATGTGCTCCGCGCCCGCGCCTTCCGGAGCGGCGATCAGGAAGACCAGATCGGCGGGCCCGTCGGGAGCGCCGAAATCGACGGCGGGTGCGAGTCGGGCGAAAACCAGCGAGGCGGTGGTGACGGCGGCCGATCGGCAGTGCGGGATCGCGATGCCGCCGGGTAGCCCGGTGGCCGATTGCGACTCCCTGGCGAGGGCGGCTTCGGCCACCGCGGCGACGTCGGTCGCGCGGCCCGTGATGGCGAGCTTGTCCGCGAGCGCGGTGATCACGGTGCTCTTGTCGGCGCCGAGATCGGCGTCGAGCGCGATCAGGTCTGGGGTGATGATCGAATCGGCCATCGTCGTGTCTTTCCGGAGTGGGGGTGGAGCAGGAGCTTGTCGGGTCCAGCGGTGTCGATCCGCGCGGTTATCGGCGTCGGCCGGTGGGGTAGCGCTGGGTGATGGACGTGTGGCGGTGGTGTTCGCCGTCTGCGGCCGGATCTCGGATCAGCGGCGGACGAACGCGCAAGTCGCAGCGGTTCGAGTGCGGCGATGGGCGAAGGCGCCGGGCGCCGATCGTGGGGACGCTCATGCCGGGGCCGATGGTCGGTCGGCGGTGAGTGGGTGCGCGGTGACGGCTTCGAGGACGATGTCAGCGGGGCCGGGTAGTTCGGTGCCGGGGAGCGCGGTGGCGGCGCTGCCGTAGGCGACGGCGGTGCGCAGGCGGTCGGCGGGGGGTTCGCCCGCGAGGTCGGCGAGCAGGTAGCCGGCCAGGGCCGAGTCGCCCGCGCCGACAGTGCTGCGCGCGACGATCGGCGGGGCGGCGGCGAACCACGCGTCCTCGGCGGTGACCAGAACGGCGCCCGCCGCGCCCAGGGTTGCCAGCACCGCGCCGACGCCACGGTCGATCAGTTTCACGGCGGCTTCGGCCGCGGCCGTGGGGTTTTCGAGGTCGACGGCGTCGAGACCGGTGAGCTGAGCCAGCTCTTCCGAGTTGGGTTTGATGAGATCCGGTGTGGCGCCGACTGATTCGGCGAACAGGGCGAGCAGCGGAGCATCGGAGGTATCGACGGCGACGCGGGGGCCACGCGTTCTGTTCGGCGACAGGCACGGTGTGGACAACGTCGCGACGAGCTGCGCGTACCAGTCGACGGGCACGCCCGGCGGTAGTGATCCGGACAGCACGATCCACTCGGCTCCCGTGGCCACCTCCACGAGCAGCGCCGTGAGCTCGGCCAGATCGCGCGCAGTCAAGGGACGGCCGGGCTCGTTGATCTTGGTCGTGGTGCCGTCGGATTCGGCGATGGTCAGATTCACCCTCGGCCCACCGGTCACCTGCACCGCGCGGAATTCGATTCCCGCCGTGCGTAATCCGTGCACCACGGGGTCGTCGTCGCCCCCCGGTAGCACCGCCGTGACCGCCGCCCCACCCCCGGACACCACCCGCGCGACATTGACTCCCTTGCCGCCGGGGTGCGACGTGACACTCGCCGCGCGATGCACCTGCCCGCGCCGCAACGGCTCGGTGAGGGTGATCGTGCGGTCGACACTCGGGTTCGCGGTCAGCGTGACGATCATGCGAGCACCACCTCGATTCCTTCGGCGACCAGTTCCGCGTGTGCGGTGGCCGGGATGTCGGTATCGGTGACCAGGACGTCGACCTCGGCGGCACGGCCGAAGCGCACGAAGTCCTCGCGCCCGATCTTGCTCGCGTCGGCGACCACGACGACCCGGTCGGCGGCGGCGATCATGGCGCGTTTCACGGCGGCTTCCTCCGGATCGGGGGTGGACAGCCCGTGTCGCACGGTCAGCGCGTTGGTGCCCAGAAACGCGACGTCGACCCGCAGTTCGCCGAGCAGTCGCAAGGTCTCGGCGCCGACGGCGGCCTGGGTGACGCCGCGAACCCGCCCACCGAGCAGGTGCAACCGCACACCCGTGAAGCCGGTGAGGCGCGCGGCGACCGGCAGCGAGTTGGTGACGGTGACCAGGTCGAGGTCGGCCGGCATGGCCGCGGCCACCCGCACGGTCGTCGTGCCCGCGTCGAACAGCACGCTGCCGCCCGCTCGCGGCAGGTACCGCTGCGCGAGTTCGGCGATCCGGTCCTTCTCCGCGGCGCGCGTGCTGTCGCGCTCGGCGGTGCCCGGTTCGAAGGTCGTGAGCGCGCCGGAACCGACCGCGCCCCCGTGCACCCGCCGGATCACCCCGAGTCGGTCGAGCACCGTCAGATCGCGGCGCACGGTTTCGGTGGTGACCCCGTACTGGTCGGCGAGTTCGGCGACGGAGACGCGCCCGCGATGCCCGATCAGGGTCGCGATCGCCTGCTGCCGTTCCTCGGCGTACATGGAGTTCCTCCGGTCTCGGTGAATCTTTACTTATGTTGTTTTATGCCCATTTATGTGGGTTTGTCAATGGATTTTGGTGAGCCGAGTCACAACCGTTGCCCTCCGACTATCGACGCAATGGTGCCGGCGGTCACACCCGAACAGCGTGGGTGCTCGACATCACTGCGGAAATCGGTGCAGGTCAACAGCTTTGGCGCGCGCTTTCACGTCGCTGTTACGCACCTCGTCCAAGATCGACACGAAGGCCGGAGACGCTGACCCCATGTGGCGATTCGCAGTGCGACCCCGTGTCACGGTCCTGGCCTGCGAGGTATGCGGCAGACTGCCGCATCCCGGCCGGACCAGGCTCACGCTGGCCAAATTCGCGGCGGTGTTCCCGGTGGAGCTGGCGCTGCACGCGTTGGTCGTCCATGCGCACCCGCCGTACCTGCTGACCGTCGCCCTGCTCACGGTCACCACCACGATCCTGGTGATCTGGGTGGTGGAGCCGTCGGCGATGCGCATGCTCGGCGGCTGGCTGCACAGCCCGGAACTACGGCACCGCGACCGCATCGACTCCGCGCCCGCGCTCTGGCGGATCCGGGTGCGCCTGGCCGACCGTCCCGGCGCGCTCGAGACGTTGGCCAAACATCTCGCCCACCGCGACGCCAACATTCTCACCGTGCACGTGCACCAGCTGGAGGACGCCGTCCTCGACGAACTCGTCGTCGCCGCGCCCGCCGAGGTCACCGCGCACGCGATCACCTCCGCCGCGGAACACGCGGGAGGGTCCGGAGTGCGGGTCTGGCCCGCGACCGTGCTGTCGCTGATCGATGGTCAGACCAAGGCGCTGGCCATCGCCGCCCGCATCGTCGGCGATCCGGACGAATTACCCTTGGCCGTCGCCGAACTGCTGGGCGCGCGCTACCTCGCGCCCGGTACGCCCCAGGTGAGCGAACCGGGCGAGGGCACGCTGCTGGAACTGGACCGTGACGATCGTCGCTGGGGTTTCGTACGCCCCGACGAACCGTTCACCCCCGCGGAGATCGCCCGCGCGCATCGGCTCGCCGATCTGGCGGTGCTCACCGCGCGGCGACAGTGACGTTCAGTCGAAGCCGAGGTCGCTGGTGAGCGGATCGCGTAGGGCGCCCTCGGCGGCCCGCAGACGATCGGTGACCGAGGTCAGCAGATCCATCGAATCCTGGGACAGCCCGAGCGCGAGGCGGGTCAGGTGACGGATGGCATCGCAATGGAAGAGGTCGGCGAGTAGAGCGTCCGGGTCGGCGGGCGCGGCCGAGTGTTCGACGACGGTCACGGCAGGGGCACTCACAATCTCGTATTTTCGAGTATGACGCACCTTACATCCACCCTGCGGTCCGTGAACCCCGGTCGGCGTGCGAAAGTGCAGCAATGAGTCAGTTCGCCGACTATCAGAACGAGATCTACCTGGCCGCGCTCGGTGGGATCCAGCCCGAATTTCCCATGGATTACGCGACACTCGAGCGCAAAGCCACTGCGGCACTGCCGGATTCGTTGCTGAACTATATCGCAGGCGGGGCGGGCGACGAGCTCACGCAGCGGCGCAACGCCGAAGCGTTCGCCGATTGGGGTCTGGTGCCGCGAATGCTGGTCGGCGCCACCGAGCGCGACCTCGCCGTCACCGCCTTCGGTCACACCTTCGCCAACCCGCTGTTCCTCGCGCCGGTCGGGGTGATCGGTCTGGTCGGCGAGAAGGGCCACGGCGACATCGCGGTGGCCGAGGCGTCGGCGCAGACCGGTGTGCCCGCGATGTATTCGACGCTGATGGAGGATCCGCTCGAGGACGTCCGCCCGCACGCGGGCGACACGCCCTCGTTCTTCCAGCTGTACACACCGAAGAACCGTGAGCTCGCCGAGAGCCTGGTGCACCGCGCCGAGGCCGCGGGGTACGCGGGGATCACGGTCACCCTCGACACCTGGGTGCCCGGTTGGCGTCCGCGCGACCTGGCCAGTGGGAACTTCCCGCAGCTGCGTGGGCACGTGCTGAAGAACTACACCAGCGACCCGGTCTTCCAGCAGATGGTCGGCTCCGACGATCCCAAACTGATTGTCCTGCACTGGATCGCGACCTTCGGCAATTCGCTGACCTGGGATGATCTCGGCTGGCTGCGGTCGATCACCGATCTGCCGCTGATCCTCAAAGGCATCTCCCATCCCGAGGACGCGCGCAAGGCGATCGACTTCGGCGCCGACGGCATCTACTGCTCCAATCACGGTGGGCGCCAGGCCAACGGCGGGCTGAGTGCGCTGGAGACCTTGCCCGCGGTCGTGGCCGCCTGTGACGATCGGGTGCCGGTGCTGTTCGACTCCGGGGTGCGCTCGGGCGCCGATGTGGTGAAGGCGCTCGGACTCGGCGCGACGATGGTCGGGCTCGGCAGGCCGTATGTGTACGCGCTCGCACTGGGTGGAGTGCGCGGCCTGGTGCATCTGCTGCGCAGCTACGCGGCCGAAGCGGACCTGCTGATGGCGGTCAACGGCTATCGCGATGTGGCCGCGGTGCGCGAGAACATCCGGCCGACAACGCGCGGCAACGCCACTCTCGGCTGAGAGTGGCGCGGCCCGGAACCCTCGCGCAGGAGGGTGTTTCGGGCCGTGTGGGCGGCTCGGGGGAGAACTTGTCGGTGCAGTGCGGCATCATCGGTGCGAAGACCACGCTGTAGCACCAACCCCCGGAGTCCACGATGTCCTCGCCGAGCACCAAGTCCGCATCCCGCCGATCAGCACCGCCGGTACTATCCGACGCCGAGCTCGCGCGTATCGCAGGCGAGCTCGCTGAGGGCAAACCGCCGATGGTGTGGTTCACCGCCGCCGCTGTCGGTGTCGCCGAGGGGAAGTCGGGCAAGGTTGTCGCGCTCGACGATCCGTCCGCGGGCGACTTCCTGCAGGTGCGGCCCACCGGTTCCAAAGATGTGCTCTCGTTCGGCCCGAGCGAGGTGACGCTGACCAAGCCGGCCCGCGGGACTACCGTAGCGCCGGGCGGATCCGCACGGACCCGCCCGGACAGTGCCCCCGCGCCGAGCAACCGAAAGGACAACACTGTGACCCAGCCGTCGACCCTGCCGAGCGCTGCTACGCCCGCGCCGAGGTCGCTCGCCCCGGTAGCCGATGATCCCAAGCCCGCCCCGGCAGCGCCGCGGCCGGCGAAGGCTCCCGCGGTGCGCAAGGCCAAGGTGGCCGAGGTGACCGTGACCCTCACCGGAACCGCCGACGGTGAGTGGACTGTCGATGTGATCAACGGTAAGAAGCGCAGTGTGAAGGGGTTGGCGGTCAGCAGTGCGGCCGTCGCTCAGGCCGCGAAGATCCTGCACCCCGAGGTAGAGGAAGTGGTGGCCGGGATTCTGGAGGCTGCTCGGGGGGCGCAGCAAGCGAAGGTCGCGCAGTTGCAGGCCGAGCTGGAGGCGGCTCGGAAGCTGTTGGAGGAGTTGGGGGACTGACCTACTGGGCCACCCGCTGAATCCGCGGGGAGGCGGAGATGCGCCGCCGCGTCGACGGCTTTCTCAGTTCGTCGTGGAAGCTGAGACCGAGGCGGTATTCCTTGGCGTGATACATGGCGGCGTCGGCGGTGCGGATCAGGTCGTAGATGGTTGTTTCGGTGGGGCGGGTGGTCAGGCAGGCGACGCCGATGCTGGCGGTGATGGGGATTTCACCGCAGCTCAGTTCGAAGGGGCGGATGAAGGCGCCGAGGATGTGTTCGGCCAGCACGGCGGCTTCGGTGCGGCTGCGTGGTGCCAGGACCACGAATTCGTCGCCGCCGTAGCGGGCCGTGAGGTCGGCGCTGGCGGTGGTGCGGCGGATGCGGGACGCGGCGTTGGCGATGAGTTCGTCGCCGACGGCGTGACCGTAGCTGTCGTTCACCATTTTGAAGCCGTCGAGGTCGATGAACAGCAGACACAGTGGTTTTCCGGCCCACTGATCGCGATAGCGGTGTGGTGCGCGCAGCAGCGCGGCCCGGTTGAACAGCCCGGTGAGCAGGTCGTGGTCGGCCTGGTACTGGGCGCGGCGTTCGCTGCGTGTGCTGCGCGCGATGGCGCGTTCGCTGCGCACCAGGACACCGGCCAACAGCAACGTGAGCAGCGCGCAGATCACCACGCGGTCGACCACGCCGAGGTCGGCGCCGACCACACTCACCAGCGAGGCCGCCACCAGTGCCACCGCGATCATCCCGGCCCGCTGCCGCGATCGATGCGGTCCCACACTCTCGGCGTCGCGCAACCCGCCCATCGTCGGCTGCACCGCGG
The DNA here is from genome assembly GCF_042794235.1 of Nocardia sp. NPDC056541. Taxonomy (NCBI): domain Bacteria; kingdom Bacillati; phylum Actinomycetota; class Actinomycetes; order Mycobacteriales; family Nocardiaceae; genus Nocardia; species Nocardia sp. NPDC056541. The sequence goes on from NZ_JBHTUD010000008.1 coordinate 115,151, forward strand.
CCAGCCCGGCCAGCAGGTACGCCCACTGCTGCGGCACCAGCGCGACTTCGGGATCGACCGCGATCGTGCCTGCGGCAGTGAGGCTTTCGATCAACCCACCGATGAGTACGGCGATCAATGCGGCCTGCAACAACCGCAGCGATGTCTCCGAGCGGACCACCGTCGCCAGCGAATGCGCGAGCACGGTAGCCAGCAGCGCGTGGATCAGCGGATAGCTCGCGGCCAGCGCGGTATCGACGAACCCGGTGCTGTGCCGCAGGATCGGCGAGATCAGGAATGTCCACGAGGCCAGCAGCGCGCTGAGCCCGATGAGCGTCGAGTCCAGCCAGAGGTCGCGGGCATTGCGCAGTCGGTGCGGCTGCAACCAGCCGACGGCGGCCACGCCGAGGCACAGCGAGGCCGCCAACGTACACAGATCGTCGACCGGGTGCCAGCTCGGGGGCAGTCCGAGCGCGCGTATCGCGGTGCCCGTGGCGAACAGCGGCACCGACGCGGCCAGCAGGTACCAGGGCAGCCGGTGCGCGGGCCGATGGCGGTACATGCCGTACCCGATCATCGCCAGCGATCCCGCGACGATCACGATGAGCAGCAGAAACGGCAGCGCCCGGCCGCCCGCCAGCGGCGCGATCAGCACGGCCCCCGCCGCGCCGAGCGATACCGCGCACCGTCGCAGGCTCCCGTAGCGTGTCTCGCTGATGGTCATCAGCCCCCCTCGATCTTGCTGCGCACGCGACGAGCGTCGATTCGAATGTGAGGCCGGTGAATCACTCGAAGTATCGGCCGAGAGCACCGAGTGTTGTTGTCCGAGCACGATCCCCAGCCGGCAGTGCCGACGCTCAAAACCTTTACAACTCAGTCGATCATGACACGTCCACGGCCCTGCTGTCGATGCGTTGAGAGCATTGCCGCATACCGATTCGGCACCCGGTGCTCGACAGTTGCCCGCCGCGGTGTTCGGTGATGACATCGTCGCAGGAAGCGGAAGGGAAGTACGGGTGGAGAAGTGGATCGCGCCGGGCCGGGTGAACCTCATCGGCGAGCACACCGACTACAACGACGGGTTCGTCTTGCCGATCGCCCTGCCGCTCGGCGTCGTCTGCGCGGCCGGACCGCGCGGTGACGGGCTGGTACGGCTCACCTCGGCGCAGCGGCCCGGTGAGGTCGTCGAGGTGGGCGTAGATGCTCTTGCGGCACAACGGGATCGGCTGCCCGGTTGGGCCCGCTATCCGCTCGGCGTCGTCAACGAATTCATCCGCGGCGGTCATCGCGTCAGCGGGGTGGACCTCGAACTCGACGGTGCGGTGCCGATCGGCGCGGGCCTGTCCTCGTCGGCGGCCCTGTGCTGCGCGGTGACGATCGCGCTGCGCGACCTGTTCGCGCCCGCGCTCACCGATCGGCGCATGGTCGAGATCGCCAGGGCGGCGGAGAACAGCTTCGCCGGAGTGCCGACGGGCCTGCTCGACCAGTCCGCCTCGATCCTGTGTACCGAGGGCCACGCCCTGTTCCTCGACATCCGCGCCTTCACCGCCTCGGAATCGGCTGCCGCCGAGCAGATTCCGTTCGATCTCGCCGCTGCCGGGCTGGCGTTGATCGTCGCCGACACCGGCCACCCGCACGATCTGGCAGACGGCGGATATGCCGAGCGGAGAGCCCAGTGCGAAGCCGCCGCCGCCGCGCTGAAGCTGTCCGCCCTGCGCGATGCCACCTCCGAAGACCTGCCACGCTTACAGGATCGAGTGCTGCGGCGTCGCGCGCGGCACGTGGTCACCGAGAACGCGCGGGTGCTCGCGGTCGTCGACCGGCTGCGCGCCGGTGCGGACCCGCAGTCGATCGGTGCGCTGCTCACGGCCTCGCACCACTCGCTGCGCGAGGACTTCGAGGTTTCCGCGCCCCCGCTGGATCTCGCCGTCGACGCGGCACTCGCCGCGGGCGCACACGGTGCGCGCATGGTCGGCGGTGGCTTCGGCGGCAGCATCATCGCCCTGGTCGAGCACGCCGACCGGGTGGCCGAGAACATCATGAACCGGTTCGCTACCACTGGTTTCGCCCCGCCCCGCGTCTTCGCCGTCGAGCCTGCCGCGGGTGCGCGCAGACTGGAGTGAACAGTTGTCCATTTTGTTCTGTGCGATTTCGCTGTGCGGCGCAGGACGGGCGCGCACAGTGGGAAGCACCCGAAACAGTTCGACGGACGACGCGACCCGCGCCGTGTGAACGACGCTCGTGTGCCGTCCGGCTCCAGGTCAGGAGGGACACGCTGTGCCGCTTGCCTTTTCGCCCGCCACCCTAGAAGCCTCGTCGACACTGCGGCTCGACGCCGCCCCCGTCGACTACGCGCTGGTCGCCCTGTACTTCGTCTTCGTCCTCGGCATCGGCCTCATTGCCCGGCGCCGGGTGTCGTCGAGTATCGACTTCTTCCTGTCGGGGCGCTCGCTGCCCGCGTGGGTCACCGGTCTCGCGTTCATCTCCGCCAATCTCGGCGCGGTGGAGATCATGGGCATGTCTGCCAACGGTGCCCAATACGGCTTCCCCACCTTCAACTACTTCTGGATCGGCGCCGTGCCCGCGATGCTGTTCCTCGGTGTGGTGATGATGCCGTTCTACTACGGCTCCAAGGTGCGTTCGGTGCCGGAATTCATGCGCAGGCGCTTCGGTACCGGCGCGCACCTGGTGAACGCGTTGAGCTTCGCGGTGGCCCAGGTGCTGATCGCGGGGGTGAACCTCTATCTGCTCGGCACCATCGTGAATGTGCTGCTGGGCTGGCCGCTGTGGATCTCGGTGGTCGTGGCCGCGGTGATCGTGCTGTCCTACGTCACCCTCGGCGGGCTCTCGGCCGCGATCTACAACGAGGTGCTGCAGTTCTTCGTGATCGTGGCCGCACTACTGCCGCTGACCCTGGTCGGCCTGCACCGTGTCGGCGGCTGGGACGGCTTGCAGGACAAGGTGTCCGGCTCACCGGGTGGCGCCGACCAGTTGCAGACCTGGCCGGGCAACGCGATGAGCGGATTCACCGACAACTTCGCCTCGATCATGGGCATCGTGTTCGGTCTGGGATTCGTTCTCTCCTTCGGGTATTGGACAACCAACTTCGTAGAAGTGCAGCGTGCCTTGGCCACTCACTCGATTTCGGCCGCGCAGCGCACCCCCATCATCGGCGCCTATCCGAAGATGTTCATCCCGCTGATCGTGGTGATCCCCGGCATGATCAGCGCGGTCCTGGTGCCACAGATGATCGAGTACAAACAGCAGGTCACCGCGAATCCCGATTTCGAGGGCGATGTCACCTACAACCAGGCGCTGTTGTTCTTGATGAAAGAGGTGCTGCCGAACGGCCTTCTCGGTGTCGGGCTCGCGGGTCTGCTGGCGGCGTTCATGGCCGGAATGGCGGCCAATGTCTCGGCGTTCAACACCGTGTTCAGCTTCGATCTGTGGCAGCAGTACGTCCGTAAGGGTCGTCCCGACGGGTACTACCTGAAGGTCGGCAGGTTGGCCACGGTCGGTGCGACGGTGGCGGCGATCTTCACCGCGTTCATCGCGGGCGGGTTCAGCAACATGATGGACTACCTGCAGACCCTGTTCAGTTTCTTCAACGCACCGCTGTTCGCGACGTTCATCCTCGGCATGCTGTGGAAGCGGATGTCGCCGACCGCGGGCTGGGTCGGCCTGGTCAGTGGCACGCTCGCCGCCGTGTTCGTGTTCCTGCTCAACGAGACCGGGGTGACGAACCTGTCCGGGCAGGGCGCCAGCTTCGTCGCCGCGGGCGCCGCGTTCGTGGTCGACATCGCCGTCAGCGTCGCGGTCACCCTGGTGACCAGGCCGAAGCCGCCCGCCGAACTGGTCGGCCTGGTGTATTCCGAGACACCGAAGGCGATGCGCACCGACGCCGATGCCGACTCGCTGCCCTGGTACCAGCGGCCGACCCTGCTCGCCGGGATCGCCCTCGTGCTGGTGATCGCCCTCAACATCATCGTCGGATAAGGAGTCAGCACCATGCTTTTCGATATCCGCACCATTGTCGGTGCGCTGCTCGGCAGCTACGGCGTCGTCCTGGTGATCACCTCGCTGGTGCAGGACAGCGCGGCCCAGGAGGTCAAGACCGGCGGGATCGATGTGAATCTCTGGGCGGGGCTCGGCATGATCGGGTTCGCCGTCGTGTTCATCGGCTGGGCGCTGCTACGCCCGGTCCAGGTCCCCGAGGGTGCGGCGATGACGATGGAGGAATTCACCCCGGATCCGTGACGCGTGCGCGCCCGGGTCGGTGTGCGGGCGCGGGTAGCGTCGAGGCTATGGCGACCACGATGCGCGCGTTGCTGACCGGTGCCGCCGAAGGGAAAACTGTCCTCAGGCTGACCTGACCGCGCCGGGGATCCCGTCCTCGACAACGAAACTCGCCCGCGTGCTGATCGGGGCACCCGGACGGCTCACGTAGGGGACCACGCGGAAGTCGTTGCGCCACTGGCGATGGTCGAGGTCGACGCGAACATAGCCGCGTTGCCGGTTGTAGAACTTCAGGTCCGGGTTGGCGGCCAGCAGCGTACGACCCGCGTCGGTGAGATCCGCGCCGTCGCTGCCGGTGCTGATCGATGTGCCGGTGAATTCTGTTGCCACGACCGGTGATTCGGGATCGGCGTAGTCGCGGCGTAGGTCGGCGACGTAGTTCTCGTGGCGGTCGCCGGTGATCACCACCAGGTTGTCGACCGCGTGGTCGGTGGCTGCGGCCAGCACCGTATTGCGGTCTGCGACATAGCCGTCCCAGGCATCGGTGCCGAGCAGCAGGTCGGGGCCGGGGTCGTAATCGGACTGGGCCATGGCGACCTGATTGCCGAGCACCTGCCAGCGGGCGGGCGAGGTGGCGAAGCCGTCGACGAGCCAGTCACGTTGGGCCGCACCGAGAATCGTGCGGTCGGTGGCGAAACGGTCGGCGCATCCGACGACCGCCGAGCCGTCACCGCATGCCTGCTGGGTGCGGTACTGCCTGGTGTCGATCATGGTGAATTCGGCGAGATCGCCGAACCGGTAGCGGCGGTGCAGGTGCATCGACGGGCCTGCGGGCAGCTGCGCCAAGCGCATCGGCTGATGCTCGTACATGGCCTGGAACGCAGCGGCCTTGCGGCGGCGGAACAGCGGTGCGAGGCGGTACACGTCGAAGCCGAGGCCGGGACTGTCACCGGCCCAGTTGTTGTCGAGCTCGTGATCGTCGAGGGTGACCAGCCAGGGGAACGCCGAGTGCGCGGCCTGGAGCGGCGCTTCGCCTTTGGCCTGGGCATAGCGCAGTCGGTAGCCCGCCAGATCCACTGCCTCGCCGGCGAGTTGCGGCGGCAGGTGCGCACCGTGGCGGGCCAGCACCCAGGAGGATTCGTAGATGTAGTCGCCGAGATGCACGACGAGGTCGAGATCTTCGGCGCTGAGGTGTTCGTAGGCGGTGTAGTACCCCGAACTCCACGACTGGCACGACGCGAAGGCGAACCGGAGCCGCGCGGTCGGGCTGTCGAGCGCGGGCGCGGTGCGGGTGCGCCCGACCGGCGAGATCGCCGAACCGGCCCGGAACCGGTAGTAGTACCACCGATCCGGCGCCAGCCCGGCGACCTCGGGATGCACACTGTGCCCGAGCTCGCGGGTCGCCACCGCTGAGCCGGTGACCACGACTTTCGTGAATCGTTCGTCCTCGGCGACCTCGTAGTCGACGGTCACCGGGGCGACCGTCATCCCGCCGTACCCGTCGGGTGCGAGCGGATCGGGGGCGAGTCGCGTCCACAGCACCACTCCGTCCGGGGTCGGTTCGCCGGACGCGACCCCGAGCGAGAACGGTTCGCCGAGCCGCCGTGGCGCGGCGAACCGCGCACTGCTCACCGCGGATACCCCCACGACAGCGGCGATCGAACCGCCGATGCCGCCGTGCAGGAGTTGTCGGCGAGACAGCGTCATCCGCTGATCCTTTCACCGCAAATCCGAACCAGCCACCGATCGTGTCGGGTTCGGCGTCGCGATGCGGGTGTCAGAGCCGGAAGATCCGCGAGCCGACGGCCCACCCCGCGCTGGACCAGTTCGGACCGAAGCACGCCACGGTGCCCGCCTGGCCGACCGGCAGGTCCTGGCGGATCGTGTACGGCCCGACGGCGAAGGGCGCGATGTTGTAACCGATGCAGTCGACCTCGAGCCGGTAGGTGCCCTCGCCGCCGTAACACCCACCATTGAACGCCCACGGGCCGTTCATCGACCCCTGGCAGCCGGGATCAGCGGCGGCCGTCCCCGCGGCGACACCGGTCAAGGCGACCGCGATGGCCGGAGCGGCCAAGCACATCGCTACTGCGCGAGCTGAGGTTCTCATGGGCAAGCTCCGATCATCGAGGGTCATGGGTTACATGGGATGTTTCCTCGATAGTTAGCCATGCGTTACACCGTGTCCGCGCGAGCGGCCAGGCCCAATGCGACATCGATGAGCAGGAAAACGATCAAGCTCACGCCGATGAGCGGGAGGAACCAGCCGACGGCGACCGCCGCGCCGACCAGCGGAACGGTGATCCACGGCGACGTGCGGCGCAGCACCCCACGCCGTGGCGGGACGGGCAGAGCGGTCCTGCGGGTGGGTCGACGCTGCCACCACATGCGGTAACCGAGCACGATCACGGTGACGAGGCCGACCATGATCGCGAGCAGCAACAGCTGGTTGACCAGGCCGAACAGCAGACCCATGTGGAAGGCGATGCCCCAGTTGGTGAGCTTGGCCATCAGCGGCCAGTCGGCGAACGCCAGCCGGTCGGTGACCGTGCCGGTCGCGCCGTCGACGGCGAGCGAGTCGACGGTGTAGGTGCCGGGCAGGCGCAGTTCCTTGATGCCGAACGCCTTCTCCGGCGTCGCCGGGATGGCGATTTCGGCGCCCTGGGTGATGCCCTCGGCGCGAGCGACCTCGTAGACGCGATCGAGTTGCGCGATCCGTGCCGAGGGGTCGACCGGGGCCGGGCCGGTCTGCCCCCCGCTGTGGTGGTCGCCGCCCGAGGACTGGGCGGGACCGGCGGTGCCCGGCAGTTTCACGCTCACCGCGGGGGTGGTCCAGCTGAGTTCTTCGCGCAGCGTCGTGACGTTCTCACCGGCATAGGTGGACCACGTCATGCCGGTGGCCGAGAGCAGCAGCACCACGGGCAGGATCCAGACGCCGATCGCACCGTGCCAGTTCATCTTTCGACGCCTGGTCTGGGACAGATCCGGCTTGAGCAGCCACTGCGCCGACCTGCGGTCGCGCCGCTTGCGCACCCGGTGCACCCACAGCACCAGCCCGAACAGCGCGATCACCCACAGCCACGACGCGGCCAGCTCGCTGTAGAGCCTGCCGGGCTCGCCCAGGTGCAGGCTGCGATGGAACTCGCTGAGCCAGGTGCGCAGTGGCAGCGCGCCACCACTTCCGTAGACCACCGACTCGCCGACCGGCTGGGCGGTGTGCGGGTCGACGAACACCGACAGCCGCTCGGAGTCGCCGAGCGCCGGATCGTTGAACAGCACGCGCGTGGTGTCGCCCTCGTTCGGGGCGGGGGCGACCGCGACCAGAGCCAGGTCGGGGCGCGCCGCGACCGCCGCGCCGACCTGGGCGGACAGGGCCTGGTCGGGCCCGGTGGTGTCGACCTGCAGCAGATCGCGCGAGACGAACCCTTCGATCGTCGGCGCGATCGCGTACAGCGCGCCGGTGAGCGCGGCGATCAGGATGAACGGGGCGACGAAGAACCCCGCGTAGAAGTGCAGGCGCAGGGCCAGCGGAGACAGGCGTAAGCCCCGGCGTGCGCCGGAACGTGGACTGTCACCGGGGATCGGTGGTGCCGAGGGGGAGTTCTCCTCGGCCGGACGAGTGTCCGTGATGCTCATGCTGATTCATTTCTGGAGTACTGGAACCCGGTGCGCGCGGACAAGGCACGGCTCGGCACCCGCATCGACGACGGCGCGCGAAGGCCGTCGACCTGGTGCGGCGTGGAGCCTGCCGATCGTCAGGCGCGGTCTTCGTCCGAGCGGAGCCGGACGAACACGGCCGATCGGCGGCGTACGTCGAGTGCCACGCTCACGTCGAGAGAACGGGTGACGTCAGCGTAGGGAGGCGACAACGAGGCGCGTGTTCGACACGGGGACAGCGCACGACGAGCCCGTGCACCGGGTGAGGGAAAGGTCAGAAAGGAACAGCGAGCGGGGGAGCGCGGGTTCGCAGCGACGACGTGGCGAAGATTCGCAGGATGACGCGGTCGCGGTGGGCCAGGCGCAACGGCGCCGGGTCGGGGATGCGGGGAGTGCGGTAGCGCAGCGGCAGGATGCGCGCCAGCACAGCGCCGCCGACCCGGTAGGCGGCCTCGGCGCCGACGATGACGACGGCCGCGAGCAGCGCGGCGACGGTGTGGGCGGTGAGCATGCCGAGTCCGAGCGAATCGTCAGCCGAGTGCGAGTGCCCCGACCAGCTCATCGTGGTGTGGCCGACCAGCTGACCACCCAGCAGCACCGCCGCCAAACCCAGCGCACCGTGACGCAGTGGTCCGATCCCGGTGACCAGTGCGCCGACAACCGCCGAGGCCGCCGCCAGCAACACGATCGCGGTGCTGCCCGGCAGCGCCCCACCGGCGGCCAGCCCGTGCGCGGCCAACGACAGCGCGCCCGACATCGAGCCCGCGCAGGCGCCACGCAGCCGCGCGCCGACCGCACGCGACGGCGCGGACGCCTGCTCGAACCCGATGATCACGCGCTGATGATAGTCGACGGACGAGGCCCGCTCGGCGGCAATAGAGCGGGCTACGTCCAGCCGTTCTCAGTCGGACTCGACCGGCATCTCGATCAGCGGCTTGCGCAGCAGCTTGCCCGTCGCGTTGCGCGGCAGCTCGTCGACGAAGATCACCTCGCGCGGCACCTTGTAGCGGGCCAGGTTCTCGCGGACGTATTCCTTGATCTCCTTGGCGTCGCGCTTGGACTCCGGGCCGGGCACCACGATCGCGCGCAGCCGTTTGCCGTAGTCGTGGTCGTCGACGCCGACCACCGCGGCCTCGAACACATCGGCGCGGCCCGCGATGAGGTTCTCCACCTCCAGCGGGAAGACGTTCTCGCCGCCGGAGACGATCATGTCGTCGTCGCGGCCGTCGATGTAGAGCAGACCGTCGGCATCGAAATGGCCGACGTCACCGCTCGACATCATGCCGTCGACCATTTCCTTGGTCCGGCCGTCGGTGTAACCGGTGAACGCGAACCCGTTGTCCACGAAGATCGTTCCGGTGACATTCGGCGCGGTGATCGGCTTGCGGTTCTCGTCGAGCAGCACGATCCGGATGCCGACCGGTGCCTTGCCCGCCGTGGTCGGCGCCTTGCGCAGATCCTCCGGGGTGGCCACGGTCATCACCGCGCATTCGGTGGAGCCGTAGAGGTTGTAGAGCGAGTCGCCGAAGTAGTCGAGGGTGCGGGTCACCACATCGGGGGCGATCGCCGAGCCCGCGGCGAAGATGACCTTCATCGTCGACGGGTCGTACTTCGCCAGCACCTGCTCGTCCAGATCGAGGATGCGCTGCAGCATCGTCGGCACCACGACCAGCGAATCCGCCTGGTACTTCACCACATTGGCGAGCGTCTGCTCCGGGTCGAACCGGCGCTGCTGGAAGATGACCCGGTTTCCCAGGGCGAGCCCGAGGGTGAACTGCGACAGGCCGGTGCCGTGGAAGATCGGCGCCGCCATGATCATGGTGCCGTTGTTGGGCAGCGGCACCCGATCCACGAACTGCGCCGACGCGAACGGGCTCACCTTGTCGCGCGGTGCGCCCTTGGGGGTGCCGGTGGTGCCGCTGGTCAGGATCACCATGCCGCCGGGCTTGCTCGGTGCGGTGATCGCGGCGGTCGAACGATCCGCCGACAGCGAGGCCACGGTCGGGATCGACGGGTCGGCCCCGTGCGCTTCGTCGACCCAGGTGAGCACCCGCGGGATCTCGGTGGGGATGGCGCTCATCAGGTCGAGGAACTCGCTGTCGTGCAGCACCGCCTTGACCTTCTCGCGGGCGGCGACATCAGCGAACTGCGGCTTGGCGAACCCGGTGTTCATGAGCACCGCGCGCACACCGAGCTTGCCCGCCGCGAGCAGGCTCAACACCATGCCGCGATGGTCACGGGCCAGCACCGCGATCACGTCGCCCTCGCTGATCCCACTGGCGCGCAGGCCGCGGGCGAAGGCGTTGGACTGTGCGTCGAGTTCGCCGAAGGTGATCTCGCCCAGCTCGTCGACGATCGCGCCCGCCTGCGGCCTGCTCTGCGCGGCGTGCATGACGACGCCGGCGAACGGGCCGAACTTCGAGACATTGCGGAACGAACGGGCGGCGTGGTCGAGGCGCAGCGGATTGAACAGCTTGCGATCGACCATGACCTTGACGCCGAGCGCGAAGTCACCGGCACGTCGGGCGGTAGTACCTAGCGCGGGCAGAGACAGAGACATCGAACAGCCTTCCGGCAGACCGAGCCCACGCAGAACCGCAGGCCGGACCGCGTCTTCGAGATCCAGTGCTGTCGCTAACACTAGCAAGCGATCCGGCCGCGCTGTCTACTCCGTAGTAGCCAGGGCCTATCCCTGTGAGACCTCATAGTCGATGAGGGTGCGACGCACGATCTTGCCGGTGGCGTTGCGGGGCAGTTCGTCGAGGAAGATCACCTCGCGCGGCACCTTGAACCTGGCCAGATTCGCCTTGACGTGCGCCTGGAGTTCGGCGGCGTCGAGGGTGTGACCTTCTTCCAGGACGACGAAGGCGCGCAGGCGTTTTCCGAACTCCGGATCGTCGACGCCGATCACCGCCACGTCGAAGATCTCGGGCCGCTCGACCAGCAGGTTCTCGACTTCCTGCGGGTACACGTTCTCGCCACCGGAGACGATCATGTCGTCGTCGCGGCCGTCGACCATGAGCAGCCCGGTGTCGGTGAAATGGCCCATGTCGCCGCTGGACATGAAGCCGTCGATGATCTGCTTGTGCCTGCCGTCGGTGTAGCCCTCGAACGGCGCGCCACTGCGTACGAAGATCCGGCCACGCGCGCCCGGCGTCTTGACCTGCTGATCCTCGTCGTCGTAGAGGCGGACCTCGCAGGTGATCGGCGAACGGCCGACCGTGCCCGGCGCTTCCGCCAGCTCGGCCGGGTTCGCGATGGTCGCGATGGCGACCTCGGTCGACCCGTAGAGGTTGTAGAGCACCGGTCCGAACGCCTCGGTGGCCTTGATGCACAGCTCCGGGGTGAGCGCGGAACCGGCGAAGAGGATGACCTTCAGTGAGGACAGGTCGTATTTCGCGCGGACGTCGGCGGGCAGCTCGGTCATCCGGTGCAGCATCGTCGGCACGCACACCAGCATCTCGACCTTGTGCTCGGCGATCGCGGCGAGGGTGGCCTCGGCATCGAATCGGCGGCGCATGACGATCTTGTTCGACAGGATCGTGTTGACCAGCCAGGTGCCCAGGCCCGTGCTGTGGAAGATCGGCGACACGATCATCGCTGTACCGCGCTTCGGGAACGGTACGCGGTCGACGAACTGCGCGGTCGCCATCGGCGTGACCTTGGTGCGCGGTGCGCCCTTGGGCAGGCCGGTGGTGCCACTGGTGAGGATGATGAAGCCGCCCGGCTTGCTCGGCGCGGGCAGATCCTCGGTGGAGTTGTTCGCGACGAGGTCGTCGAATGTCGTGGCGCCCGCCGGGAGTTCGGTGCCCTCGTCGACCCAGGTGAGGTAGCGCGGCAGGTCGGCGGGCAGTGCGTCGAGCAGGCCGAGGAACTCGCTGTCGTGCAGCACCGCGCGCACGTTCTCGCGTTCGCAGACCTCCGCGAACTGTGGTTTGGCGAAGCCGGTGTTCATCAGCGCGATGCGCGCGCCCAGCTTGCCCGCCGCGATCATCGACATGATCAGGCCGCGGTGATCGCGGGCCAGCACGGCGATGACCGTGCCCTCGCCGATGCCCGCTTCGCGTAACCCGCGGGCGATGGCGGTGGACTGCTCGTCGAGCTCGCGATAGGTCAGCTCACCGCGCTCGTCCACGAGGGCCACCTGGGCGGGGGCGACGCGGGCCGAATGGCGCACGAGGGTGGCCTGCGGGCCGTAGATCTTGGATTCCTTCATCGTCCGCAGGGTCTCGAGCGGTGTTTTGGGATCGGAGACTCCGCGCGCGCGCAGTACACCGATCGCCTTCACGCTTTCGAGCAGATGTGACAGGTTCACTCGACTACCTCCGCAGCTTGGATCACTCGACGCTCACCGTAGCAGTCGATGTGCTGTGCATCACAGTAGTCTAACCGGGCATTTGGGACATCTCCACAAGATCAGCGCTGGGCCGCCGCCAGCACCGCGAGGAGCGGGACAAGCCTGCCTTCCGGCACCTCGAAACGGCCCAATCCCGCGGTCTGCAACCAGCCGACGGCGGCCAGCTGGCGCAAGTGCTGGTAGATCTCGGGTGAGGTGCCCAGTTCCGCGATGGCGGCGAGATCGGCGGCGGTTCTGCGCCCGTAGACGATTTCCTGAAGTAGTCGCAGCCGGACCGGATCGGCCAGCGCGGCAAGGCAATTGGCCGCTTCGATGGTCCAGACATCACCGACGATGGCATCGGTGGGGTACTGGGCCTGCCAATCGAAGCGCTCACCGGTGGGCAGTTGCAACGCGCCCGCCAGCAGCACCCCGCCGGTGCGTTTCCCGGCATCGGCGAATTCCTGCCGCAGGCGCGCCACCGCCCACGGCAGCTGCGCGTGCTCGGGCTGCGCGCTCTCCAGCGCGGCAACACGGCGTTCCAGTTCTTCGAGTCGGTCGACCAGATCCTCCACGCCGGTCAACCTACGCCACACCGAAGCTGTTGCGCTGCTTCATCGAAACGACAGCACACCCCGGATCCGGTGGACCCGGGGTGCGCAGTGGACGAACGTCAGCGCGTGACAGCACCGAACGAGGGCTGCTGGATGGTGCCGAGCTGGTAAGCGAACCCGTCCGGGTGCGCCTCGTCGACCGGTACCGGCCAGCGGTGCCACAGGTTGCCGTACACCGCCGCCACGACCAGCCCGGCGCCGGTGTTCAGCGCCGCGGTGCGGATGGTGGTGTCGACCGGCACGTCCTGGTGTTCGTTCAGGACCGCGGTGCCGCTCTGCCCGCTGGACAGATTCAGCCACATGACCTCGAGCTTGGCGTTGCCCTGGTTGGGCGAGATGGTGCCGGGCCCGCCGAAGAAGCCGAGGCGGAAGCCGTCGATATCGAGGGCGATGCCGGAGCCGTACACCCCGGACCCGCCGCCGTTCTGGCCGATATCGGAGGTCGCCGGGATCTGGAACGGCTGTGCAGGCAGCGCGACATCGACCGTGCCGTCGGCGGCGAGCTTGTCGAGGGCGGCGAGTGCGCCCGGATTGTTCGCCACCGACGTGCGCAGCTGCGAAACGGCCGCGGCCACATCGACAGTCTGTGTCGTCGGTTCCGCGACCGCGGGGCTCGCGAAGACGATGGCGACGGCGGCCGAGGTGGCGGCTACCGCGGTGGTGAAGCGACGCATGAAACTCAGATGATGCATAACCAGCTCTCCTCGAGTGTTCCTGGTACTGCTTTCCCTGGTAATTCGTCCGCTGTGCGGGTCGGTCGGGCTATCAGCCGCCGACCACCTGTGCACGGTACCGACAGCCGATGTGGGATCTGTCACTACCCCGGGGAAAGCCGAGTTCAGGACCTCGAAGGTCGGTTACGGCATGTTCGCGATCTCCACTTTGTAGCCGCGATAGAGCTCGGGTTTGGCGGTGAGGACCGGCATGTCCAGATTCTGCGCGGTGAACACCACGGGCGCGATCAGTGGCCAGTCGAGATGGTCGTCGACGATCGGCACCGTGGTGCCGATGCGGATCGCGGTCGGGGCGTCGAGTTCGGCCCAGCGCACGGCGACGCGATTGTCGAGCAGGCGCCCGAGTTCATCGATGTTGTCCACGGCGCGCATCGCGGCCATCAGACTCACGGTGGGCACCACCAGGATTCGGCGCTGCTGGGTGAACTGGCGCATGATCACCTGCCCGAACAGCGGCGACAGGGCCAGCGAGGTGAGCGCGGTGTGGTCGGCGACGCTCACTGGCGGCTGTCCAGCGCGCCCATCAGCTTGCTCAGTTTGGCTTCCGCCTCGGCGATGTCTTCCGCCGAATGCTGGGTGATCCTGGCGTCGAGCTTGCCCAGGATCTGCTCCCGCAGGTCATCGTTGAAGTACGCGGGGGGCAGTGCCCCGTGCCGCAACACCTCAGCGGGTACCACCGCGACCAATTCTTTCCCCTCCCGCGTCACGATCACGGGCCGTCCGCTCGCGGACACCCCGTCGAAAACACTACCCAGCTGACCACGTAACTCGGTCAGCGGCACACTGTCGTAATCGGCCATAGTCAACTGTACATCGCTGTGTACAGTTGACTATGGCCGAACGGTGTTCCGGTGGGACGTCGTGCTCACCTGATCGCTCAGGCGACCTTGCGGGCCGGTTCGCTGCGGTAGCGGGTCACCGGGCCGTCGATGCCGAGTAGGCGCCAGGTCAGCTTGGCGACCGGGTTCATCAGACCGCTGTTGGTGGCGAGGGCACGCACATCGCCGAAGATATTGCGCATCGTGGTCTGCGATTCCTCGCTGCCCCAGTAGGCGTCGCGCATGACCTCCGCCGGAATGTCGAACTTCTCGACGAATTCCTTGGGCGGGGTCATGATCATGTCGAGCATCACCCGCATGGCGATCGGGAAGGCCACGGAGAGCACCGATTTCGTGATCGGGTTCATGCCGGGCACGTTGCGGCGCAGGTATTCGTGGGCGAAGGAGATGTGCCGGGCTTCCTCGGCCACGTGGATCTGCATCACCCGCTGCACCATCGGGTGCAGATCGACGCCGGCGCGCAGCAGCGACTTCTGCAGGTGATCGATCGGCTCCTCGCCGCCGAGGATCATCGTGAAGAACAGTTCGGGGAAGTACTTCACCGCGGGCCAGATGGCCATCGTCAGTTTGCGATCGATGGTGCCCATGCCGATCACATCGCGGTAGCCGATGCGGTTGATCATCTCCTGGAACATCATCGTGTGGTTGCACTCTTCGGCAGCCTCGTGGGTGATGTACCGGAATTCCGGGTCGCCGTTGGGGACCGACACCAGGTACTGCATCAGCCCGCGGATCAGCAGCTGCTCGAAATCCAGGCCCACCTTGGCGATGCCGGCCTGGCGCCACATGCCGATGGCGATCTGCTTCTCGATCGGCTGGGCCTT
This sequence comes from Nocardia sp. NPDC056541, assembly GCF_042794235.1. Classification (NCBI taxonomy): domain Bacteria; kingdom Bacillati; phylum Actinomycetota; class Actinomycetes; order Mycobacteriales; family Nocardiaceae; genus Nocardia; species Nocardia sp. NPDC056541. Next base: position 130,370 of record NZ_JBHTUD010000008.1, read on the forward strand.
GTACCAGGGGTGACGGCCCAGCGGGTCCTCTTCGGGCATGATCCAGCGCGGGTCGTCGCTGTGCACGGCGAACTCGGGGGATTCCCAGTCGATGTCGACGTAGGGGTCGAAGTGCCGGTTGACCGAACCTTCGGACAGGTTGCGCAGGATCTCGTGGTACTCGGGATCGGTGGCGGTGTTCTTGATTGTCGACAGCATCAGCGGTGTCTCCTTCGGTGTGGCGCGACTCCTACGTTATATGAGACTCAGAGTCCCACACAACCCCTCTGATGGTCGGATTCGTCCTTGCGGCGCGATCTACCAGCGCCGACGTACGATGAAACGTCGCAGGACACGCCGAACGGTTGACCAATCAGCCAGCGCACCTGGCTGTGAACGGGCGGGGCCCACGGGGTCGCGCACCGAGAGAGCGAGGATCCCGATGGCACGTTCGACTCCCGCCAAGGCCGTATGGCCGGCCCTACGCGTCGACTCCTGGTCCGACACGCGCGACACCCTGCACATGTGGTCACAGATCATCGGCAAGCTGACAATGGCGGGCACTCCGCTGGTGAACCACTGGTGGAATATCACGTTCGCGGTCAGCGCGCGCGGGATGACGACCGGTGCGATTTCCGTCGACGGCCGCCTGCTCGACATCGAATTCGACTTCGTCGACCACGAACTCGTCCTGCGCAGCAGCGACGCCCGCCGCGCCACGATCGCCCTGCGACCGCGCACGGTCGCCGACTTCTACGCCGAACTCGGCCATGTGCTCGGCCGGCTGGACATCGTGGTCGATATCGAAGCCTCACCCAACGAGGTCGACCCGGCCATCCCCTTCGCCGAGGACACCACCCACCACTCCTATGACGCCGACGCCGTCCACCTGTTCTGGCAACAGCTCGTCCAGATCGAGCGAGTATTCCAGCTCTGGCGCGCCGGTTTCGCCGGGAAATCCAGTCCGGTGCAATTCTTCTGGGGTTCCTTCGACCTGGCCTGCACCCGCTTCTCCGGCCGCCCCGCGCCCCTGCACCCCGGCGGTGCCCCCAACTGCGCCGATTGGGTGATGGAGGAGGCCTACTCCCGCGAATGCGCGAGCGCGGGCTTCTGGCCCGGTGGCACCGAAGGCACCTTCTACGCCTATTCCTACCCGGCTCCGGACGGTTACTCCGCTCGTCCCGCGGGCCCCGACGGCGCCCAGTGGGACACCACCCTCGGCGAATTCGTCCTCCCGTACGACGTGGTCCGCAATTCCCCCGACCCCGACGCCACCCTCCTGCACTTCCTCGACACCACCTACGCTTCCGCGGCCGACCTGGCCCACTGGGACCGACCGCTCCTCGACGTCGATCCTCACCGCCTCGATCGCCGACTCCACGTCGACGACACGACGGCGCTCTGACCCGTCGGCATCCCGCGCGACATCACATCTCCCGCAACAGCTCTGTCAGCAGCGCGGGGTCGACCCGATAGGGCGTGTTGAACCCGAGCCGTTCGACGATTCCGTCGTAGCGCTCGTGCAGTTGCGCCGCCGCGCGGGCGGGGTCGGTGGCTGTGATCGCGACGGCATCGAGGAAATCGTCGTCGACGAGGTCGGCCATCCGATCCCATTCCCCGTTCTTGGACATCGCTTTCAGGCGGGGTCCGAGTTCTGCCCGATCGTGCAACTGGAGAATCGGCCAGTAGGCCGGTGTCGATCCGTAGAACGCCAGCTGCTTTCGGACGGCCTGCCTGGCCGCGGCGAGCTCGCTCGCGGATCTGCCTGTCGCGACCATCGCCGAATGGTGGATCACGATGTCGTCCACGGGTTTCCGTGCGCGCGCCGCGCCGTGCGCCAGGGCGGGCAGGGTCACCTCGCGCAGAAATCTCGGCGTGCAGAACGGGTGCGACATGAATCCGTCGGCGACCTCGCCCGCCACCGCGGTCATACCCGGGCCCACCCCCGCGAGATAGATCGGCGGCGGTCCGAACCCGGCCACCTCGTCGGCCGCGGGGCGAAACAGTGGTGGCATCAGGGTGTGCTGATAGAACTCGCCCTGGTAATCGAGCCGCCCGCCCTGCTCCCAGCTCGCCCAGATGGCACGCACCGCCAGCACCATGTCGCGCATCCGGTCGGCCGGTCGGCTCCACGGCATCGAGTAGCGCCGGGTGATGTGCGCGCGGATCTGGCTCCCGAGACCGAGTACGAACCGGCCACGGGAGAAGGCCTGCAGATCCCAGGCGATGGTGGCGAGCAACAGCGGATTGCGGGCGAACGCCACCGCGATCGAGGTACCGAGCTCGACCCGCTCGGTATGCTCGGCGGCGAGCAACAGCGGCAGAAACGGGTCGTGCGCGCCTTCGAACGTCCAGATGCCCGCGTACCCCGCGGCCTCCGCGGCGGCGGCATCCTTGCCCATCGTGGCGAGCCCGCCGGTCAGCGTGGTGTCGATCTTCAAGACGCGCGTCCCATCACCGTCGTGTGCAGTCCAGCGATGTTCGTGACAGCGCGGAACAATTCGACCATCACCGTAACGCCGCGCAGAACCCATCCGGGCCGATCCGGCAAACGCCGGCCTGCTCCGGGAAACGAAAATCCGGTGCGAGTCAGAACGACTCGCACCGGATTTCGTTGTCTACCAGCTCACTTCAGCTCGGAGCTGGTCTTTCCGAGCACGCGGCGAGCCACGATCAGCTGCTGGATCTGCTGGGTGCCTTCGAAGATGTCGAGAATCTTCGAGTCGCGGGCCCACTTCTCGAGCAGAGTGCGCTGGGAGTAGCCGATGGTGCCGGCAAGCTCCACCGCCTTGAGGGTGACGTCGGTGCCGGTGCGGCCCGCCTTGGCCTTGGACATCGAGGCCTCGAGGGAGTTCGGCTTCTTGTTGTCGGCCATCCAGGCAGCGCGCAGGGAGAGCAGGTAGGCCGATTCGTAGTCGGCTTCCATGCGCAGGAACTCGGCGGCTGCCGCGGACTGGTTCATCGCGGGGGTGTCGTAGGAGATCTCGACACCCGCCTCGGTGAGGACGGTACGCAGTTCCTCGAGCGCGGCGCGGGTGACGCCCACGGCCATCGCCGCCACGAGGGGGCGGGTGTTGTCGAAGGTCTGCATGACCCCGGCAAAGCCCTTCTCCACGTTGACTTCCGGCGAACCGAGGATGTTGTCGGCGGGGATGCGGCAGTCCTGCAGCAGCAGCACCGCGGTGTCGGAGGCCTTGATGCCGAGCTTGTGCTCGAGCCGCGCCACCGACAGACCCGGAGCGTCGCGCGGGACGACGAAGGACTTGATCGCGGCGCGACCCAGGCTCTTGTCGACCGAGGCCCACACCACGATGTGGGTGGCGCGCTCACCGCAGGTGACGAAGATCTTCTCGCCGTTGAGGACCCACTCGTCACCGTCGAGGGTGGCGGTGGTGGTGACGGCGGCGGAGTCGGAACCGAAGGACGGCTCGGTGATCGCCATCGCGGCCCACACCTTGCCGAAACGCGAGAGCTGCTCGTCGGTCGCGACGGCGGCGATCGCGGCGTTGCCCAGTCCCTGGTAGGGGATGGTGAGCATCAGGCCGACATCGCCCCACGAGGTCTCGAGGGCGTTGAGCAGCGCGGACATGTTGCCGCCGTTGGCATTCGCGGTCAGGTCCGCGGCGGCCTCGTCGTTACGGCCGCCCGCGGCGCCACCGATCTTCTGGGTGCCGGAATCGGCGAGCCCTTCGATCATGGCGGCCATCGTGTCGAGCTCGACCGGGTACTCGTGCTCGGCGAGGTCGTACTTGCGGGAAATGGGACGGAAGATCTGCGAGGCGACCTGGTGGGCCTGGTTGGCGCTCGCCTTCAGCTTCTTGGGGAGTTCGAGATTGATCATGAGGGGGCTCCTGGAAGGTGAGAAACGGGCCTAGACCAGCACGATGCCTTCGGCGACACCGACGGAACGAAGGTCGCGGTACCACCGCTCGACCGGGTGTTCCTTGGTGAAGCCGTGGCCGCCGAGCAGCTGCACGCCGTCCAGGCCGATCTGCATGCCCTTGTCGGTGGCCAGCTTGCGCGCCAGCGCCGCCTCACGGGCGAACGACAGACCCTGCTCGGCGCGCGAAGCACCACGCAGGGTGACCAGGCGCAGGCCGTCGAGCTCGATCGCCATGTTGGCGACCATGAAGGCCACCGCTTGGCGGTGCGAGATCGGCTCGCCGAACGCCTCACGCTCGTTCACGTACGGGATCACGTAGTCGAGCACGGCCTGGCCGGTGCCGATGGCCAGCGAGGCCCAACCCAGGCGGGCGAGCTGCACCGCGTCGCCGTACTCGGCGGCACGGGTCTTGGCGTCGCTGTCGCCGAGGACGGCGTCGGCGCCGACGGCCACGTTGTCCAGGATCAGCCGACCCAGGCCCGCGGCGCGCAGACCCATGCTCGGGTCGGCTTCCACCGACAGCCCGGCGGTGTCGGACTCGACGATGAACAGCGCGGGGCGCCCGTCGAGCTCGGCGGCCACGATGAACAGTTCCGCGTCGGCCGCGGCCGGGACCAGGCTCTTCACACCGTTGAGCTTGTAGCCGCTGGGGGAGCGGACGGCCTTGGTCTGCAGCGCGAACGGGTCGAACAGGGCGCGCGGCTCGTTGATCACCACGGACGCCTGCGGCACACTCTCGCCGGTGAAGGCGGGCAGGTAGGTCTGCTGCTGGGCGTCGGTGCCCCACTGCGACAGCGCGACGGTGACACCGCTCGGCGCCAGGATCGGCAGCGCCAGGCCCATGTCGCCGTGCGCCAGCGCCTCGGCGACCAGGGAGTTGGTGACGGCGCCGCGCTCGGAGGCCGCGCCTTCCAGCTCCTCGGGCACGTTGATCAGGGTGATGCCGAGTTCGGCGGCGCGCTCGAGCAGGTCGCGCGGGGCCTTGGCGGCATTGTCGGCGTCGTAGGCCGCGGGACGCAGGATCTCGCCCGCGAAATCACGCACCGTCTCGACGATCATCTGCTGTTCGTCGGACGGGGTGAGATCGAAGTAGTCCTTGGTCTTGGACTCGTTGTCGACCAGACGCTTGGGCTCACCGCCGCCCGCGACCTTGGCGAACGTACGAGTGGCCGCGCCCAGGGTGCGGAACCCGGTCTTGGTGCCCTCGTAGGTGACGCGCTCGATCGGCTTGCGCAGGTTGTACTTGCCCGCGAGCTCCGACCCGGTAATGGTCGTCAAAGCGCGCATCGCGGCGCCCATCCAGTCCCGTTTGGGCTGGCTGAGGCCGACCGCGGACGTGTCGTTCGGACGTCGCTTCGTCGCGCTGTCTCGAGTGCTCATCATCACCTGATTTCCTCGGCTGTCGGGGTGCCTTCGACCCCACCATCTTACTCTTCGGTAAGTCTATCTTACTCCAGAGTAAGATGTGTGCCGACCCAAAGTGGGATTGCCGACCTTCGCCACGCTGGTCGGCGACTGGACTGGTCTTACCCCGATCAGCCGCCGTTGTCGCCGTTTCTGGCCAGACTCATGGCTGCGGTCGATCCCGATTCGTTATGTGTCATGAGATTGCCCGCCATCGCCGCGGCGACGTTTCGCCGTGGTGCGCCCGGGGTGATGGCAGGGGAGTGCTACAGCCCGTGGCGGTCGAGGAATTCGGTCAGCAGTTTGCGCCACTCGTCGGGGCGCTCGACCATCACCACGTGGCCTGCCTCGATCTCGGTGTAGTCGGCGCCGGGAATCGCCGCGGCCAGTGCCCGCGAGTTCGCGGGATCGACCAGCAGGTCGGCGGTGGTGGCCACGACCAGGGTGGGCACCGCGACGGCGGCCAGGTCGGGGCTGGTGTCGACCGACTCGACCAGCGCCGCCTGTTGCCGGGTGCCGCCGGGAATCGAGGCGGCCGTCTGGCGAACGATGTCATCGATCGCGGCCACGGGCAGCGTGTTGACGAACCCGGTGGAGAAACCGGTGAGCACGACGAGACGGGCGAAGGATTCATGGTCGCCTCGATCCAGGAGGTCCTGCCAGAACCGCACGATGAGCTGGGCGCGACTGTCGGGGGCGGCCAGGCCGGCCGTCAGCAGGAGGCCGGTGACGCGGTCGGGGTGGCGGGTGGCGGCGCGCACGGCCACCGCGGTGCCGAGGGAGAATCCGATGATGGTGAAGGTCTCGACGCCCGCGTCGACGGCGGCCGACACGAGCGCGTCGGCGAGGTCGTCGAGGTTCAAGGGGGTGTCGTCGCCCGGGTAGTCCGAGGCGACCACGGTGTGACCGTCGGCGAGCGCCGGAATCACGGTGCCGAAGTTGCTCTCGATCCCGCCGCCCGCGCCGTGCGCGAGGACGATGCCGGGGCCGGTGCCATGGACGGTGGTGTGCAGGGGAATCGTGGTCATGGCGGCGACGTTAGGGATTGACATGGGTGTGAAGGTCAAGCCGCCGGTGCCGGTGGTCACATGCTGATCGGCGAATTGGCACGACGCACCGGGGTCGCCACCCGGCTGCTGCGCTACTACGAGGAGCAGGGTCTGCTGCATCCACACCGCGACAGCAACGGTTACCGCAGTTATCCCGCATCGGCGGCAGCGACGGTCGCCCGGATCAGGGAACTGCTGGCTGCAGGACTGAACACCGATGACATCGCCCTGCTGATGCCGTGCGCCGAGGACGCGGGACCGGTCCAAGCCTGCGAGATGTCGGTGCGAATCATGGCCGACAGAACCGCCGAACTGGACCGGCGCATCGCAGACCTCGACCGCCAGCGATCCCAACTCGCCGCTCAACTCGGCGCCAGCCTCGCCCACGCCGGGCAGCGGCCGTCGACGGGCCTGAAGTAACCAGCACGCTCGGCGTCGGCTGCCGTCGACGCGGCGGGACCGATCGAGCCGGCCCCGCCGCGCACAAACCTTATTCGCGCACGTAGTAGCGCAGGGTCAGGTAGGCGGTGACGGCGGCGAAGACGATGCCGACAGGCGCGATCGTCAGGGCAACCACCGCGATGTCGTCGCCGGTGATGCGCGGGAACACATTGCTGTCGAACAGCGGCCCCAGCGCCCGGTCGATCACCAGCGGCCGGGCGATCACCAGGCCGAGGATCGCGAGTACCGAACCGACAAAGGCGGCCGCGACCGCTTCGAGCAGGAACGGTAGCTGGGTGTACCAGCGGGTCGCGCCCACCAGGCGCATGATGCCGACTTCCGTGCGCCGCGTGAACGCGGCGATCTGCACCATGTTCAGCACCAGCAGCATCGCGGCCAGCGCCATCACCAGCGCCAAACCGAACGCGGCGTTGCGTAGCCCGTCGAACAGGCTTGTCAGCCGGTCGACGAACTCCTTGTCATTGGCCACGATCCGCACACCCGGCCGCGTCGCGAAGCCGTCGTAGATGTGCTGATACTGGTCGGCGTCGGTCATCTTCACCCGCAACGAGGCAGGCAGCGGCGAGTCGGAGATGTACTGCACCATTTCCGGCTGATCCGCGAACAGCTTCTTCGCCTCCTCCAGCGCGTCGGCGCGGTTGAGGAACTGCACGCTCTCCACACCCGAGGTCTGCTTGAGGTCGGCCAGCAGCGACTTGCACGGGTCGGCGGCGCAGTCGGGATCGGTGTCGGAGACCGCGTCGTCGAGATAGAAGCGCACCTCGAGGCGGCCGATGAAGAAGTTCTCGGTCTTGTCGGCCATCCGCACCGACAGCATGCCGCCGCCGAGCATCATCAGTGACACGGCCGTGGTCAGGATCATCGCGATGGTCATCGTGAGATTGCGGCGCAGGCCGTCGACGACCTCGGTGAACAGGAAACTCAGTCGCATTATCGACCCACCCCGTAGACGCCGGTCGCTTCGTCGCGCACGAGTCTGCCGTGGTCGAGTTCCACCACCCGCCTTCGCATGGCGTCGACGATGTGATTGTCGTGGGTGGCCATCAGCACCGTGGTGCCGACGCGATTGATCCGTTCCAGCAGCGCCATGATGTCGGCGCTGGTGTCGGGGTCGAGGTTGCCGGTCGGCTCGTCGGCGAGCAGGACCAACGGCCGGTTGACGAACGCGCGCGCGATCGCGACCCGCTGCTGCTCACCACCGGACAGCTCCGACGGCAACCGCTGCCCCTTGCCGCCGAGACCGACCATGTCGAGCACCTCGGGCACCGTCCGGTCGATGAACTGGCGCCGCTTGCCGATCACCTCCAGCGCGAACGCGACGTTCTGTTCCACGGTCTTCTGCTGCAACAGCCGGAAGTCCTGGAACACGCAGCCGATCCGCTGCCGCAACTTGGGCACCTTCCGGCCGGGCAAGCGGTCGACGCGGAAATCCGCGACCCGGATCTCGCCCGATGTCGGCGCCTCTTCCTTGAGCAGGAGTCGCATGAAGGTCGACTTGCCCGAACCGGACGGGCCGATGATGAAGACGAACTCGCCTTTTTCCACATCGACGGAAACGTTGTCCAGCGCCGGTCGCGTCGAGGTCTCGTACGACTTGGTCACGTTGCGCATGGTGATCACGGGGAGCCAGTGTAACCAGCGAACCAAGCGTCTCAGCGGGACGCGGCGCGTCGATCAGGGTTGGGGGTCGGCATTCACCCAGGTCGGTACGGCGTTGAGGAACGTCGTCGGGCCCTCGGCGGCGGTATCGGTGGGTTTGACGAACAGGTACACGACAAACGTCGACAGCCACGCCGCCATCAGGATCGCTGTGGACTTACGTGGTTTCACTGATTCCCTCCTTACGCAGGGCCGCGGCAACGCGCACGCGCAGTTCGCGACCCACTTCGAATTGTTTGCCTGGCAATGTGCGGGCAACCATCCGGATGTTCATCACGTCGAGCGAGAGATCTTCGACACCCATCACCGACGGCTCGTCGAGCAGCAGCGGTTTGAGGCGGCGATCCTCGTAGGCCTTGGTGCACACCGCGTGCAGGATCTCGTTGATCTTGGTGATATCGGCCTGCGCGGAGACCGGGACGTCGATCGCGGCGCGCGCCCAATCCTTGGACAGATTGGTGACTTTCACGATCTGCCCGTTGGGGACGATGATCACCTCGCCGTCGGAGTTGCGCAGCGTGGTGATGCGCAGCGTCACGTCCTCGACGGTGCCCTCGGCCGGGTCGGCGGAGCCGGTGACCGAGATCTGCACCACGTCACCGAAGCCGTATTGGCGCTCGGTGATCAGGAAGAACCCGGCCAGAATGTCCTGGACGATGCGCTGCGCGCCGAAACCGAGCGCGGCACCGAGCACCGCCGCGGGCGCGACCAGTCCCGTCACCGCGAAGCCCAGCCTGCGCAACACCTCCATGCCGACCAGCACGTACACGATGGTCAGCACCACCCACGTGACCACCTGCGCCAGCGCATGACGGTGCTTGGCCGCCTCGGTGCGGACCAGGGCGTCACTGGTCTGGAAACCCGAGTCGATCTTGGTGGTCACCCGGTCGCGCAGGAACGCGGCGAACCGGCCGAACAGCATCGCGCCGACGATCAGCAGGACGATTTCCAGCCCACTGGAACGCATCCAGTCGCTGATCTCGGGTCCGCTGTTGGCCGCGAGGACGTCGGTCATCGCGTCTCCTTCATGGACCTGCACAGGCACAGTTTCGGTTCGGTCGAACGCACACCAGAAAGGTTACAGGTCGGTCACGGCGTGCGGTCAAACGTGCTGAAGCGCACGGTTTGTGAGCGAACAGCTGGCTACGCGTCGTCCTGATCGCGCATACGCCAACGGATTCCGGACTCGATGAAACCGTCGATGTCGCCGTCGAGGACCGCGGTCGGATTGTTGACTTCGTGGTTGGTGCGCAGGTCCTTGACCATCTGGTACGGGTGCAGCACGTAGGAACGCATCTGGTTGCCCCACGACGCGCCCTCGTTGGTCTTGAGCGCGTCCATCGTGGCGCGCTCCTCCTGGCGTTTGCGCTCGAGCAGCTTGGCCTGCAGCACGCGCATGGCCGAGATCTTGTTCTGCAGCTGCGACTTCTCGTTCTGGCAGGTCACGACGATGCCGGTGGGGATGTGGGTCAGGCGCACCGCGGAGTCGGTGGTGTTGACCGACTGGCCGCCGGGGCCCGACGAGCGGTACACGTCGACCCGGATCTCGCCCTCGGGAATCTCGATGTGGTCGGTCGTCTCCACCACGGGCAGGACCTCGACCTCGGCGAAGGAGGTCTGGCGACGGCCCTGGTTGTCGAACGGGCTGATCCGGACCAGGCGATGCGTGCCCATCTCCACCGACAGCGTGCCGTAGGCGTAGGGCGCCTTCACCGCGAAGGTGGCGCTCTTGAGGCCGGCCTCTTCGGCGTAGGAGGTGTCGTAGACCTCGACGGGGAACTTGTGCCGCTCGGCCCAGCGGATGTACATGCGCATCAGCATCATCGCCCAGTCGGCGGCGTCGACGCCGCCGGCGCCGGAACGGATGTTGACCAGCGCGTCACGCTTGTCGTACTCGCCCGAGAGCAGGGTGCGCACTTCCATCGCCTCGACGTCCACGCGCAGTGCGGCGCGCTCGGCATCGGCGTCGGCGGTGGCTTCGGCGGCGGCCGCGTCCTCTTCGGCCTCGGCCAGTTCGTAGAGCACCGGCAGGTCCTCGAGCCGCTGGCGCAGATCCTCGACCCGGCGCAATTCGCTCTGCGCGTGCGAGAGCTCACTGGTCACCTGCTGGGCGTGCTCCTGGTTGTTCCACAGCTCGGGATCGGCGGCCTGGTGCTCGAGTTCATCGATACGGCGGCGTAGTTCCTCGACATCGAGGACCGACTCGACCGTCTTGAGCGTGGTGTCGAGTTCTGCGAGGTCGGCGATAACGTCAGGATGCACGATGTCCTAGGCTACCGGTCCCGTCCGACACAGTGCCTATTCGGTCAGCTTGCGATGGACCGCAAGCCCCCTGGGCGGCGTCCGACCAGCTGGTCGAGGGCGTTCGCGCTGGCCTCGTCGGCCGGGAGCAGGACGTAGAGCGACTGGTCGTCGTCGATGGACAGATCCAGCGATTCGTAGGCCAGCCGCAGCGTGCCCGCCTCGGGATGATCGAGGCGGTTGATCCCGCCCGACGGCGGCAGTCCGGGCAGCGTCGCGAGGCGATCGGTGAAGACGCTGCCCGCCGTCACGGTGAGTTCGTCGACCAGGGCGGCGACCATCGGATCGGCGCGGAACGGGCCCTGCTTGAGCGAAGCGACCAGCTTGTCAGCGGCCGAGTCCCACTCCGGGTACAGCTCGCGGGCGCCGGGGTGGGTGAACACGAAACGGGCGACGTTGGCGGGCTCGCCCTGCTCGAACAACCCCGCGGGCGCCATCAACTTCCGGTAGCCCTCGGTGCAGGCCAGGATCTCGGTGAAGCGGTTGGTGATCGCGGCGGGCGCCGGTTCCAGCTGGGCGAGAATCGCCAGGATCGTCGGACGCACCGTGCGATTGGGACCGTTCTCGGCAGCGCCACAGCTGAATCCGGACACGCCCTTGCTGAGTTGATGCAGGTGGACGCGTTCGCGAGGACTCAGCCGCAACGTCTCGGCCAGCGCGGACAACACCTGAGCGGAGGGATGGCTGTCGCGGCCCTGCTCGAGCCGGATCAGATATTCCACACTGACGCCGGCCAGCAGCGCGACCTCGGCGCGACGCAGACCCGGCGTGCGCCTGCGTTGTCCGGCGGGCAGCCCGACCTCGGCGGGGGAGACCGCTTCGCGGCGGGTCCGCAGGAACAGCCCGAGTTCGTTGTCGCTCACCTCGTCGACGGTACCCAGCTCGGCGCATCGGAGAGTGGCCGTGCCACTACCACTCTCAGCGTGGTCTCCCTGCGACGCTCGCGGTCCGCGAGATTTGGTCGTACCGGCTGATCGAGCCGGTACGACGAACAGGAGAACATCGTGTCCACGCTGAAGCTCGCGATCATCATCGGCAGTGTCCGTGACGGACGATTCGGCCCCGTTGTCGCGAACTGGTTCGACCAGCAGGTCGACGACCGTTTCGAGGTCGACATCATCGACCTCGCCGACACCGCCCTGCCCGCCCTGCCCGCCGTGCCGCCCGCCCTCGACCCCGACCCGATCCGCCCTGCCGGCATGCGCGACCTCACCGGCCGCTTGGCCGCGGCCGACGCCTACGTCATCGTCACCCCCGACTACAACCGCAGCTACCCGGCCGCCCTCAAAGCCGCCATCGACTGGCACTTCACCCAGTGGGACGCCAAGGCGATCGGCTTCGTCGGTTACAGCGGTGGCTCCGGCGGACTCCTGGCCATCGAACACCTGCGCCAGGTGTTCAACGAACTCAACGCCCACACCGTGCGCAACTACGTCTCGTTCCCGCGCTACTACATGCTCTTCGACGAGACCGGCCAACTCCACGACCCGCAGGAAGCAGAAGCCGCCGCCACGGCCCTCCTCGACCAGTTGCACTGGTGGACAAGTGCTCTGGTCGCAGCGAAAACAGCCCAGGTCGTGGCCTGACCAGGCGGCTTTCGCGCGTTCTCGGACACCCGGCCGGAGCCGCTGAGCCGGGGCGGGGAACGGCAGCGATGTTCACCGCGCCGCGAACTCGAGCGCGCCGGCTCGGCGAATACACTCCCACCGTGGCTGCCTACTCCGCTGACCTGGACCTTGCCCTGCGACTGGCCGACCAGGCCGACGCCATCTCCCACGAGCGCTTCGGCGCTGTCGACCTCAAAGTCGACTCGAAACCGGACCTCACCCCGGTCTCGGACGCCGATCTCGCGGTAGAACAGCTGATCCGGCGCGTACTCGCCGACGAACGCCCCGCCGACGCCGTGCTCGGCGAGGAGTTCGGCGGCGACGCCGAGTTCAGCGGCAGGCAGTGGGTGGTCGACCCGATCGACGGCACCAAGAACTTCGTCCGGGGCGTACCGGTGTGGGCCAGCCTGATCTCCCTGCTGGAGGACGGTGTCCCGGTGGTCGGCGTGGTGAGCGCGCCCGCGCTGGGCAGGCGCTGGTGGGCCGCCGCCGGTTCGGGCGCATGGGTGCAGGTCCACCCCGGAGCGCCCAAGCCGATCTCGGTATCCGCGGTCGCCGACCTCGACGCCGCGAGCCTGGCCTTCTCCAGTCTGTCCGGCTGGCACGAGCGCGGTCTGCGCGAGAAGTTCATCGACCTCACCGACGCCGTCTGGCGAGTCCGCGGTTACGGCGACTTCTTCAACTATTGCCTGGTCGCGGAGGGTGCGGTCGATATCGCCGCCGAGCCGGAGGTCTCCCTGTGGGACCTGGCCGCTCTCGACATCCTGGTCCGCGAGGCGGGTGGCGCGTTCACCTCCCTGGACGGACGCTCCGGTCCGCACGGCGGCGACGCTGTTGCTTCCAACGGCCTGCTCCACGACGAGGTCCTCGGCCGTTTGCGCGGGTGAATCGAAGTTATCCACAGGTGCGCAACTTCGGCATCCGCCGCCGTCGGCTCCGGTCGACGGGCTGCGCGACCGGCGCTCGCTCGTAGGATGGCCCGGTGAGCAATTCCGGCGCCACAGCCCCCGATGTCGACGACTTCCCGCCCGAGGACTTCCCACCCGACGACGCGTACCCGTCCGACGGCGGGTACGTCTCCGAACACGATTTCGCCGACACCGGCGACTTCCACTTCGACGATCTCGCCCCGGCCACCCCGGGCCGGGTCGCGGCTCCCGATCGCGCTGAGACCGCCGACGAGGTATTACGCCGTGTCTTCGGCTACGACAGCTTCCGCGGTGACCAGGCGGCCATCGTCGAACAGGTCGTCGGCGGTGGCGACGCGCTGGTACTGATGCCGACCGGTGGCGGCAAATCCCTCTGCTACCAGGTTCCCTCGCTGGTCCGTGAGGGTGTCGGCGTGGTGGTCTCACCGCTGATCGCCCTCATGCAGGACCAGGTCGACGCGCTGAGCGCCCTCGGCGTGCGGGCCGGATTCCTCAACTCCACCCAGTCGCCGGATCAGCGGCGGACGGTGGAGGCACAGTTCGTCTCGGGCGATCTGGACCTGCTCTATCTGGCGCCGGAACGCCTACGGCTGGAAGCCACGCTGCGGCTGCTCGATCGCGGCAAGATCGCCCTGTTCGCGATCGACGAGGCGCACTGCGTGTCGCAGTGGGGCCACGACTTCCGGCCCGACTACCTCGCGCTGTCGCTGGTGCACGAACGCTGGCCCGATGTCCCGCGCATCGCGCTCACCGCGACCGCCACCGAGAAGACCGCCGCCGAGATCGTCGAACGCCTGGATCTCGGCGCCGCGAAACAGTTCATCTCCAGCTTCGACCGGCCCAACATCCAGTACCGGATCGAATCGAAGAACCGCGCCGACCGTCAGCTGCTCGACTTCATCCGCGCCGAACACCCCGGCGACGCGGGCATCGTCTACACCCTCTCGCGCAATTCGGTGGAGAAGACCGCGGCCATGCTCAACGAGAACGGCATTCGCGCGGTGCCCTATCACGCGGGCCTGGATTTCCGGACCCGTGCCGAGAACCAGTCCAGATTCCTGCGCGAGGACGGCCTGATCGTCGTCGCCACCATCGCTTTCGGTATGGGTATCGACAAACCCGACGTGCGATTCGTGGCTCACCTCGACCTGCCGAAATCGGTCGAGGGCTACTACCAGGAGACCGGCCGCGCGGGCCGCGACGGCCTGCCGTCGACGGCCTGGATGGTCTACGGCCTCAATGATGTTGTGCAGCAACGCAAGATGATCGACTCCAGCGAGGGCGACGCGGCCCATCGCCGACAGCTGCAACTGCACCTCGACGCCATGCTCGCCCTGTGCGAGACCGTCGGCTGCCGTCGCGCGCGGCTGCTCAACTATTTCGGTCAGACCGGTGGCGCCTGCGGCAACTGCGATGTGTGCCTGAATCCGCCCGAAACCTGGGACGGCACGGTGCCCGCGCAGAAGCTGCTGTCCACGGTGCTGCGGCTCAAACGCGAACGCGGACAATCGTTCGGCGCGGGCCACCTCGTCGACATCCTGCTCGGCAAGACCAACCAGAAGATCACCCAGCATCGGCACAACGAGCTCTCGGTGTTCGGCATCGGCACCGATCTGCGCGATACCGAATGGCGCGGGGTGGTGCGGCAGCTGCTCGCGGGCGGCCTGCTGGCGGTACAGGGCGAATACGGTGTCCTGGCACTGACCGACGAGAGCAACGAGGTGCTGTTCGAGGGCAGGAAGGTGCCGATGCGGCGCGAGCCCGAACGCGCCGCCCGCCCCGCGCGCAGCGCGAAATCGGCCAAGGCGACCGCCGACCTGCCCGCCGCCGACGTCGGAGTGTTCGAGCGCCTGCGGGCCTGGCGTGCCGCGACGGCGAAGGAACAGGGCGTGCCCGCCTACGTGGTGTTCCACGACGCCACCCTGCGCGAGATCGCCGCGCGCAAACCCGCCGACCTCGCCGCCCTCGGCACCGTCGCCGGCGTCGGCGAGAACAAATTGGCTCGCTATGGCGAGGGGGTGCTGACCACGCTGGCCGGGGAGTAGCGGTGCACCCGCGGCTCCTCGCCCAGCAGGGCGTACACGCGCGGCGGCGAGGAACCGCACCGAATCGGACGACACCGAGTTACTGTCGAGTCATGGCGAACGGTGAAGGCTCGGACGACGATACGTCGGGCAGCAGCCCGAGTGCGGGAGCCGATACCCCGACACCCCCGATGCCGCACCGCCACATCGATCCGGTCGTCGCGCCGTCCCTGCTCGGCGTTCACCACGGCGTGATCCACCGCGGCAGGCCACGCTGGTCGACCCTCGCGCTGATCGCCATCTTCACCGCTGCCTTGGTCCTCTACCTCGTACTGAGCCCAGGCTGACGTTCCGTCCGCACCGCCCGATCGGCCGCGTTCGACAATTTCCCACACGCCGCTGTCGGATCCGGTGCTGTGTCACAGACGGTCGTGTTCCGGCGATCGCCCTCGCTGCCCGCCGATCGATCGCGTGCTCGCCAATTCGTCGTATGCCCCGACGTCCGATTCCGGAAATTTTGCGATGCCACGCACCAGCGGTGGCCGACATGCGCATGTGAGTTGTCGTAGGCGCAGGTCAAAGGGATACCTGACGTCGACGACCCGGCGCACCGTTGCCGAGCGGGACCGATCACGGAGATCGGCCCGAGCTCGAGGAGGCGACGGCAATGGTGCGGTGGACTTGGGGCAAGCGTGTGGTGTGCGCGGCGATAGCGGTCACGGGATTGGCCTGCGTGCCGGTACCCGCCGGTGCCGACTTTCCGGCCCCGCCCGGTCTCGACTTCGCGCGGGCGCTGGGCACACCGACCCTGCCCGGCATCTACGGCCCCGACACCGCCGTCGTGGTCCTCGGCTACGGCCTGACACCGGAGGGGACGATGCGCGAGGAACTCGTGCGACGACTGCGCGCGGGCTTGGCCCAGGCCGTTTTCGCGCCGTGGTCGCCGATCATCGTCACCGGCGGCAACCCGCAAGCCGGTCTGTCCGAAGCCGACGCCATGGCCGAGTGGCTGGTCGGCGCCGGCATCGACGAGAGCCGGGTCCTGCGCGAATCCGAGGCCGACTCGACGGTGGCCAACGCTCGCAACACCGCGGCCATGCTCGCCGACAGGGGCTTGCGCTCGGTCGTTCTCGTCACCTCCGAGGACCACATCGCCCGGGCCAGAGGCGCCTTCGCCGACGCGGGCGTGCTGGTTGTCGGCGACCTCACGCCCGACCGCGCTCAGTGGGATTCGGTGCCACTGCATGTCGGCAGCTTCGGCCCCGCACCGCTGTGACCGATCATCGCCGCACGTCGGCAGTGTGATGAGTAGTCGCGGAAATCTCGGCAATAACCCCGAGAACCTACTCCTCGCCTCGTAGCGTCGACCCATGACGCTCCACCTGTCCGACAGCGACATCCTCGCCGAGCTCGAGCCGACGGCCGAAGCCAATCTCAACGACCACCTGTCCAAGGCCAAGATGTGGCACCCCCACGACTACGTGCCGTGGGACGAGGGCCGCAACTTCGCGGCCATGGGCGGCGACGACTGGGACCCCGAGCAGTCGCGGCTGAGCGAGGTCGCCAAGGCGGCGATGATCACCAACCTGCTCACCGAGGACAACCTGCCCTCCTACCACCGCGAACTCGCCGACACCTTCGGCTTCGACAACGCCTGGGGCACCTGGGTCGGCCGGTGGACCGCCGAGGAGAACCGCCACGGCATCGTCCTGCGTGACTACCTCGTCGTGACTCGCGCCGTCGACCCGGTCGCGCTCGAAGAGGCCAGGATGTCGCACATGACCGCGGGCATCGCCAAGCCGGAGAAGGGTTCGCAGTTCCTCAAGGGCGTCGCCTACGTCACGTTGCAGGAGCTCGCGACCAGAATCAGCCATCGCAACACCGGCGCCCTGTGCGACGACCCGGTCGCCGATCGCATGCTGGCCCGGATCGCCGCCGACGAGAACCTGCACATGATCTTCTACCGCAAGCTCTGCGCGGCGGCTCTCGACCTCACCCCCGACGAGGCCATGCGGGCCATCACCGACGTGATCCTGCGTTTCCAGATGCCCGGCCTCAACCAGCCCAACTTCCGCCGCAACGCGGTGCTGCTCGCCAAGCACGGCGTGTACGACCTGCGCCAGCACCTCGATGTCGTCCTGCGCCCGACCCTGCGGATCTGGCGAATCTTCGAGCGCACCGATTTCGGCCCCGAAGGCGAGATCGCCCGCGACGAGCTGCACACCTACCTGCTCGACCTCGAGGTCAAGGCGGCTCGTTTCGAGGAGCAGCGCGACCGCGCACTGGCCAGGGCAGCCGCCAGGGTCTGAGTCGGCCATGGAATAAAGGGCTGGCGCCGTCACTTACAGTTGACCGTTATGAAGGAAAAGGGGCGCAAGGTCATCGCGACCAACCGCCGGGCGCGGCACAACTACACGATCCTCGACGTCTATGAGGCGGGGATCGCGCTGGTCGGCACCGAGGTGAAGAGCCTGCGTGAGGGCAAGGCCTCGCTGGTCGACGCCTTCGCGACCGTCGACCACGGCGAGGTCTGGTTGCGCGGGCTGCACATCCCGGAGTTCAGCCACGGCACCTGGACCAATCATTCGCCGCGCCGCACCCGCAAGCTGCTGCTGCACAAGCGTGAGATCGAGCACCTGGTCGGCAAGTCGCGCGAGGGCAACCAGACGCTGGTGCCGCTGTCGATGTACTTCTCCGACGGCAAGGTGAAGGTGGAGCTCGCCCTCGCCAAGGGCAAGCAGGACTACGACAAGCGTCAGGATCTGGCCCGCAAGCAGGCCGAGCGTGAGGTCACCCGTGAAATAGGTCGGCGGGTCAAAGGCATGCGTTGATCTCCGTAGTGCTCGCCCTCGTCGCGGCGGCGGGCTACGGAGTCAGCGACTTCTTCGGCGGCATCGCCGCGCGCAGGGTCACGGCGCTGCGTGTGGTTGTGGTGTCGTACCCGTTCTCGGTGCTGCTGGTCTTGCTGATCGCGCCGCTGGTGGGCGGGCATGCCGACACCGCGTCCGTGCTGTGGGGCCTGGCCGCCGGTGTGGCCAGTGGCCTGGCGGTGTGGTGGTTCTACGCCGCGCTCGCCGACGGTCCCATGTCGGTGGTGTCGCCGCTGACCGCGGTGCTGGTCGCGGGCATCCCGGTGATCGCCGGGTTCTTTCTCGGCGAACGGCCCGGCGCGATCGCGATCGCGGGGATCGCCGTCGCCCTGGTCGCGGTGGTGCTCGTGAGCAGGGAAGCACCCGACGAAACCACCGAGGAGATCACCGGCGGCAGGCAACTGCGTTTCACCCGCCGGGTCGCGCTCCTCACGATCGGGTCGGGTGCCGCGTTCGGTTTCGCGTTCTACTTCCTGCACGAAACCAGTGCGAGCGCGGGACTGTGGCCCCTGCTCGCCCAGCGGGTGGCGGCAACCGCGGTCGTGTGGACATCGGCGCTGGCGGCAGGCGAATTCCGCGGACTGCACGGTGAACCACTGCGCCTGGCACTGGCGGTCGGCGTGCTCGATGTGATCGCCAATGCCGCGCTGCTCTACGCCTTCCACGGCGCGATGCTGTCGGTGGTGAGCGTGATCGGCTCGCTGTATCCGGCGGCGACCGTGTTGCTGGCGATGGTCCTGCTCGGCGAGCGCATCAGTGCCACCCAGAAGGTCGGTATGGTGCTCGCGCTCACGGCGGTCGCCATGATCGCCGCGAGCTGATTCCCTACAACCGGGTGCAGGGCTCGTGCAGGTTGAGCCGACCCAGCGTCTTGCCCTGATAGCCGACACTCACCGCTCTGGCGCCCATCGGCGCCTCCCGGTCCGGTTCGAACACCGCCGACCACTCGGTCTCCAGATCCGGTTCGGCCGCCCCAGCCGGATGGATCACGACCATGCCCTCACCGTCGGGTTTCATCGCGCCGACGCTGCGGCGCAGGCCGGCGCGGGTGAGTTCGCCGTTCGCCGCCGCGGCGGTGAGCAGGGCTTTGAGTGGGTAGGTGATCGCCCAGCCCAGCGAATAGCCGAAGTTGGCCGGTTCGCCGGTGATCGCGTCGCGGGCGTGCTTGGCTCCCACGCTGTCGCCGGCCCAGCTGTCGACCGGGGTCGTGTAGTTGTAGAGCGCGGTCAGCGCCGGCGCGGCCGCCGATTGCAGCAGTGCCGCGTTCCAGGTGGGCAGCGAGCCGAGAAATCGCCCGGTGAAACCCGACTTCACCAGCTTGCCCACGATCTCCGCGGTCTCGGCGGGTCCGGTGGCCAGCATCACCAGGTCCGGCGCGGCGGCCAGGATCTCCGCCACGGGACCGTCCTGGTTGCCGACCTCGGCATTGGGTCCGGTGTCGATGCGATCGGCGATGGTGGCGTCGTTGGCCAGCGCCCACTTCAGCGCGCCGCTGGCGTAGTCGCCGCCGTAGTTGCCGCGATAGGCGACCACGGCGATATTGCGCGGCGCGTAATGGGTTTCGGCGAACCAGTCGAGGCCGGTTACCGCTTCGGTGCAGTAGGAGTAGCCCGCGCTGAGCACCAGATTGCGGTCGGCGCTGCGATAGTTCCAGCCCGACCACTGGGTGGCCGCGGTGCTCACCATGTCGTCGGCGTCCATCTGGTTCAGCATCGCGACGGTTTGCGCGGTCCCGAAACTCATCGACAACGCGAGCACGTTCGGCTCGATCTCCTCATACGCGCTGCGATGGGTGCGCGGATCGTAGGAGGTGTTGCGGGTGTAGGTGCTGATGTCGATGTCGTAGCCGCCGATGCCGCCCGCCGCGTTCACCTGCTTCCAGAACGCCATCTGACCGTCGTTCATCGAGGCACCGAGCGGGGTGAACGGCCCGTTCGCCAGATCCGAGAGCACCCCGAGATAGATGCAGCCGTTATCGGTGTTCGGCGAACCGGGACAGGGCGTGCTGGTGACGCCCGGCGCGGCGGTGGACTCGCCCGACGAGCAGGCCGCGGCGAGCACGAGACTCGCAACAGCCGGGATCGCCGCGAATCGGCGCAGTCCACGGTGACTGGTGAATGCCATGAGATAACTCCTTGCTCCAGTCGCCCAGGACATTTGACCGTTCCGGGGCGGCCGAACGAGAACAGTACCCGTCACCACCGGCAGCCCCACCCGGATTCGCCGAGGCCATCTGGCGGGGTTCGCTACAAGATCACTCCGGCGACACCGCGAGCTGGCAGAAATAATGGGAAGATCTCACGTCGCGCCGGTGTTAATATGACTAGCCCGCACGGTGCGGGCACGTACGGGGCTGAACGGTTTCGACTGCGTACGTTGATTCAGGGGAAGCGTGTCGGTGCAGGCAAGAGACCACCGTAAGCGTCGCTGCAACCAATTAAGCGCCGATTCCAATCAGCGCGAGTACGCCCTCGCTGCCTAAGTAGCCAGGTCGTCTCTGTCAGTCCGGGTTCGTCCCTCGACCCGGGTACTGGCATCAGCTAGAGGGAATTACCGTTCGGCTCGGTCGCGGAGTCGGATGGGACATCTAACAGCGACTGGGATCGTCATCCAGGCTTGTTCGCGAGACTTGGAGATCCGAGCAGAGACACAGCGAACTGCACACGGAGAAGCCCTGAAGACGCGGCGGAGGACCCGGGTTCGATTCCCGGCAGCTCCACCCAGGCCCTCCACCTGTTACCGCAGGTGGAGGGCTTTTTTCATGTCCCGACGCGCGATGAACACCACGCGGCTCAACGGCGTTGCAGCCGCGGTGGGCCCAGCCTTCCGGACGCCAGCCTGTCGGCATGTTCTCGCGTGCGAGCTCGACCGTCCGGGTCTACCTCCGGGCGAACTTGATCAGGATGAATGCGACGGCGAGCCACGCTGCCGCGTAGACCCCGGCGCGTACCGGGTTCCAGTTGTCGGCGAGCAGGAGAGCGCCGAGGACGGCGAGGCCGGCCAGCAGGGCGAAGATTCTCATGGGTGGTGCCTTTCGGTGCGTGGTGCCGGACGACCTGAACGCCGGCTCACTATTCTTGAATTCAGTTCTGGGCAGCGAAGATTCACGGATTATCGGCCACAAGTTCCCGTCAGGGCAGCGAGATCGGTGCCTACATCGATGCCCGCCTCGATCCGTCAGCGGCACCGTCAGTACATCCTATTCTGAATACAGATTCTGATGTATCGTCTGAGGTATGGAATCCACGGTGCAGACCGACGCGCTGTCCCGATTCGGCTACGCCCTCTCGGACTCGACCAGAACCAAGATCCTGCTGAGTCTGCGGAAGGAACCCGGCTACCCGTCGGAGTTGGCGGAGGCGATCGGTGTCTCGCGGCAGATCCTGTCCAATCATCTGGCCTGCCTGCGTGGATGTGGCTTGGTCGTCGCGGTTCCCGAGGGGCGGCGCAGCCGGTATGAGCTGGCGGATCCGCGGATCGGGCGGGCGTTGGACGATCTGGTCGGCCTGGTGCTCGCCGTTGATCCGGCCTGCTGCCCGGCGGCGGAATCGGAGGGCTGCTGCTGATGGAGTCGATCGGGATGCCCGCGCTGATCGCGCCGAGTTCGGTGCGCGAGGCGGTGCTGACGACGCGGATTCGGTGGTTGGTCGCGGCGACGATCAGCTACAACGTGGTCGAGGCGATCGTCGCGCTGAGCGAAGGCGCGCGGGTGTCCTCGTCCGCGCTGATCGGGTTCGGTCTCGACTCGGTGATCGAGGTGTCCTCGGCGGCCGCGGTGGCGTGGCAGTTCGCCGGGCGCGATCCGCAGGCGCGGGAGAAGGTGGCGCTGCGGGTCATCGCGTTCTCGTTCTTCGCCTTGGCCGGCTATGTCGCTGTCGACGCCGTCCGTTCGCTGCTCGGGGTCGGCGAGGCACGGCATTCGACGGTCGGGATCGGGCTGGCGGCCGCGAGTCTGGTGATCATGCCGGTGCTGTCCGCCGCGCAACGGAGGGCGGGGCGCGAGCTCGGGTCCGCCTCCGCCGTGGCCGATTCCAAGCAAACCCTGCTGTGCACCTATCTCTCGGCCGTGTTGCTGGTCGGCCTGCTGCTCAACAGCCTGTTCGGCTGGTCGTGGGCTGATCCGCTCGCGGCGCTGGTGATCGCGGTGATCGCGGTCAAAGAAGGAATCAACGCCTGGAAGGGCGAAACCTGCTGCGCGACGATGTCCACCGATGTCGGTCACCGCGGCTGCTGTGACAACGACGATCGAGGGAACCCATGATGATGGCGATCTGCGCACTGGTTCTGTACCTGGTTTTCGGCCTGCTCGGCTTCGGCTGGCGCAGTTGGCGTCAGTATCAGGCCACGGGTTCGACCGGTTTCCACGGCATCAGCGGACGGCCCGGCTCGATCGAATGGCTCGCCGGCGTCGGTTTCGTCGCCGCGATCGTGGTCGGCACGGCATCGTCGGTGCTGCAGCTGGCCGGTGTCGTAGCCCCGATCGGGGCGCTGTCCGCGATGCCGATTCAGACCGCCGGATTCGTGCTCGCCGTCGCGGGTATCGCGGCAACGCTGTACGCGCAGATCGAGATGGGCGAATCGTGGCGCATCGGAGTCGATCCCAGCGAGACGACGACCTTGGTCGACACCGGGGTGTTCGGTCTGGTTCGCAACCCGATCTTCACCGCGATGCTCGTCTTCGCGGGCGGCGTCACGCTGATCATCCCGAACGCTGTCGCGATCGTCGCGTTCGCACTGTTGCTGGTGACGATCGAGCTGCAGGTACGGGCGGTCGAAGAGCCCTATCTGACGCGGGTCCACGGCGCGAACTACCGTGCCTACCTCGCGGCGACGGGACGGTTCGTCCCCGGCCTCGGACGGGCTCCACTCTGATCCGGTAGACCCTGGTGACGGGTGGTGCGGGTGGGCCACGTAGAACTGAGCGAATGACGCGGTATGCATACGACTCGGGGGCGGGAACGCTGGTCGCCACCTGGGGGACCGGTCGCGGTGATGTCGCCGAGACGATCGCCGAGGTGCCAGGCGCCGAGCACGGCGTGGAGCTGGCGGCGGCGTTGGCGAGTCTGGCGCGGTTCCAGTGGCGGACCTACACCCATCCGGCGACCGCCGCCGGTGATCCCGACGTCGTGAACGGGGAAGCGTGGCGGCGGGCGGAGGAGCGCAATCGCTTCGCGAAGGTCGAAGCCGCGCTGCGCACCCCCAATCTGCCCGACGACGACGGATGCATGCTGGTCTTCTACAGCCCCATCGAGGAATCCGCGCACCACGTGGGCCGTGTGCTCCATGCGATCGGTGACGCGAGCCTGGTCGACCGGGTGGTGAACGAGGTGCTCACCGAGCAGGCGGCGATCACGGCCGCGGAACTGGGCGATCTGGCAGGTCGAGCCAGGCAGGCCGTCGAGCTCACCCGCCCGGAGATCTCCCCGGTGCAGGTGCACGCGGCGGACACCCTGCTCCGGGCCAATCCCTTGGGCACGATCGACCTGTTCACCGAACTGGACCCCGCCGCCGCCTCGGTCGCCGCCGCGCACTGGCTGCGGGCCGCGGCGACGGTGGCGGGCGAGGTCACGGGCCTCGAGCCGGTGGACGTGGTCGCCGAGGCGGACGACATCGAAGCACTCCAGGTCGAAACGCCGACCGTGGTCCTGGAACGCCTCGGCGCGGGGGAGACGCCCACCCAGGTGGTAGTCGACCTGATCGCCGATGCCATCGCCGTCTCCGAGGGCAAGGTCCGCGACCTGGACGGCATCATCGAAGCCGCGCAGGAAATCGAGGAACGTGACGACGAGGACGACGATCTCGACGACTGGACCGACGGCTACCGCATCTGCCGCCTCGACCCCACTCGCCCCGCCATCGATCTGCTCGAGGACCTACTGGGCGCCATCCGGGGCTGCTGGCTGGTTTTCAGCGAAGCCGACAGCGGCGCCATCTTCGAGAACGCTGTCCGAACCGAAGCTGACGCAGATACCTCCCGCTTGCAGTAGCTCCCACTCCACTGAAAAGCCCTGCGCCGCAGAATTATTGCCAGCGGAGCAGGGCTGATCACGGAAGGACAGTCGCGTCCCGGAGCGAAAACTATCCGCCGGCGCGACGGCGGAAGGTGCGCTTCCCGCCCGCCTGCGCATGCGTCCCACGCACTTTGGCGGAATTCTGGGCGGCTCCACCCGCGGAGGAGTGGCCGTTCTTCCGCTCGAGCGCCTCGCGGAACCTCCGCTTCGTCGCCTCCGCCGGGGTTTCGATCGCGTCCGCGGACTGTTCGGCGGAGACTTCCTGTTCATCGGGCATGCGTACAGCCTGCCACCTCGGCGCGGCTTCGAACACCATCGGCAGGACCATCGCCCGGCCCGCGACGGCCCCTCGGTAGGATCCACCGATGCGGGGCAGGCCAGGAGGGACGTGGCTTTGATCGAAGTATGGGGTGCGCGAGTCGCGGTCCGGTACGCGGACGGGCGGTTGGTGACGACGCCGCTGCGCGCCGACAACGAGATCGCGCTCGACGTCGGGGTGGCCGAACTGGGCAGGATCGCGCTCGCGAACACCGACGACGGGCAGATGGCGTTGCTGCTGTTCTTCCGGTCGGCGCAGTTCGTGGTGAACGGTGCGCCGACGGATCGTCATCCGGTGCCGGTGTTCCTCGAAACCGGCCTACGCGAACAGGCGCAGGCGCTGATCAGGGCGGTCGAACGCGACCTGGTCAGCCTACGCAGGGTGTTCCCGCCCCGCCCGAATCTCGTTCCACCGCACTCGGTGCCGGGTTCGAACGGCCCGCAGCGCCCCGATGTCACGGCGGCCGCACGCCGAATGCGGCACGCGGGCAATTCCTTACGCGAGATCGACATCCTGCACGGCTGCGCCCGGCCCGACGAGTACGTTCTCGAACTGGCCCAGGCGGGCCACGAGGGCGCTCCCGGCCTGGTCGCGATCACCACGCTGCGCCTGCTGTTCGTGTCCGCGTGGGCGGTCTACGAATTTCCGGTCTCGGTCCTCACCGGCGCCGAAGTGCTCACCGCCCCCGGACAGGTCGCGACGCTGCGGATCTCGGGAGCGGGCGCCGACCTCGATTTCGTCGACTGGGAACCCGCCGACTTCACGCGCATCACCGAGGCCGTGCGTCTGGCCTGCGAGATCGAGCACGTCGACGGATCCATCACCCAGTCGATGCCCTGCTCGGCCGACCTCTTCGGCGAATGGCAACTGCTGGTGGAACGCCGCAAACTGGGCATGGTCGACGACGATCCGTTCCGCCGTCAAGCCGTCGGCATCATGCTGACGATGCCGGGCTGAACACCGGCGCACCCGGATGCAGCGACACCCGCCGCCACGGACTCGACGGTCGAAGGTGCAGCCCCGCGATCATCCGTCTACGTTCGGCCACTTGGCTTTTCGCGGCCGACAGATCTTGCGTGGCCGCCCAGAAGATCGCACCGGTGAGGAACCCGTCGCCGAACTGGCGCCAGTTGCGATAGTGCTGACGCGCCCGATCCAGCCCGGTCAGCATGTGTTCCCACGCCTCGTCCTCGGTCAGGTATCCGGCCGTGCACGCGGCGCGGGCGATGAACACCAGCCGTGCCAGATCCCACGCGGTGGCGTCGATCTGCAGCGGCGTCGGCAGGCTGTCGGTGATGCCGAGTTTGATGGCCTGTAGCCAGGCGTCGTAGTCGCGATCGATCCCGGCGGGCCCGCGATAGCCACGGAAACCCGAAAGGGTGTGCAGGAATTCGCGATGCTCGTCGGCCAATCCCGACCGATCGACCCGGCCGGTGTCGGTCGCGGCCATGACGGCGAGCGGATGAACGAGTTCGAACAGCGGCGCGTGCATCCCGGCCAGCAGCCGCCGCACGGTGTCGTGGGCGTCCTCGGCGTTGTCGACGCCCCACGACTCGTGCAGTCCTTCGATGGCGGTCTCCCGCCGCGTCGACGCGCTGTCGGGCTCCTCCGGGAGGAACGCGACGCCGTCGCATTGCGCGCCCCAGCTGCGCCCGTAATACGCACCGACAGCCAGCGCCCTGATCCGGTCGTCGTCGACGAACGCCCCCGACCAGATGTCCGGCTCGATATCTATGTCCGCACCGGGAAATCCCGCCACCCGCGGCCGTCCACCCCGCACTGATGCTGTCGGTTGCATTGGCACCCCTCTGCCGAGCCGAACGTCGTGCCGTCAGATCTTACGGACCGGGTGATCATGGTGCGGCAGCTACCTGTCGGTGGGCGGGACTACCGTCGAAGTGTGGCCGAATACCGGGAACGCGAATCACGGCTGGACCGAGCGGTGGTCTGGTCGCGAACCATGCCCGCCGCCACCGGTCCCGTCACGGTGTTCCCCGACGGTTGCATGGATCTGATCTGGACCGAGGGCACGCTGATGGTGGCGGGTCCGGACAGCCGCGCGTTTCTCGCACCGACCGCGCGGGCGCGAGAATTCGTCGGCGTCAGGTTCGCGCCGGGCAGCGCGCCCACGTTGCTCGGGGTTCCGGCGGTAGAACTGCTGAACCAGCGGGTCGATCTGGCCGAGATCGCACCGTCGCGCACCACCCGCGAACTCGTCGATCGCATCGACAACGCGCCCGACCGCGTTGCTGCCCTGGAAGCGATCGCATTACGATTCGCCGCCGACAACGGCCCTGCCGATCCGGCGCTCACCGCTGTCGTCGATGCTCTCTCGGCGGGCGCGACGGTCGCCGAAACCGCCGCTCGGACGAGCATGTCGGCCCGGATGCTGCACCGGCGCTCCCTGTTCGCCTTCGGCTATGGACCCAAGATGTTGGCTCGTATTCTGCGATTTCAACGAGCGCTCGCCGCGCTTCGCACCGGAATTCCGGCGGCACACATCGCCGCCGTGACCGGCTTCGCCGACCAGGCGCACCTGTCCCGAGAGGTCCGTGACCTGGCTGGATGCTCGGTAAGCACTCTGCAAACCCGCTGACCGGGCGTCTCACCGCCCGGAAAGTCTCATTCGGCACAGCGTGACGGAAGGTTTAGGCTCACTAGTGCACGCCCCGTCGCAAGTGCTCAGTCCAGTCCGAACACCGACGAGAGGATGTGACCTGATGATCGACGAATCCGTGTACTCCACGCTCCGTATCGAGGCAGAACGAGACGAAATCCGCCGGCTTGTCGTCGGCGCGGTCGTCGTCCGCCATCAGCGAGTGCTCATTCTGCGCCGCCGACGATCGGATTTCCTGGGTGGCCGGTGGGAGTTGCCCAGCGGCGTCGTCGAGCCGGGTGAGGCACTCGACGAAGCGCTGGCCCGCGAAGTCGCGGAGGAAACCGGGCTGCAGGTCACCGGAGTCAGCGACTACCTCGGCGATTTCGACTACCTGACCGGTGCGGGCGCCCGCACCAGGCAGTTCACCTTCGTCGTCGACGTGGCCGCGTCGGGACCGGTGACGCTCACCGACCACGACGCGCACCTGTGGACCAGGCTCACCGGAGAACCCCCGGTCAGCGACGAGGTCCGCGAGATGCTCGGCCGCTATCAGCAGCGTCAGCGCGACCCCCACGACTGGTCGTCCTATTCGGCGGGCAACGGCGCGTAGAGGTCGATTCCGTGCCCGTCGGGGTCGGCGAGCGAGGCGTAGCGCTGACCCCAGAAGGCATCCCACGGTGGGAGTTCGCCGTGATGGCCGGCGTCGACGAGCTCGGCGTAGAGCTTGTCGACCTCGGCCGGATCGGCGCATCGGAACGCGAGACTGCTGCGGCCGGGACCGGTCGGCGGCTGCCAATCGGGCGCGAAGGAGGCAATCGTCGCCTCGGTGTCCAGTGCCAGCCGAAGGCCGCCGCCGATCACGGCCTCGGCATGGCCCTCGGCTTCGGCGCCGTCCGGGAAGACCAGTCCCAGCCTGCGGTAGAAGGCCACCGAAGCGGCCATATCGGAAACTACAACGGACACGACATCAAGCTGTGGAGTCATATTCGCAGCGTAAACACTCGATCGTGGGTGCGTCTTGAACGAATCGGACGTGTCAGCGGGCGGGTACCGGCAGCAGTTCGGCGATCAGATTGCCGATCAGGATCTGCAGGTGGTCGCGAATGCCGCGCACCACCTCGATGGGCTGACCCGCCGGATCCGACAGCACCCAGTCGCGATAGCTGATCCCCGGAAAATACGGGCACACCTCGCCGCATCCCATCGTGACCACCACATCCGAGAGCCCGACGACATCGTCGGTGAGCGCGGCAGGCCGTGCGCCCGCGATATCGATCCCGATCTCGGCCATGGCCACCACCGCGGCGGGGTTCAGCGCGGCGGCCGGTTCGCTGCCCGCGGTGCGCACCTCGATCCGGTCACCGGCCATGGCGCGCAGGAGACCCGCCGCCATCTGTGATCGGCCCGCGTTGTGGACGCAGACGAACAACACGCTGGGAGTGTGGGCCATGGTCGCCCTTTCGGCGCAGGGGCGAAGTGCTTGTGGCGCTTCGGATATCACCCGTCATCATTCCATCAGCGCGCTGCGGCGGGGGTGGGTGTGGACGAACCGGCGACCAGGTTGTCCGAGCAGTGTCCGCGCGGCGAGGACGTCAGTCGAGTGAGCCCAGTACCCGGTGCACGTAGTCGTTGGCGAATACACCGGTGGGGTCGAAGCGGCGTCGCACCGCGGTGAACCGGTCCCAGTCGGGGTAGCGCGGCCGCAGTGTCTCGGCGGTCTGGAAGTGGCGTTTGCCCCAGTGCGGCCTGCCGTCGTAGGCGTCGAAGACCGCCTCGCACGCGCGGAAGTACGGTTCCCACACCATGCCCTGATACTGGTGCACCGCGATGTAGCAGGTGTCGCGTCCGCCCGCGGGGGACAGGAAGGCGTCGTCGGGCGCGACCCAGCGCACCTCGATCGGCATCGGGGTGCCGAATTGCCTTCCCAGCGCGAGGATCTCGCGAATCGCCTCGGCCGCGTGCGCGCGCGGGATCGCGTATTCGATCTCGTTGAACTTCACCAGCCGCGGGGTGGAGAACACACGATAGGAACGGTCGACCTGCCGGTTGTTGCTCCCGGCGAGTGTGGCCGCGCGGTGAATCATCGGGATGGCGGCGGGAATTCGCCGACCGAGCTTGCACATGCCGTCGTAGACGTGGTTGGCGATCAGGATGTCGTTGATCCACTCGCGCATCGTGCCGCGCGGTTGCTCCGGTGCCTGCGTGCGATCGATGGCCTTGGTCATCGCCGTGGCACTGTGCGGGAACGCGAAGAACTCGAAATGATCACTGCCATCGGCGAATTCGTCGATATCGGCGAGCACCTCGTCCAGCGGTACCGGTCGCTCGACGCACTCCAGCACGAACGACGGCTCGAGTTGCAGAGTGGCCGCGGTGACGACGCCGAGCGCGCCGACGCTGACCCGCGCCGCCTTCCAGCCGTCGGGGTCGGTCTGCTCGTTGAGCTCCACCCGGGTGCCGTCCGCGCGCAGCACCTCTACCGAGTGCAGTGCCGCCGAGATATTGCGCAGCCGGGCGCCGGTGCCGTGGGTGGCGGTGGCGGTCGCGCCCGCGAGGCTCTGTGTATCGATGTCGCCGAGATTGGGGAAGGCCAGGCCGTGCCCGTGCAGCAGCGGGCTCGCCGCGTGCAGTGAGATCCCGGCCTCCACCCGCACGCGTCCGGTGGCGGAGTCGACGTCGAGAACCTTGTCCAGACCGCTGAGGTCGATCAGCGTGCCGTCGGTGAGCACGGCGTCGGTGAACGAGTGTCCCGACCCGGCGACGCGCACGGTCCGCCCCGCGGCGGCCGATTCGGTCACGATCGCGGCCAGTTCCTCGACGTCGCGCGGCGCGGCGACGACGGCGGGTGTGCAGCTCTGCTGGCCTGCCCAGTTCACCCAGGTGCTCTTGGTCATGTGTCCAACAGTAGAGGATGCACTGTGACGCGCGCTACTGGATGGGCAGGTTTCGGCTCAGCGACGACGTCCGAGGCAGCCGGCGGCCTTGGCCTGCTCGACTTCCTCGTTGGTCATCGGCGCGACCAGCAGTGGCCTGCGCGGCACCGCGTCGGTGCGGACGCCGTTGAGTGCGATGGCCATATACCGCTGCCATACTTCGGGATTGATCGGCGCCGCGAACTCCGCGAGGGAATTGACCATGTGGATCAGCGCGAAGAAGTCGGTGGTCGCGATATCGGGGTCCACCGCGCCCGCCGCGCGCGCACGATCGATGATGCCCGCGACCGCCGGTTGGATCCGGTCGCGCAACTCGGCGAAACGGGCCGGATCTTCCTCGAGTTCGAGCATCACCTCGCCGAAGCCGCGGTTGGTCGCCAGGTGTTTGCACGCACTCTCGAAGAACTCGACGAGCGCGAGCCAGGCATCGGGGTTGCTCATGGCCGCGTCGGCCGCGTCGGCGAAGTCCTTGACGTGCTGATCGAAGACCTCGGCGATCAGTTCCTTCTTGTTCGCGAAGCGCCGGTACACCGTGCCGACGCCGACTCCCGCGCGTTCGGCGACGTCGTCGAGGGTGATCTCGAGGCCGTGGTCGGCGAATAGCTCACGGGCGGCCGCGACGATGCGTTGCTGATTGCGTGCGGCGTCGGCGCGCAATCTGCGGGGTGGTGTGGCAGTCGTCGTGGCGTGATTCACAAGTACATCCTATCAATCCGGGGATTAAGTGGAGTTTGTTTCTCCGTTACTCTGGTAGCTTCGATTGAAGCGGAGGCGGTGTCTCCGATTATGCCACCTGAAACCATCCGCAGACCTACTAGGGGAGTTATGACCACCACACTCGACAAGGGGCCGCAGAGCCCCGCGGATACCGGTCGCCGCGGCTCGCACGCCCTGCGCTGGTGGGTGCTTGCCGTACTCGGCATCGCCCAGCTGATGGTCGTGCTCGATGCGACGATCGTCAATATCGCGCTGCCCGCGGCCCAGGCCGACCTCGGCTTCGGCGACGGTGACCGGCAGTGGGTCATCACCGGCTACGCCCTCGCCTTCGGCAGCCTCCTGCTGCTCGGCGGCAGGCTCAGCGACCTGTTCGGCCGCCGCAACACCTTCATCGTCGGCCTCGTCGGCTTCGCGGTGGCCTCGGCCATCGGCGGTGCGGCCTCCAGCTTCGAGATGCTCGTCGCGGCCCGTGTCGGCCAGGGTGTGTTCGGTGCGCTGCTCGCGCCCGCCGCGCTCTCACTGCTCACGGTCACCTTCACCGAACCCGGTGAGCGGTCCAAGGCGTTCGGCATCTTCGGTGCCGTCGCCGGTGCCGGTGGTGCGATCGGCCTGCTGCTCGGTGGCGTGCTCACCGAATGGGCGTCGTGGCGCTGGGCGATGTACGTCAACCTGATCTTCGCCGCTGTCGCGCTCGTCGGCGCCGTGCTGTTGCTGGCCAAGCACACGTCGACCTCGCGTCCCAAGCTCGACTGGTACGGCACGGTCACCGTCACCGCCGCGCTGTTCGGCATCGTGTACGGCTTCTCGCACGCCGAGTCCAACGGCTGGAGCGACCCGACCACGCTGGCCTTCCTGATCGGTGGCGCCGTGCTGCTGGCGGCCTTCGTCTGGATCGAGACCAAGGTCGCGCATCCGTTGCTGCCGCTGCGCATCGTCGCCGACCGCACCCGCGGCGCGTCGTACCTGACCGTGTTCGTCATGGGCATCGGCATGTTCGCGATCTTCTTGTTCCTCACCTTCTACATGCAGCTGACCCTGGCGTACACGCCGATCGTGACCGGTCTGGCCTTCCTGCCGATGGTGGCGGGCATGGTGGTCTCCTCGACCACCGCGCCGTCGCTGCTGCTGCCCAAGGTCGGACCCAAGATCGTCATCAGCGGTGGATTCCTGGTCGCCGCCGCGGGCATGCTGTGGCTCACCCGGATCGGTCTGGACTCGGGCTACGCCACCCATATCCTGCCCGCGCTGGTGCTGCTCGGCCTCGGCCTCGGTGGTGCGATGTCGGTCGCGTTCCAGGGTGCGACGGCGGGCGTGCAGCACGAGGACGCCGGCGTCGCCTCGGCGATGGTCAACACCAGCCAGCAGGTCGGTGGGTCCATCGGTACCGCGCTGCTCAGCACCATCGCGGCCTCGGCGATGACCGATTACGTGTCCTCGCACCAGCCGGGCCCGCTCACGATGGCGCAGGGCGCGATCGAGAGTTACACCACCAGCTTCTGGTGGGCGACGGCCACTTTCGTGCTCGGCGCGATCGTGATCGCGGCGATCATGCCGAACACCGTGCCCGCCCCGGCCGAAGGTGAACCGGTGCTGGCGCACTGATCCCGCAGAACTGAACGACGATGGCCCGAACCGACAATCGGTTCGGGCCATCGTCGTTCGCCGGTACGGGCTGCTGAAAGTTTGCCACGAGCGCACCGCTCGCCCGGATGTCGGTGGGTCTCGATACCATGAGCGACGACCACCACACGGATCGGCCGACGGGAGGGCAACGCATGGCATCGCGGCCCCCGGCGCTCGATCCGGCCGTCCTCGCGGCGATCTCGGTGGGTGGCGGGCTCGGTGCCACCGCCCGTTTCGGCGTCGCGTACTGGTGGCCGGTACTCCCGGGCCGGTTCCCGTGGTCGACGTTCACGGTGAATGTGCTCGGCTGCTTCGCGATCGGGGTGCTGATGGTCGTGGTCACCGAACTGTGGGAAGCACCGAAACTCGTGCGGCCGTTCCTGGGAATCGGTGTGCTGGGGGGCTTCACGACTTTCTCCACCTATAGCCTCGAGATTCGTAGACTCATCGGCACCGGTGCGACGGGCACGGCGGTCGCCTATCTCGGCCTGTCGGTGCTCGCGGCGCTCGGTGCCGTGGCAGTCGCCATGAGCGCGACCCGCTGGGTCGCGCGGCGGGGGTTCACATGAATTCGACGACGGAAGGGGGCCATCCGATGGTCGAGATGTGGGCTCCCACAGGGGGAGGCGCGGCATGACGGTGGCGCTGGTGATGGTCGGTGGCATGCTCGGGGCACCCGCCCGGTACCTGATCGACCGGCAGATGTCGGCGTGGTTTCCGACTGGGCTGCCCTGGGGGACGCTAACCGTTAACATTGTCGGTTCGGCGTTGCTCGGGGGTCTGATCGGCGCGAGTGTGGGCAGTGCGCTGCTGGCATTCGCGGCAACCGGCTTCTGTGGTGCGCTGACCACGTTCAGCACGTTCGGCTACGAGACGGTCCGTCTGGTAACCGAGGGCGCTTACGTGTACGCCGTGGGCAATGTCGCGATCAGCGTCGCGGCGAGCCTGGCCGCGGTGTATGCCGCCGCGTCCCTGACCCAGTGGTTGTGCGCATGATTCTCATGACCAGCCGCGCGCAGCCGACACGGAAGGGAACACCCACCATGGCCCACGATCGCGCCGGACGGCCCGCCCGCCCGACCGACCTGGTGGATATCGCTCACCTGGTCACCGCGTACTACAGCCTCGTCCCCGATCCGGACGAGCCGAGCCAGCAGGTGGTGTTCGGCACCTCGGGTCACCGGGGGTCCAGCGAGGACGGCGCGTTCAACGAGGCCCACATCATGGGGATGACGCAGGCGATCGTCGAATACCGCGCCACCCGTGACATCACCGGCCCGGTCTACCTTGCGCGCGACACCCATGCCCTGTCCGAACCCGCCTGGACCACCGCGCTCGAGGTCCTGGCGGGCAACGACGTCACGGCGGTGATCGACGCCCGCGGCCGCTACACACCCACGCCCGCGCTGAGCCACGCTGTCCTGAACCACAATCGTGGCGGTACCAAGCACCAAGCCGACGGCATCGTGGTCACCCCCTCGCACAATCCACCGCGCGACGGCGGCTTCAAATACAACCCACCGCACGGCGGCCCCGCCGACACCAAAGCCACCGACGCCATCGCCGCCCGCGCCAACGAACTGCTGCGCGGCGGTCTGGCCGGGGTCAAACGAGTCTCGCTCGATCAGGCGATGAACACCCACGTCCAGCGCTACGACTACCTCGACCAGTACGTCGGCGACCTGCCGAACGCGTTGAACCTGGACGCGATTCGGGGCGCGGGCATCCGGATGGGCGCCGACCCGATGGGCGGCGCGAGCGTGGACTACTGGGAGGAGATCGGCCAGCGTTTCGACCTCGAGCTCGAAGTGGTCAACCCGTTCGTCGACCCCACCTGGCGTTTCATGACCCTCGACAGCGACGGCCAGATCCGGATGGACCCGTCCTCACGCCATGCCATGGCGGCCCTGGTCGGCATCAAGGACGACTACGACATCTCCACCGGCAACGATGCCGACGCCGACCGGCACGGCATCGTCACCCCTGACGGTGGCCTGATGAACCCCAACCATTTCCTGGCCGTCGCGATCGAATACCTGGTCGCGAACCGGATGTGGTGGGACGCGCTCACCAAGATCGGCAAGACCGTCGTCACCTCGTCCATGGTCGACCGTGTGGTCGGCGTGCTCGGGCGGGACGTGTACGAGGTCCCGGTCGGGTTCAAGTGGTTCGTGCCCGGATTGTTCAGTGGCAGTTTGGCATTCGGTGGTGAGGAGAGCGCGGGCGCGTCGTTCCTGCGGATGGACGGCACCGTCTGGACCACCGACAAGGACGGCATCCTGTTGGCCCTGCTCGCCGCCGAGATCGCCGCCGTCACCGGCCAGACTCCCTCTGCCAGGTACGGCGAACTGGAACGCCAATACGGCAGCCCCGCCTACGCGCGGATCGATGCCGCCGCCACCAGCGCGCAGAAGACCAAGCTCGCGCGCCTGACTCCCGAGGCCGTCTCCGGCACCGAGATCGCGGGCGAGGAGATCACCGGCATCCTCACCACCGCGCGCGGCAACGGAGCGCCGCTGGGCGGACTGAAGGTGACCACGGAGAACGCCTGGTTCGCCGCACGTCCCTCGGGCACCGAGGACAAATACAAGATCTACGCCGAATCCTTCCTCGGCCCCGAGCATCTCACCCAGGTACAGGCCGCGGCCGAGGAGATGGTGAACCAGGCGCTGACCGAGTGAGCGTTCCGGCCAAAGTCCGGCTACCCGCCGAGATCTGGGTACTGATCGCGGCAGCCTTCGTGATCGCGCTCGGGTTCGGTCTCGTCGCGCCCGTGCTGCCCCAGTACGCCCGCGAATTCGGGGTGGGTATCGCGGCGGCGTCGGCGATCGTGAGCGCGTTCGCGTTGATGCGGTTGCTCTTCGCGCCCGCCAGCGGTCGGCTCGTGCAGAAGCTGGGCGAGCGACGGGTGTATCTGGCGGGCATCGTGATCGTGGCGCTGTCGACCGGGGCATGTGCGCTCGCGCAGACGTATTGGCAACTGCTGGTGCTGCGTTCGCTGGGTGGCATCGGGTCCACGATGTTCACGGTGTCGTCGATGGCGCTGATCATCCGGGTGTCACCGCCGGCCGCACGCGGCCGGGTTTCGGGGGTCTACTCGACCAGTTTTCTGATCGGGTCGTTGCTCGGGCCGCTGGTCGGCAGCAGTCTGGCCGGATTCGGGCTGCGCGCGCCGTTCGTCATCTACATGGCCGCGCTGCTCGTGGTGTGTGTGATCGTGTTCGCCGGGCTGCGCGAATCGCCGGTGCTCGCGCCCGAAAACGGCGCGAAGCCGGTCGAATTCACTTTCCGTCAAGGGTGGGCCGAGCCTGCTTATCGGGCGGTGCTGCTGTCGAGTTTCGCCGGTGGTATCGCGGTGTTCGGTGTGCGGATGGCATTCGTTCCGTTGCTCGTCGTGGAAACGCTGCATCAGGAAGTCGGCATGGCGGGTGTCGCGCTGACGGTGTTCGCCGCGGGCAACGCGGCCGTGTTGTTCGCGTCGGGCAGGCTCTCCGACCGGCTCGGCCGGAAACCGTTCCTGATCGCCGGGTCCGTCATCTGCGCGCTCGGCACCGGTGCGCTCGGTTTCGCGCCGACACTGCCGTGGTTCTTCGCCGCGTCGTTCATCGCGGGTCTGGGCTCGGGGATGTTCAGCCCGGTGCAGCAGGCCGCGCTGGCCGATGTGATCGGGTCGCGGGCCCGCGGCGGTCCGGTGCTGGCCGCGTTCCAGATGTCGGCCGATCTGGGCACCGTGCTCGGTCCGATCGTGATCGGCTGGTTGGCCGAACGCACGTCGTTCGGGGTGGGTATGGCCGTGACCGGTGCGGTGCTGGCGGTGTCGGCGGCCGTGTGGGTATTCACTCCCGAGCCCGCACAGATCACGCACCCCGAAGATCCGGAGCACCCCGACCACGCGGGCGACCGCATCGACCCGCAATGCGCCTGCGACGGCAGCCCCGACGGTAAGCCGGTGGTGCGTGACGGCATGGTTCCCGCCGGTCGACCCAGCGATTACCACAAGCCGCAGTAGCAGGTCAGCGCCATTTCGGTGTGCCCGCGCGGCGCGCCGCCGGCGACTCGAGGCAGAGTGGACGGGTGAGCACAGCCGGTTCTTCGCACAATCCGCGCCCCGTTTCCAGCAACACCACCTACGCGCTGGCCGCGGTGGCGGTCGTCGTCATCGGGTTGATCGTGTTCGCTGCCTACAAGTGGAGCGCGGAACCGCCGCCCGCCGTCCGCAACGAGGGCTACGGCCCCGTCCGCGAGGCCGCCGTGCAGGTCACCACCAGCCCCGAGGGCGTCATCCGACTCGGCCGCCCCGACGCCACCGAGACGATCGACATCTTCGAAGACCCCATCTGCCCCGCCTGCGGCGCGATGGAAACCGCCTACGGCCAGGAACTGGCCCAGAAGATCGACGAAGGAAAGCTCGCGGTGAACTACCACCTCGTCACCTTCCTCGACCCCCAGTCCAAGAGCAAGGACTACTCCACCCGCGCCACGGCCGCGAATCTCTGTGTCGCCCAAACGGGTTCAGGGCCCATCTACAGCAAGTTCCACGAAACCCTGTTCACGAACAAGCAGCCCTCCGAAGGCGGCTCCGACCTGAGCAACCCCGCCCTGGCCACCATCGCCACCGAATCCGGCGCTCCCGAATCCGTCGCCGCCTGCATCAACAACGGCACCCAGTCCGACGCAGCCAAGACCGCCGCCGCGAAGAACCTCGCCGACCTCGACGCCCGCACCGGCAACAAGGCCGCCACCCCCGCGATCTACGACGGCACCACCAAGATCGACTGGCAGGACGAGAACTGGGTAGTGAACCTGGCCCCCTGAGCCCCCGCGTGAGGTTCGGCACATTCTACCCCTGACCAGCCGATCCTTCCCGCCCCACCGGCCACTGCACCCCCGCCCGTAACCCCACATTTTCGCCGTCTACCAGCCGATTTGTTCTCTCTCAGACGCATGGTGTAACTTCATTCAGGCAGCAGCGAGAGCCGCTGAAACAACTGAACACGGGGCTATGGCGCAGCTGGTAGCGCACCACACTGGCAGTGTGGGGGTCAGGGGTTCGAGTCCCCTTAGCTCCACCCACAACAAAAAGGTCCGGCTTTCGAGCCGGACCTTTTGTTCGTTTCGTGGCCTGCAACCGGCGGGTGTGCATCGGGGAGCTGGATGGCGCCTGTGTGCCTGAAGCTGGGAAGGTGGCGTAGCGATCGGTTCACCTGACTCGCAGCGCACAGTGATCCAGTTCGGTTGCAGCGCAATCTTGATCCCGACTCTGATCGCGGAGCGCAGCGGTGGGGGACTGGATCGTCAGGCGGGATTCCAAGGGTTGATGACAGGTACGCCCATCGGCTCGAAGTCTTTGATGTTGCGAGTCACTACGGTCATACCGTGCTCGTCCGCCGTGGCCGCGATCATCGCATCGCGCTCGGGCCGTGGGTCCGGGACGTGTAACCGTGCTGCGCGGCGACCGACGGCGAGGTCGAGGGGCAGGATTCGGTTCGCGAACACGTCCAGCACATCATCTTCGAGCCAGGTGCGCAGCCGACTGCCCTGGGCCGAGTCGCGCCGCTCGATCCGGCAGATACCGACTTCGACCTCCATGATCGTGATGACGCTCAGAAACAAGTCGGATGGCCGTCGTTGTGCCACCCATGAGCGCACGGCTGGGTTTGCTGACTGTGCCGACTTGCGCAACTCGCTGATGACGTTGGTGTCGAGGAGGAAAGTCACAGGTCGGCGACTCTCAGATTCACCTGCAGCGGCGCTGGTTCGAACTCGATCTCGTCGTCCATGCTCAGCCGGGAAACGAGATCCTGGCTGTCGGCCCTCAGCCGCCGATACTCGTCGATGGACAAGAGCACGAAAGCGTCCTCACCCCGATCTGTGATGACGACAGGCCCTTCGGCCGCAGCCCGTTTCGCAGCGCTGACATCCTGGTTGAACTCCCGAGCGCTCATCGAGGACATCGCAACCCCTCCTGATGTAGGTATGTACCTACGATACGCCGACACTGGCTCGATCTTCAATCCAGCACCGTCGCCAAGTCGCCTCCAGTAATGATTCGGCACCGCGCCATCGGTCGACGTGCGCCCGGAGGTCGGGGAGGAATCGCCAGATCTGTGCGAACTCTCGTTGGGCCGCGGCGATGCCGTGCACCGGTGGGGACAGCGGCTGGGTCAGACACTGATACGGCAGGCGGCCCGGCGCTGATCGTCCGACATCGGCCGACCGGCGCTCACGGCGAAGACCGGGAACCTGTCGTCCCAGGAACACGACTGGAATTGCACACGCACCGGGCAGTTCTGCAGCGGCGGGAGCCCGCCTTCGATGGATGTGTAGACCCACGGCCCCTCGTCGAGCTCGACGATGGCGATCGTCAACGGTCGTATGCCGCGCATTCCGGTCGCGGCGCGATCCACGACCCGACAGGACACGATCGAACCGGCGCCCGCCGACGGCAGCCACTCGAGGCTGCCGGAGATGCAGGACGAGCA
This sequence comes from Nocardia sp. NPDC056541, assembly GCF_042794235.1. NCBI lineage: Bacteria > Bacillati > Actinomycetota > Actinomycetes > Mycobacteriales > Nocardiaceae > Nocardia > Nocardia sp. NPDC056541. Next base: position 169,221 of record NZ_JBHTUD010000008.1, read on the forward strand.
GCCGAGGGTCACCGCCGCGAACAGCGTGGAGCAGCAGGTGCACCGGCGAATCATCAACACGTCTTCCACGTGCTGCATGTCGTTGTCGCCGGCCGTATCGCTGTCGACTGGATCGGGTGGGTGCATCGGACCTCCGGGAATGGTGCTGACCGTCACTTCAGCGTCCTCCGAGCACGGCGTCACGGGGACGGTCGATATACCCGTTTTTCGGAAATCGGGCTACTTCTGCAGCCGGCGTCCGGGAGGTTGCGGTGGTGTGGCGGTGCCGTGGTCTACACGGCGTAACCTGGCGTTCTGGACCATTCCGCCATCGAATGCGAGGCATGTCGGATGCCGCCAACCAGTCAGGGCGCGCTGGGAAATCTCCCCGCGGAATTGACTCAATTCGTCGGCCGAGGACGCGAGATCGTCGAGGTCAGACAGTTGCTGTCCGAGGCGCGGCTGGTGACGTTGACCGGTATCGGCGGGGTAGGCAAGACCCGGTTGGCGATCCGGGCGGCCGAGGAGGTGCGCCGAGCGTTCGACGACGGGGTCTGGCTGGTCGAGTTCGAAAAGGTTCGCGAGCCTGACCTGGTGGCCGAGGCCGCAGTGTCCGCACTCAAACTGGTGGGCCGGACGGCCCAGACGCCGCAGGAGTTGCTCCTCGATTTCGTCGCCACGCGCCATCTGCTCCTGGTGCTCGACAACTGCGAGCACCTGGTGGACACGATCGCCTCGCTGGCCGAATCGCTGCTGCGTGCCGCGCCACGATTGCACATCCTCGCGACCAGCCGGGAGCCGGTCGGCATCGGTGGGGAGGTGGTGGTCCCGGTGCCGCCGCTGTCGGTTCCCGGGGCGGAGGGGTCGCCGAGCTTACGCGCGATGTTGCGGTGTGACGCGATCGCGCTGTTCGTCGACCGCGCGCGCTCGGCCGTCCCCGGCTTCGAGCTGACCGAAGACAGCAAGATCACCGTCGCCCGCATATGCCGACGACTCGAGGGCCTGCCGCTGCCCATCGAGTTGACCGCGGCCCGGCTGCGGTCGATGTCACCGGAGCAGATCCTGCAACGGCTCACCGACCGATATCGACTGCTCACCGGTGGCGGTCGCGCGACGCCGACCCGTCAACAGACGCTGCGCCAGTGCGTCGATTGGAGCTACGACCTGCTGAGCGACCGTGAGCGAGAGCTGTGGGCGCGGGTGACGGTGTTCGCGGGCGGCTTCGAATTGGATGCCGCAGAGGCGATCTGCGGTGCCGGACTCGATCCCGGCGAGGTACTCGACCTGGTGGGCTCGCTGGTGGACAAGTCGGTCCTGATCCGTGCGACCCGCGGTGACGGCGGCGTCCGGTACCGGATGCTCGAAACGCTGCGCGAGTACGGCCGGGAACGGTTGCGCGGTAGCGGTGACGAGAAGGAATTGCAGCGCCGCCACCGGGACTGGTTCGAACGCCTGGCGTTGCGGGCGTACACCGAATGGGCGGGGCCGAAGCAGCTGGAATGGATCGATCGGCTGCACCGGGAACAGCCGAATCTGCGTGAGGCGATGGAGTTCTGCCTGGCCGAGCCCGACGAGGCGGAATCGGCCGAACGGATCGCGGTTGCCCTCTACGAGTTCTGGGTCGCGCGGCAGCGGGTCAGCGAGGCCCGATATTGGCTCGGTCGCGTGTTGGAGAGAACGGGCGGGGCCACGTTGGCGCACATCGCGGCACTGTGCGCGGACACAGTGCTGGCCGCGATGCAGACAGACATCCAGTCCGGGTCCGAGCGAATCGAACGGGCGCGTTCGTTGGCCGAGGGCAGCGATGACGAGTTGTTGTGCGCGTATGTCGACGGCGCACATGGCTTGCTGTCGTTGTTCTCCGGCGATCTCACCGGTGCGAGGACACGGCTCGCGCGGGCAGTGCCGGTGTTCGAGGCGTCCGGTGATGTCTTGCATCAGGTGTCGAGCTTGCTCGGCCTCGGCGTCGCGTGCGGTCTGCTGCAGGAAACGGACCTCGCCATGGCTTGCAACGAGCAGGCGCTGGCGCTCGCCACAGCGCACGGCGAGTCGGTCTACCGGTCCTACGCGGTCGCACAGCTCGCCTTTGCCACGGTCGAGCGCGGTGACCTCGAGCGCGGATCGGTGCTGGTCAAGGAGAGTCTGCGGGTTTCCTGGATGATCGAGGATTGGCCGGGTGTCGCGAGCTGTCTGGCGACCCTGGCCTTTGTCGCGGCTGCACAGCGCCGGGCGCAGCGGGCTGCTGTGCTCGTCGGGGCGGCCATGGCGGTCGGCGAATCCGTGGGCAGCCAGGCGGTCAGTATTCTCGAGATGTTCGGCCACCACACCCAGGCGCAGCAGGACGCCACTCGCGCGCTCGGCCCGCGCGCCTTCGAGGCGGCGATGCGCCAGGGCCACGATCTCGATATCGACGCGGTGCTCGCCTACGCCCTCGAGGAGGATTCGTCCGCGGCGGCGGAGGTTCCTGCCGCGGTGGACGTACTCACCCGCCGCGAGAAGCAGATAGCCGAACTCATCGCGCAGGGCCTGACCAACCGGGCCATCGCGGAGAAGCTCGTTATCTCGCAGCGCACTGCGGCGGGGCATGTCGAGCACATCCTGAGCAAACTGCACTGCGCGACTCGCGCGCAGGTCGCGGCGTGGGTGGTCGCTCACCATCGAGAGTAGGCATCACTGGCGATCCGGTCGGATCGAGTGACCATTGCGGCAACGCGGATCTCGGGTGCGATGGCGCGAGGACCGGCGACATGGTCTGCCGGGTGATGGTGTCGTTGTTCGCCGGGTAGCAGGACGACCGGATTCGGGTGGCGGCACGGCCAGTCGTCGCCGATCTGCAACCCGTTCACCCGGACGTGGCCTGCATGCGCCATGCTTGTGGCGTGGTTATCGCGTCTGATGTCGTTCCCGTGCGTGGCAGTGAGTACTCGGTCCTGTTGCGTCGCGTCCGGGCGGCGGACCTGCTCGACCGGCAAGTGGGGTATTACGGGTGGAAGAGCGCGCTGACCGCAGTCGCCTTCGTGGCTGGTTGGGTGGCATTTTTCGCCATCGGTGACTCGTGGTGGACCCTGGCGGTGGGGGTGTTCCTGGCCGCGGTGTTCTCGCAGATCGCGTTCCTCGGCCACGATGCCGGGCACAAGCAGATCTTCGCCGGGCGTCGGGCCAACTACCTGTACGGGCTGATCGCGGGCAATCTCGCCATCGGGCTGAGCATCGGGTGGTGGACCAGCAACCACAACCGGCATCACGCCCACCCCAATACCGAGGGCATGGACCCGGACGCGATGGGTGTGCTCGCGTTCTCCGGTGATCGTGCGCGGGCCGGAACAGGTTGGCGGCGGTTCATTTTCCGCTACCAGGCGTGGCTGTTCTTCCCGCTGCTGCTCCTGGAAGGCGGCAGCCTGCATTGGAAGAGCATCGTCGCGGTGTTCCGCTGGCCGATCCCGAACCGTATATGGGAGGGCGCGCTACTGGCTGCGCATTTCATCGGCTTGCTCTCGGCCGCGTTCCTGGTGCTGTCGCCGGGTAAGGCGTTGGTGTTCATCGCCGTTCAGCAGGGTCTGTTCGGTCTGTACATGGGTTCCACCTTCGCGCCCAACCACAAGGGCATGGAAGTTCTGCCGGACGGCGACAACACCGACTTCCTGCGTCGCCAGGTGCTCACCTCGCGCAATGTGCGCGGCAGCTTCCTCGTCGACACCGCGATGGGTGGGCTGAACTACCAGATCGAGCACCACCTGTTCCCGTCGATGCCGCGCGCCAACCTGCGCCGTGCCCAGCCGATGGTCGCCCAGTTCTGCGCCGAGATCGATGTTCCCTACTGCGAGACCGGCCTGTTCGAGTCGTACCGCCAGGCGATGACCCACCTGAACGAAGTCGGTCGCCAAGCGGCCCGCTGACGCTTACTCGCCGGCCGCCGCGAGGTAGGCGGCGGTGAGTTCTGCGAGCACCCCGTCGTCGGGAAGCGGCGCGCCACGCAGATGGGTGGCGCGCAGTTCATCCATGAAGCGCTCCCACATCGGGGGCCCGCCCGCGGCGAGTAACTCCGCGCGCACCGTCAGCTCCGGCGCCGTGTGCAACCATCGCGCGCCCCACGCGCCCAGTGCGGCCAGCACCGGAACGAGCTGAATCGCGGCCTCGGTGAGGTGGTATTCGACCTTCTGCCGGTGACTGGGGTCGTCGTCGCGCGTGAGCAGACCCGCGGCGACGAGTTTGGCGAGCCGTGCGGCCAGGATGTTCGAGGCGATGCCCTCGATGGACCCGGTGAGTAGTTCCCGGAAGTGCGTGTGCCCGCCGAACATGATGTCGCGCAGGATGATCAGGCTCCAGCGGTCGCCGAGGAGCTCGACCGTGAGGTTGATCGGGCAGCCCGACTTGCCCGGCGGCACCGGCAACTTCTCCTGGGCAACTGGTTGCGACATAGGATCAGTCTAGGATACGTTCGTCACTGCTTGCACATTGCAATCAGAAAGGGCACCTCGATGGCTCAGATGGTCCGCGTTCAGAACTTCAGCATTTCCAGCGACGGGTACGGCGCGGGGGAGGGGCAGAGTCTGGAACGCCCCTTCGGTCACGCCGAACCCTCTGACCTCATGTTTTGGGCCGGCGCCACCGCGCACTGGCCCAATCGCACCGAACCCGGTGGTACCTACGGCCTCGACGACTACATCACCCGCGACTACGCCTTCAACATCGGCGCGGAAATCATGGGCCGCAACAAGTTCGGCCCACAGCGTGGACCGTGGGAGAACTACGACTGGCAGGGCTGGTGGGGCGACAACCCGCCGTTCCGCACTCCGGTTTTCGTCCTCACCCACCACGAGCGCCCGTCGTTCACCCTGGCCGACACCACTTTCCACTTCATCGATGCCGCCCCGAAGGACGCGCTCGCGCAGGCTCTGGATGCCGCCGACGGCAAGGATGTACGCATCGGCGGCGGCGTCGCCACGGTCCGCGAATTCCTCGCCGCCGACCTCATCGACGCCATGCACATCGTCGTCGCACCGGTGGAAATCGGTGCGGGCGAACGACTGTGGGACAGTCCCGACGAATACGACGACCGCTTCCACCACGAGCAGGTCCCCAGCCCCAGCGGAGTCGTCCACCACTTCTTCTGGCGTCGCTGAAGTATCGCGTGACCTGCGCGGCAGCGATAATTGTGTGGTGCCAACAGATCCCGTCCTGCTCGACGACCTGACGCTGGAACAGTCCTCGGTAGTCGCGAACAACGCGATGAACCGCGGCCGAGGACTGTCCGGGGTGAACAGCTACGCCCGCGAACTCGGATTCGACCCCTACGAGGTACTCGCCGAGCGCTTGCGCGCCGACCCCACCGCCCGGGTCACGTGGATCGATGTCTGCTGCGGCTCCGGTCGGGCCCTGCTCGAAGCGGAGGAACGATTCGACCGCGAATTCCCGACCGCCGACGTCACCATCATCGGCCTCGACCTCGTCGACTTCTTCCTGAACAAACCCCGCACCCCACGCCTGCGCCTGCTCACCACCTCGGCGACAACCTGGACCCCGCCTCGCGAAGCCGACCTCGTGACCTGCGTGCACGGCCTGCACTACATCGGCGACAAACTGGCTCTCATCGAGACGATGGCGAGCTGGCTCACCCCCGATGGTCTCTTCGCCGCCGACTTCGATCCAGCTGAGATCCGCCGCGCCAACGGTTCACCGATAACCGAGGCGGTCGTCGAAACCCTCAGAGCGGCGGGCCTGACATACAACCGTCGCCAGATCCACGGCCACGGTCGGCCTCGATTCACCGCCACCTACCTCGGCGCCGACCCGAAGGCAGGCCCCGGCTACACCGGCCAACCCTCGGTGGTCTCGTACTACGACTGGTGAATCACGGTCGAAATCCGGTGTCGCTCATCTCCAGCGCTGACAGAGACGCGGTCGAGCAGATTCAGCGAAGCGCGACCTCGGCGCAACCCGAGAATGCGGAGTCGCGCAGTTCGAGCGTGGTCGGCACGGTTCCGGCGGGTACGTCGAAGACCACGACCACCTGTATCGAGTTTCCCGGGTTGATATCCGACATCACGGCGGTGCCGTCGGTGACGTGGATTCCCGCCATGCGTCGAGATCAGTGTTCGCAGAGGGAGAATTCGCGCTCGTAGAGCTCGTTGTTGTGTTCGTCGACGAAGAACTTGCGCTCTCGCATCAGTTCCGTGCGGAAGGCGTCGGCCTGGGCCGCGGTCATCGTCGAGGTCGGGGACCAGGGTTGTTGGGGTGGGACGTCGGAGGTCGAGACGATGGTTATCGACGGGTCGACCAGGAAGAAGGCCAGGATCTTGCGGTGGCCGTTTCGGGTCGGGTCATGGAGCCGGAACGGTGCGACGCGATGCTGGAGGATGTTCGGGAACGTCACGCAGCGACCGGCTTCGGCTTTGACCGATCCCAGGTCTTGGTTGAGCGCGTCCTCGTCGGCGAGACCGAAGACCTCGCGCATCCCGGTTTCGTCGTTCTGGTCGTATTCTGGGTCGTCGATCGCCGCGCGGAAACCGAGCCGGCTGTCGGTGATGTTCTCGTTGTCCCAGTAGTAGATTCCGGTGGCGACGATGCTTTCGTTGAGCATTGCTTCGACGTGCCACGAACCGCCCGGATATTCCGGCTTCTCGGGGGTGAGGTAGATGTTGGCGAGTTTCACGATGACCTGCAACCTGCGCCCGGTGAGGTCGACGCGGTCGCTGTCGTCGACGGGTGTGGGCGGCTGAAAAGTGGGGGCGTCGGGGATGGCCGGTCGGCGGTTTTCCCACCATTCGTCCCAGGCGGCGTCGAAGGCTTCCTGGGCTTCGTCGCTCTCATCGGCCGGCTCGGTGGGTTCGGAGTCTTCGTACCAGGTGAAGGGGTTGACGTCGATCCGCACCGGTCGTGGTCGGCGCAGGTCGGTCAGCACATTGGCCAGCAGCGGGAGCATGCGGGCGAACAGTTCCGGCAAGACGGATTCGAGTGCGTGATGGCGAGCCGGGTCGACGTTGTTGACGTAGGAACGGAAGGCGACGTCGCCGGAATCGGTGACATCGACATCGGTGGGCAGCCATTGGAATTTCGGCGAGTACGCGTACTCGGCATCCTTGTTCGCCGGGCTGGGCCATGGTGCGTCGTCGGATCGGCTGACGCCGCGAACCAGGCAGTACAGCGAGGGATGGACGAGATCGCGCACCTGTCCGTTCGAGCCGGGATGCCAATCTTGTTCTGCCGCTGGAACATCCTCGAACACCCGAGCCGCCGCGCGCAGACGATCCCGTAGTGCGTCGTCGATCAGGGTGTCCGATTGCCACACCCCGTCGACAGCGGACACCTCGATTCCGGTCTCCTCGTCGCGTATTCCGGCGTAATGCGCGAGTTCATCGAGCACATAGCGGATTTGAGCTTCCGTCATCCCGGTCTCGGCGGCCTCCCGGGTCCATCGGGCGACGATGCCGGCGTCCTGCAGCTTCTGATGCCACTGCGATTTCTCCCGAACAGCGGCGCTCAATCGCATCATCTCCAGCTCGCGCACCGTCCTGACCGGTGCGACAGCCACCAGATGAGCGGCACGAAAGGGCAACGGAAACGGGGCGAGCTGAGTCAATTCTCTATTCTCTCAACAGTTCTGGCGAGCCGCACGGTGCGAATACCGGAGACGACACTATTTGACCGCCGAAAAGCTCAGAGGCGAGGGTCGGTCGGCACGGATTCCATGGCCAGGATGGCGAAGACCAATTCGTGGACGCGCCACAGCGGTTCGCCCGCGGCGACGGCGTCCAGGGCCGCCAGGCCGAGCGTGTGTTCGCGCAGGGCAAGGGTGCGTTTGCGGCTGAGGGTGCGGCCGCGGAGGCGGGTGAGGTGTTCGGGGGTGGTGTAGTCGGGGCCGTAGATGATGCGGAGGTATTCGCGACCTCGGCATTTGATGCCGGGCTGGACGAGTTTGCCCTTGCTGCGATGGGTGAGGCCGGCGTAGGGCTTGATGACCATGCCTTCACCGCCTGCCGCGGTCATCTCGAGCCACCAGGTGGTGGCGTCGGCTTCGGCGGCAGGGTCGGACAGGTCGACGATTCGGCGGCCGGTGGGGCGGAAGGTCACGGGGTCGGCCGCAACGAGTCGGTCGCTGATGTCGAGGTGCCAGCCGTGGTCGCGGTCGGCGTAGCCGGCGCCTTCGGAGGCAAGGAGGGCGAACGGGGCGATCTGTACGCCGTCGAGTCCTGTTGTCGGCCAGCAGTATCGGCGGTAGGCGGTGGTGAAGCTGTCCGCGTTCTCGGCGCGAGCGGCGGTGCGGGCACGCAGTTCGCCGAGGTCGAGCCCACGGGCCAGTCCGGCGTCGAGTGCCGCGACCGCGGCGGGCAGCGCCGACCGTGCGGCGGCCCCTGCGGCCGCGTACTGGGTGCGGATCAGCCCCGCGGCCTTGGCGGACCAGGGCAGCAGTTCGCAGTCCAGGAGCAGCCAGTCCGAGCCGAGTTCGTCGAAAAGTGGTGCGGCCGCCGCGCGGACGCGATCCAGGAGCGCCTCGGTGAGGGCCGGATCGTTGAAGAACGACCGGCCGGTGCGGGTGTAGATCGCACCGGAGCAGCCGTCACCGACCCCGAAACGGGCCGCTGCCTTGTCACGGCACACGAGTACCACGGCCCGCGACCCCATGTGCTTCTCCTCGCACACCACCTTGTCCACGCCTGCCGCGCGATAGTCGGCGAACGCCTCGGTGGGATATTCGAGATACCCCTCGACGGTCGATGTCGACGGCGGGGACATGGTCGGCGGCAACCACAGCAACAGCCGAGGATCGATCGCGAACCGGCTCATCACCTCCAGCGCGGCCGCCGAGTTCTCGGCATCGACGATCACCGTGCCGTGCTCGGTGCGGATGTGCCTGCGCCCGGTGACATCGGCGAGGTCGAGCGTCTCGTTGTCGCGCGTGGATTCGGTATCGGCGAGTGGCCGGATCGGCTCGTAGTACATCCGCTCGGCCTGCACCGCGACGAACGTCTTCTCGGGGTAGCGCAGCGCTGTCAGCTCGCCGCCGAACACCGCACCGGTGTCGAGACACACGGTGTTGTTGATCCACTCCACCTTCGGCGTCGGCACGTGCCCGTAGACGACCATCGCCGCACCGCGATAGTCCCGCGCCCACGGATAGCGCACCGGCAAACCGTATTCGTCTGTCTCCCCGGTGGATTCGCCGTAGAGACAGAAGTCGCGAACCCGCCCGGACGCACGACCGTGGTACGCCTGCTTCAGTCCGGCGTGCGCGACCACGAGCCGCCCACCGTCCAACCGCAGGTGGCTCACGAGGTCGTGGATCCACTGCGCCACGGACTCGATGAACTCCGGTGTCTCGCTGCCCAATTGCTCGAGCGTCTCGGCGAGGCCGTGGGACACCGTCACGTTCTTGCCACGCAACTTCTTCAGCAGCTTCTGCTCGTGATTGCCCGGCACGCACAGCGCGTTTCCGCTCGCGGTCATCCCCATCGCCAACCGCAGTACTCCGGGGGAATCGGGCCCGCGGTCGACGAGGTCACCGACGAAGACCGCCTGACGTCCCTCCGGGTGGGTGGCATCGACAGCACGCCCGGCTTCGTCGCGAACCAGCGTCCATCCGAGTTCGCCCAGCAGCGTTTCCAATTCGGCCCGGCAGCCGTGCACATCGCCGATGATGTCGAACGGCCCCGTGAGCTCACGCCGGTCGTTCCACGCCTTCTCGTAGGTGATCGTCACCTCGGCCGGATCACTGACGACGTGCACCTTGCGAAAACCCTCGCGACCGAGCTCGCGCAGGGAACGCCGCAGGTCCTGACTCTGCCGCTTCAGCACATTGCGCCCGAAGTCGCGATCGGTGCGCGCCTGGGTACGTTCCCACGCCACAGCTTCGGGCGTATCGAGGACGATCGCGACCGGCAGCACATCGAAAGACCGTGCCAGCGCGACCAATTCGGCCCGCGCGTGCTTCTGCACATTGGTGGCGTCGATGACGACGCGTCGACCGGCGCGCAGCCGGATCCCGGCGATGTGGCCGAGCGCGTCGAAGGCGTCCTTCGTCGCGGACTGATCGTTCTCGTCGTCGGCCACCATGCCGCGGAAGAAGTCCGACGACAGCACCTCGGTGGGCTTGAAGTGCTCGCGGGCGAAGGTGGATTTGCCGGAGCCGGAGATACCCACGAGGGCGATGAGCGACAGCTCGGGGAGGTCGATGTTCATCTACGCGGCCTTCCGGAACAGCGCGAGCTGGGTGGGGGAGCCGGTCTGCGGGTCGTGGTCGCCGACCGGGCGGATGTCGACGACGTAGCCGAAGGTCTCGGCGACGCGGGCACACCAGGCGGCGAATTCCGCACGGGTCCACTCGAATCGGTGATCGTCGTGACGGTGACCGTCGAGGGTCTCGTAGTGCACGTTGTATTCCACGTTCGGCGTCGTCACGATCACCGCGCCGGGTGCGGCGTGCCCGAAGACGGCGCGTTCGAGCGCGGGCAACCGGGACTCGTCGACGTGTTCGATCACCTCCATGAGCACCGCCGCGTCGAAGCCGCGCAGCCGGTTGTCGTGGTAGGTCAGCGCGGATTGGATCAGGGTGATCCTGGCTCGCTGCCGGTCCGACATCCGGTCGAACTTCAAGCGGCGCTCCGCCATCGAGAGTGCGGCGCTCGAGACATCGGCGCCGACGATCTCGGTGAACCGGGGCTCGGCTTGCAGCGCGAGAAGCAAAGCGCCTGGGCCACAACCGAGATCGAGGACGCGCGCTGCGCCGGTGTCGGCGAGCACGGCGAGCACCGCCTCTGTGCGGAGCTTCACCAAAGGAATGCGGCGCTCGGCGGCTTCGACGCGTTCGACCGCGTCCCCGGGGATTTCGGCATCGTCGACCACCTCGTCCGCCGAGCGCAGGCGTTCCAGGGCGGACAGCATGAGTGTCCGTCGTCCGGCCAGATAGCGTCGCGCGATCAGTTCGTGGTCGGGGTGGGCGCCGAGCCAGCCCTCGCCCGCGCGCAGCAGTTTGTCGACTTCGTCGGCGTCCACCCAGTAGTGCTTGGCGTCATCGAGCACCGGCAACAGCACGTAGAGGTGGTTCAGTGCCTCTGCCAGCCGCAGCGTCCCGGTCAAACGGAGGTGGGTGTAGGGCGACGGGCCCCATTCCGGGAACTCCGGATCGAGCGGCACCGAGGTGGTCGACACCGTCCAACCCAGCGGTGCGAACAGCCTCTCGACGATCTCGGTCCCACCACGGCACGGCACGGCGGGGACTTCGATCTCCAACGGAATCGCCTTCTCCGCCAGCTCTTTACGGTCCCGGCTCGTGCCGTTCAGCGCCGACCGGAACACCTTGCCCATCGCCACCGACAGCAGGCTCGACGCCACATACGGACGGTCGTTCACATAGCGTCCGAGTGCGGACCCGTTGTGCCCCTTGCTCGGTCGCGCCAACTCCACCGGATCGACCTCGAGCAGCAGGGCCACGGTGCAGCGATCGACATCGGCCTGTGGATAGAAGACGTGTGCCGTGCCGCCGGTGGTCGTGAACGACTGCACGCGGTCGGGATGTTTGACCAGGAGGTATCCGAGGTCGGTCGCCGGCGTGTGAGTCGTGGAGATCGTCAAGAGCACTTGATGATCGTGTCACGGACCGCCAGTGATTTTCGCCGAGTCCGGAGATCATCGGAAGTCGAACGAGGGCGGGATGGCGACGATCACGGCGGCCGCCCACACTCCGTAGACGGGCAGGTAGTCGGTCTGCCAACGCTCGAGAGCGGCGAAGGTCTTCCTGCCGCGCACGAAGCCGAGCCCGAGGTGGCCCGACCACACGAGGTTCACCAGCAACACCACGTTCAGTCCGAGCGCGACCACCTTGTTGGGGGTGGAGCCGAACTCGGCGATCCGGGTGAGCATGGCGGCCAGCATCGTCGCGTCGACGACCAGCGCGGTGAACACCAGCACCAGCTGCAGGCGGTCGAAGAAGCCGGGTGGGGTCAGCGGATCGCGGGCGGAGATCGTGTAGAGGAGCAGGCCCACGACCAAGACGAGGATCAGGTCCATCAGGATGAGTAGATCGCGGTCGATCGCGGTCAGGCTGCGGGTGGTCGCTAGGGCGGCGAGCAGCGCGAACAGCATGACGATGGTGAGCGGGGTGAAGACCCGGGTGAGCACCGGCGCGATGTTCTCCACGACGTTCTGTTTGGCCTCGACCAGCCAGGCGGCGACGATCACCGCGCCCGCGGCGCCGAAGGGCAGCACCCAGTCCTCGATCACCGGCTCGATGTCGAAATCGAGGGTCCCGAAAGCGCCGACCGTCAGTCCGATCAGTACGCCGCCGCCGAGCGCCAGCAAGGTCAGGTAGACGAACCACTCCCCGGTGAACCGGATGAAGTCCATTCGCCGCCGCCCGGATCGCCAGTCGCCGCCCGTGTAGGCGAAACCGACCACCAGCCACAGCAGGATCGGCGCGTGGATCGCGGCGATGATCTCGGTCGCCCCTTCGGGCTCGAATGGATACAGGTTCAGCACGAGTGCGGTGAGCACGACGGGCGCGAGCAGCACGGCGCCGACCCGCGCGGAAATCTGGCGCTTCCACGCGAAATACCCTGCGAGGAACGGCAAGACGAGCAGGCTGATGTTGCGGCCCAAGGCGGGGCCCTCCAGCCAGGTGAAGCCCGCTTTGACCGTGACCGCCGCCCCCGCCGCGAGTGCGAGAACCACCATCAGCTCTCGATTTTTCGCGCCGCCCTCGGACTGTTCCGGCACCAGAACGAGCTGCTTCCACAGCCTTTCGGAATGCTCGAGCGCGAACTCCCGGGAGATCGCGTCCATGCTGCCCATCCGTTTCACCGCGACGAGGAATGCCTCCTCGCCCGACAGGCCCGCAGTTTGCAAGGTCGAGATCTGTTCGCGCAGGTGGTCTTCCATCTCGTCGACGTCGGCGACCGAAATCGCACGATGACGCTGGACGTACCCACGCCACTGGTCGATATGGGCCTGCAATTCGGTCTCCTCCATCACGCCCACCCCTTCTCGACCGGCTGGGTGGCGCTGCGCCAGACCTGGTCCAGCGCCTCGGCGACCACACTCCACTGGGCTTGTCGTTCGGCGAGCGCCGCCCGGCCCGACTCGGTGATCAGGTAGTGCTTGCGGCGGCGTCCGCCCTCGGACACCCGCCACGTCGACGACACGTGCCCGAGCCGTTCCAGCCGGTGCAGCAGCGGGTACAGCATCCCGTCGGTCCACTGCATCCGCCCGTGGGAGAGCTGGTTGACCTGCTCGAGGATGGCGTAGCCGTACGACTCGCCCTCGGCCAGAATCCCGAGCACCAGCGGCGTCGCCGAGGCCGCCACCAGGTCTTTGTCTATCCGCATCGCACTCCTATACCTAGAAGATCTAGGTAACAACCTAGCAGATCTAGGTATATGGGTGTGGATGTCGCACCCTAGGGTGAGGATTCCGTTGAATCGCCTAACGACCGTGTCGGGGGCCCCGATGAAGTCTGCATGTACGCGCTACAGCGCGTAGGGGACACAGAATCGAGGAACCATGAAGAACGCAGTTCGAATGGGCGCGCTCATCGCCGTCGCCGCGGCACTGGTCACAGGCTGCACCGACGAGAGTGGTTCAGGGACAACCACATCGACCTCCCGCGCGACGGCCGCTTCGTCGACCTCCCGCGCGCCCGCGCCGGGTACCCAGGCCCCGGGGTCGCCCGCGGCCGAGGAGACCGCCGCCCCCCAGCCCGGCGCCACCATCGCGCCGGAGCCCGAAACACCGCCGGTCACACAAGCTCCCACGCTGATCCCGGCCCCCGACACCACCTCTCCCGCCCCCGCTGACAACATCAGTGGACCGGGTCGCTGCATAGACCCGGCCTCGACCGGTGTGCAGAACGCCCTCGCGAGCCTCGAGGGAAGCTGGGTCGCCGGACAGGCTTCGAGTGATCAGCCGGGTAGCTGTGGTCAGCTGTTGTATGTGCGCGCCATCGGCGGCAACTCCGCGGGTGCGCCGATCCACCTCTTGTTCTTCCGCAACGGAAAGTACTTGGGCACGGGCACTTCTGAGCCGTATGCCTTCACCACCGTCGTCGGATCGAGCAACAACGCGGTCACCGTCGACTACCGCTGGCTCGCCGGTGACGAACCCTTTGCCGCGCCGCAGGGCGGTCCGGCGACGATCACCTACTCGTGGAACGGTTCGAAGGTGGTGATGGGCGGCACGCTGCCGACCGAAGTCACCCAGCCGCACCGCTGATCCGATCTCGGACGCCCCTGTGCGCTGGGCAACTGGGGCTCAGTTGTCCGGGTGCAGCACCAGCACCGTGATCTCGCTGGGGGCGAAAACCCGAAGCTGGGGACCCCAGAAACCGGTGCCGCGGCTGGTGTAGAGCTGGGTGTTGTTCGCGTGCTTGCTCAGGCCCGCGACCACCGGCTGGTCGAGCCGGACGAGGTAGTGGAACGGCCAGATCTGCCCGCCGTGGGTGTGACCGGAGATCTGCAGCGCGACGCCCGCCGCGGCGCTGTCGGCGATCTGTTTGGGCTGGTGGGCCAGCAGGACGACCGGCAGCGAAGGGTCGGCGCCCGCGAGCGCGGCGGGCAGATCGGGACCGTGACCGGGCAGGCCGACACCGGTCGGGTCGTCGATACCGGCGATGACGAGCCGGTCGCCGTCGCGGGTCAGGACGCTGTGCTGGTTGTGCAGCGGCTGCCAGCCGAGCGAGGCCATGTAGTCGATCCAGCCCTGCGCGTCACCGAAGTACTCGTGATTGCCGGTGATGTAGAACCGGCCGAGCGGCGCCTCGACCTTGCCGAGCGGATCGACCTGCGCCTGGCGTTTCACGACCGAACCGTCGGCGAGGTCACCGGCGTGGCAGGCGATATCGGGCCGCTGCGCGTTGACCACCTCGACCACGCGCTCCGACCAGCGCCGCCGATTCAGCGCGGCGTAATGGGTGTCGGTGACGACCACTACGCGCAACCCGTCCAGGCCCTGCGCCAGCCCACGAATCGCGACGTCGACGGTGCGCACCCGCGGCACCCGGCGCGCCTCGTACACGCCCCACCCGACCAGCGCCGCCGAGATCACCAGCACTCCTGCCGCCACGATCCGGGCACCGTCGACCCCGCCGACGGCCAGCGCGCCCCGCACGAGCAGCCCGATCACCGACCAGGAGAACACCACCCACAGGACCCCGAGCAGGGTGTCGCCGACGATCACCGCCGGATCGGACTGCGCGGGCCCGTGCCCGAGGAACATCGTGAGCGGCAGGCACACGAGGGCGGCCGCGGCGATCGCCGTTCCGATCCAGAACAGCGTGCCGCTGCCGCCGGTCGGCGCCGAGACCACCGTCCACCAGGGGACCCCGAACAGCACTGCGAGGACCAGCGACAACATCATCAGGCGTACGGCGAGCTTCACGGCGTTCCCGTTCTGGGCAGGGCGGCCGGGCGCGGCCACGAATCGACCTCCCAGGGTAGCGCTCCGCCGACGTCGCCCTTCGCCGAGAATCCGCAGTTCGGAGCGGGCGCACGAAGCGGGCTGCCCCACTTCACAATTCGATGTACCCCTGGGATCGGGTGCGCGCTATGCTGCCCGACAGGGCCCCGCGCGCAGGTGCAGTACCGCGGCGGGTCGAGTGGGGAAGCGGCGAGGCCGCACAGACGGGAAGGTCAGAACACCGATCATGCGTGGGGTAAGAAGAGTTCTTCGGCGAGTGATGGCAGGCGCCGTCGTGGTGGTGGTGCCGTTCGGCGCTTCCGTCGCGCCTGCCGCCGCCGATGCCGACCCGTCCGCGATCGACTTCCGGGTGGATACGTCGATGGGGGAGATCAACACCAGGATCATCCGCGCGGCCGACGGCAACACCGATCGGGTGGTCTACCTGCTCGACGGCGAACGCGCCGAGGACGACCTGAACGGGTGGGAGAAGCACACCACCATCCCGGCGCAGATGGCGAAGTTCAACATCAACGTCGTGATGCCGGTCGGCGGGCAGTCCAGCTTCTACGCCGACTGGGAGCAGCCGAGCAACTTCTTCGGCGTCAACCCCGACGGGTCGATGCTGCCCAGCGCCGACTCCGGTTCGGCGATCGGCGGCTGGGAGGACACCCAGGGCAAGGTCAACACCTACCAGTGGGAAACCTTCATCACCAAGACGCTGCCGGAGGCGATGAAGTCCCGGCTGGGCTTCAGCGCGACCCGCAACGGTGTGGTCGGCCTGTCCAGCGGCGGTAGCGCGGCGATGCTGATGGCGGCTTACCACCCCGAGCAGTTCACCTACGCGGGGTCGCTGTCGGGCTACCTGCACATGTCGATGCCCGGCATGCGCGAGGCGCTCGGCGGGGCGATGATCGCCAGCGGCGGGTACAACATCGAGGCGATGGCGCCCGCGGGCAGTGAGAAGTGGAAGCGGATGGACCCGTACGGGTTCGTCGAGAAGTTGATCGCCAACAACACCCGCCTCTACGTCTCCGCGGGGAGCGCCAAGCCCGCCGACCAGGACCTGTCCTCGGTCGACGCGATCACCCAGGGCATGCCACTGGAGGCGATCGCCCTGGCCAACACCCGCTCGTTCGAGAAGCGGGTGACCGCACTGGGTTACGAGAACGTCAGCTACGACTTCCCCGACATCGGCATCCACAACTGGGGCACCTGGGAACAGGTCGCCATCCGGCTGATGCCCGACATGGCGCGCAACATCGGCAAGCCGCTGCCCGCGGGCGCGACCCCGCCCGCCGGTGGCGCACCGCCCGTCGACGGGCCTCCGGCCGGTGGCCCGCCCGCCGGTGGCGAACCGCCGAAGTAGCCTCTACCGCAACCGAAACCGCCGCTACCCGTGCTCGGGTAGCGGCGGTTCGCGTTTGCGGCGGTCAGCTGGTTTTGATCGGGGTTTCGTTCGTCAGGCCCCAGCGGAGCTCGGTGCGCACGGTGATGTCGGCCGGTGGTGCGGCGACGGTGCGGGTGAGGCGTTGGAGCTCGCCCCAGTCGCGGGTCCAGTCGTCGGCCAGATAGGCCGGGATGGTGCGTGACTGCATGAGCATGCCGGTCCAGCCGAGGGGGCCGCCGCCGGTGTCGCCCTGCCAGGTCTCGGAGACCTGGGCGTTGAGCTTGTCGGGCTGGATTCGCCAGATCGGCATCTCCGCGACACCGGTGTGGTGGTCGAACGGACGCTGGCACGGGAAAGCCAGTCCCACATGCCAATCCGCGAGGACCGGGTCGGTGCTGCCGACGACGGTGTTCAGGCTCGACAGTTTCGGCAGGCGCGGTGGGGTGATCGCGAGCCACTGCATGGGGTCGGGCTCCGCCGCGTCGGCGACGAGACGAACGGCAGTGGTGCCCACAGGAACTCGATCCAGCGCGATCGGGAGGTTCCGCCAGCCCGGAGCGCCACCAACCGTCGGCGGGACCGCATCGCCCAGGGCGGTGGTGGTTCCGTCCTCGGCCCGACGAGCGAACTCCACTCGCAAGCGCTGCCCTGGCATGCGTGAGCCATCGGGCGCCGTGGACTCGATCCGACCGGCCACTGTCAGGATCATCACCCGGTACACCGGATTCTGCTGTGCGGCGGCCAGATCCAGCCGATACCACTGCGTCGTCAACTGCGTTCGCTGTGGTTCGCCGGTCGAGTAACTGCCGAGTACCGGTGTTCGTTCGGGGGCGAGGCCGAACGGCAATGCCGCCGTGCTGCCGTTCACGCCGGCCACGGCAGGACCGGACGCGCCGGGTGCGCCGGGTGGTCCCGCGTTCGGACCGCTCGGTGGTGCCTCGGTAGAGCCGCCGTTGCTGCCCGGCGTCCCGTTCACGCCACCTGGAGAAGTGCCCCCACCAGGTGCTGAGCCACCGGGGCTCGCACCGCCGGGTCCACTTCCGCCGGGGCCTGGGCTGCCGGGTGCGCCTCCGCCGGGGCCTGGGCTGCCGGGTCCGCTTCCGCTGGGGCTGGGGCCGGAACCCGACGGCGGGGCGGAGGATTGGCCGGGACCGGGATCGGGGGCGAGGCTTCCGACACCGTTCGGGGTGAAGCCGGTGTTCTCGGCGGCCAGCCCCTCGGCGACGGTGCCGCTGTACGGGGTCAGCAGGGAGTCGGCGGTATTCGTCTCGACGAGAACGTCATCGGCCATCGCGCACCGGTCACCCGTCAGCGCGCGCAGATTCGACAGCCCGACCGAATAGGCCGGGTACTGCGAAACGGCTGCCGCGGCAAGTGAACCCACTTCGAACAGCACCATGGCCGCTGCGGCAACGGTCAGCGGTGCGACGGCCGGGATCTTGCGATTCGGCCTGCGGCGACCGATACCGCCACCGGACTTCCGCTGCACGCCGCTTCCGCGTTCGAGTACTCGACTCGTGTCAGAACCGGCGGCCTCGCCATCGGTTCCGTGATCACCGGTGCCACCGTCGTCAGCGCCCGGGTCGCGGAGGCCATCGGCACCGTCTCCTACGGTCGAGGGCTCGATGCCTGCACGGTAGTACTGGAACAGGGCCGCGAGGAGGGTTGCGGCTGTCGCGGCGAGGAAGAGGGTCGACACCTCGATCTCGCCGAGCGTGGGGGCGCGGTCGGGCCACGGGACCCCGTAGCCGGAGACGTACCACCACCCGTTGGAGCCGGTGAAGCTCACGGCGAGCAGCAACAGCACCGCGGCGGCGAACAGTGTTCGCAGATAGTTCCGGCCGACGCGGACCAGCGCCACAGCCGTGATCGCGGCGAGTGCGGCCGCCAGGCCCCCGTAGACGCCGAAATGATGCGTCCACTTGGTGGGGGTGAACATCATCAGCAGCAGTGCCATGAAGACGACGGCGAGGATTCGGGTCACCGGGCCACGCGCGGTCGCCGGGATCCGACCGCGGCGCAGCGTCGCGACGATGCCGACCGCGAGGCACAGGAGCATGGCGAGGACGCCGAAGCGCCGGGCCAGGGAGCCGTCGGGGTTGACCGACAGCAGGGAATCCCAGCGGGTGCGTTCCTCGAACCAGGACATGTCGGGGCCGACGAGCTGGCGCACGCGGGTGGCTTCGAGGACGGTCGAGAAGGTTTGGTCGGCGAAGACGACGACCAGTACGAGAGTGCCCGCGGCGACGATCGGGGCCACGAGTGCGGCGTATCGGAGGACCACAGTTGCGCGAGCGGACGCGCCGGCGCCCGAAGCCGGTCTGGCGCGGGCGATGATCGTGCGCAGCACCGGTCGCGAACCGGCCAGCAGTGCTGCCACGCAGATCAATCCGGTGGGACCGGCCGCCAGGGAGAACGCGGCGATCAGCACCGCGACGGCGGCGGGCAACAGGCGGCGGGTGGCGATCGCCCGTTCCATCGAGCACCAGGTGAGGAGCGCGCCCACCGCGATCAGGGGTTCGGGACGCAGGCCGTTGTTGTAGGGCAGCCAGATCGACAGGAACACCAGGGCCGCGGTCCAGCGCGCTACCCCGCTCGCGCGCACACCGGAACCCAGGCGCGGCAACACTTCCCGGCTGAGCACCAGCCAGCATACGAACCCGGCGAGTAATGCGGGCAACCGCATCCACACCCCGATCTCGCTGACCCGGGTCATCTGGGCGAGCACCTCGTAGGGCCACCCGAACGGTGCCTCGGCGACCTGGAACCAGCGGTAGTAATTGGCGGTGTAGCCCGCTTCCTTCGACGCGCGCGCCATCGTGAGGATGTAGCCGTCGTCAGAACTGTTGGCGCCGAACACATGCCAGCTGACCAATGTGCCCGCGACCACCGCGTCGAGACCGGTGAACCGCCACCACCGGGCGGGCAGAACGCGACGCGTCCGGCGGCCGTCGCGAGCGTCGCCGCGGTGCAGGCAGATCAGGGCGAGCAAGGCGCTCAACACCGCCCCGACGATCGCCGCCAGTTTCCAGCCACTCGGACTCGACGAGAACCGCGCATCGATCTCGGCATGCAGCCGCGCGTCTCCCATCCGTCCGCGATCCAACTCGGTGAAGACCCCGACCACCTGCGGGCGCACATCAGCGTCGACGGTCGTCTTCATCGGCGAGCCGTCGGCCCGGGTCATACCGGTGAGCTCGGCGGTGGTGCTCGAGCCGGTGGAAACCACGGTCAGCGCTCCGCATCGGGCGTCGCGTGCGGTCTCGGGCACGGCTGCGCCGGGCGTGCCGCCCGGTCCGGCCGGTGGCTTCGTCGTCGAGGACGGTGCACCGCTCGGCCCGTTCGGCGGAACCGCGCCCGAAGGGGGAGTGCTGCCAGGAGCGGGAGCGCCGCTGGGTGGAGTGGTGCTGGCGGGTGGCGCGCCGTTAGGTGCAGTGGTGCCGCCGGGTGGTGGCGCACCGTTGGGAGTGGCGCCGCCAGAGGGCGGTGCACCGTTGGGTGGGGTGCCGCTGGCGGGTGGTGCGTTGTTGGGTGGGGTGCCGCTGGCGGGTGGTGCGTTGTTGGGGGCAGTGCCGCCAGCGGACGGTGTGCCGTTGGGGGCAGGTGGCCGGTCCGCGTCGGTGGGGGGTGGTTGTGTGCCATCCCGGCCGTCGGCGGCCGAGTTCTCTTGCACAGGGGCGTTCCCCGCGATATCCGCGATCGGCGCGCTCAACAGCAGCTTGTCGCGCAGCACCACGGACAATGTGCGCCCGGCTCCCGGCCGGTCCTCGATGCGCGCGACCAAGCCTTTCGATCCTGCTCGCGGCGCCTGGGCGGGAACGGTGGCCAGGACTGTCCCGCCGGTCATGTCGCGCAACGCCGTACACGGAATGCTCACGTCGAGCGACAACGGCACGTAGTCCACGAGTGGTGCGCTGAGTTGCATCGACTGGGGCTGTGGCCACTCCAGGCTCGCGCGCTGCTGCTGAACCGGTAGCAACGGAGTCGCCACCGCCAGCACCACACCCAGCGCCCCCGCCGCGATCCCGATTTTCTGCACTCGGCCGAAGCCGGAAGAATCTCCACCCACAAACGACGATGCTAGCCATGGTCGTCAGAGAGTTGTCACCTCAGCGCGGGCGGCGCAGTTCGGTGACGGCGATCCGTGCCGCCTCGCCGATCGCGGTGTCGACCACCGGCAGCATCGGATCCGCGCGGGCGGCGCGGGTGAAGACCGCTACCGCTACCGGTGTTTCGCCAGGGAATTCGACGACGGCGACTTCGTTGCGGATCACCCCGATGGTGCCGGTCTTGCCCGCCACCAGGACTCCGCGATGGGGGAATCCGGCGGCGATGCGGTGCGGCCAGATCTGCTTGCTCATCACCGTGCGCGCGAATGCCGTACCGGCCGTGGACAATATGTCACCGGTCCACAGCTTCCCCAGGAACCGGGTCATCTCCTCGGGTGTGGTCGCGCTGGCGTAGGAGGGGTCGTAGGCGGAAACGGTCCACGCCTCGTCGTTGTCCGCCAGGACCGCGAAAGCCTCTGCGGTGCTGTGGGTATCGGTATCGCGGACCAGGCTGCGGTGCTGGTCGGCCGTACCGCCGACGATCCTGGTATCCGTCAGGGCGAGCTCGTGCACCAGCTCGCTCACCGCGGCGAGACCGACCTCGCCGAGCAGGACATCAGCGGCGGCATTGTCGGACACGGTCATCATCGATGCCGCCAGATCGCGGCGGCTCAGCGTGACCGGATCATGGAGTGCCGCAAGGCCGGTAGGGCCCGGCGTGCAGTCGGCGGGATCGATGGTGAGCCGGCCGGTGGGGTCGATCAGGCCGTGGTCGACCTGTCGCAAGAACGCTGCCAGCAGCAGCAGTTTGTAGACCGACGCGATCACCACCCGCTCGTGCCCACCGACGGAGATCTCGCCGGCGGACCCATCGCAGCGCCGGGCGTGCAACCAGCCGACGCAGCCGGCATCGGCGAACACGGCACGGATCCGGGCACTCGCCGATTCCGTCATGCCGTCCCTCGCCGCGTCGAACACACTCATCGCAGCCGCTCCCGGTACAGCACCCGATCCAGCGCATCCGCATGCGCTCCCGCGTCCGCTCTGCGAATTACCCTGATCCGCAGGGCAATCGACTGCGGTGCCAGCGTGAGCCAGGCCACTCCCGGTGTCGGCGTCGGCGAGGTGGCGGTGACGCCGAAACTCGTGCCCGCCGCCACCGCGGCCAACACCGCCCGATCGTCGGGAGCCGCGAGTGGTGGTGCGTCCAGCCCCCGTTCCCGCAGCAGGTCGATGATGCTGTCGAAGGCGGGCGGGTTCGCGGCGCGCGGTGGATGCGCGAAGTGCAGTCCGGCGAGCATCGGGAAGGTCGGTCGTTCGGCGGTGGTGGTGCGGTGCTCGGCGGGTACCACCAACCAGCGCGGTAACTTCACCACCGGTCCGGCCTCCACCCCGTCGACCAGCGCCGGATGTTCGATCACCGCCACATCGCAGATGCCCGCGCGCACCTCGGCGACGAGATCGACGGTCGTGGCCAGTGTCGTCGCCACGCTGCCACCCGCGGCGCGCAAGCCGGTGACACACGCGGTGACCAGACGATCGGGGAGCGCGGTCGTCGCCGCGAACCGCACGGTCCCGCTGAGCTGCGCGATCCGCAGTGATTCGGCGAGCAATCGGTCGGCGTCGTCGACGAGCAGCCGGGCACGCGGCAACAGGTGTTTGCCCGCGGTGGTGAGTAGCGCGCCCTGGCTGGTGCGGTGGATGAGTTCGACGTCGAGATGTTGTTCGAGGCGGCGCAACCCCTGCGACAGGGGAGGTTGGGTCATGTCGAGTGCCGCTGCTGCCCGCCCGAAGTGGCCCTCGTCCGCGACGGAGACGAAGAACCGGAGGTGGCGGATCAGATCCATATCGGCCATTGAACCAGCGCTGTTGCCACGGCTCGGTCGATCTGGGCGGACGAGCTGGTGGGTATCGGTCTTCCCTGTCGCCTTACCGCTGTTCACCTGCGGTGATATCGGGTGCGACTCGTCCAGCCCGCTGTCCGGTATTGGCTTCGAACCGGTCGGCGATGATTGCGTGCACCAGTGACTTCCTCCACACTGACGCCCCGCCTCCGCACCCGGATCGCCGCCGTCGCGCTGGCGATCTCGGCCGTGACGTGCACCGCCTGCTCGCGCAACGACGCCGAACCGGCACCGAGTACTTCGGCGGCCGTGCCCGCCACCGCGACATTCGCCGACACGGAGGCGAAATACGGCGCCCGACTGGGTCTGTCGGTAGTTGACACCGCAAGCGGAGCCACGGTCGACTACCGGGAGGGCGAACGCTTCCCGATGGCCTCGACCTTCAAGGGTGTGGCGTGCGGCGCACTCCTGCAGGCGCATCCGCTGTCCACCGGCTATTTCGACCAGGTCATCCGCTACACCGCGGCCGACATCGTCGTGAACTCGCCGGAGACGGAGAAACACGTCGACACCGGCATGACCGTCACCGCGCTCTGCGACGCGGCGATCACCCTGTCCGACAACACCGCGGGCAACATGCTGCTCCGATTGCTGGGTGGCCCAGCGGGATTCACCGCCTTTCTGCGCACCCTGGGCGACACCGTGTCCCGTCTCGATCGCTGGGAGCCCGAACTCAACACCGCGATCCCCGGCGACGAACGCGACACCACCACCGCTGCCGCCCTGGTGGCGAACTACCGTGCCCTCGTCGTCGGCACCGCCCTCCCGGAGCCCGAACGCGCCCAACTCGCCACGTGGCTGAAAGCGAGCAAGACCGGCGCCAAACGCATCAAGGCAGGTCTGCCCACGGACTGGATCGTCGGCGACAAAACCGGCAGCCCCGCCTACGGCTCCGCCCTCGACGTAGCTATCGCCTGGCCCCCCCACCGCGCGCCCCTGGTCCTCGCCGTCCTCACCACCAAGCCGGACCAGAACGCCGAACCCTCCAACGACCTCGTCGCCGAGGCAACGAAAGCCGCTGTAGCCCAACTCAACTGATCTCGCGTGTCGAGGAGCGGTGAAGGCGTTGCCGGGGCGGCGGCGAAGCTCGGTGTGGATCCGGTCAAGCCGATCACGTTGATCGGGGTGGCTGCGCTCGGTGAGCCGGATCCACGCGTCGAGGTGGAGGCTACGGCTGTGCTCGACTGAGGGTTACCGCGCGCCCGCCAGCAGGACCTCGGTCGATGTCGAGCGGTATCGGCCAGGTGCCGTGCCGAATTCGCGTTTGAAGGCCTTGCTGAAGGCGTACTCGGAGCTGTATCCGGTGTGCCTCGCGACGGTCGAGAGTGGGTGGTCGGTGTCGCGGAGCAGGCGGGCAGCGGTGAGCATGCGCCAGCGGGTGAGGTAGGTCAGCGGGGGCTCGCCGACCAGCGTGGTGAAACGTTTGGCGAAGGCGGCGCGACTGAGACCTGCTCGGGCGCCCAGGGATTCGACGGTCCAGCCGTGGGCGGGGTCGTCGTGGACGGCGCGCAGGGCGCGGGAGATGTCCGGGTCGGCGACCGCGGCCGCCCAGCCGGTCGTCTGGGCGGAGTCCGCGAGCCGGGCGCGCAGGAGATAGAGGAGCAGCAGGTCCAGCAGTGGGGGTATCGCCGCGTCGGCGCCGGGGTGGGGGTGGGTGAGCTCGTCGGCCAGCAGGTCCACCGCGGCGCGCAGCGACGGATGCGTGCCGAGCCGGGCCGGAATGTGGACCACCTCGGGCAGTTCCGTCAGCAGCGGATGGGTTCGGTCGGCGGCGAGCTGGTAGGAACCGCACAGCAGGGTCGCGGGAGCACCCGGCCCCGTCACGATCCGGACATCCGCGGGGCCCGCGGTTTCGGTCACCGGGCTGTCGAGCTGGTCGAGCAGATCGTGGGCGACCCCGCGAGGCATGAAGACCGCGTCACCGGCGCCCAGTGCCAGCGGCTGCGCATCGGGTCGCGTCAGCCAGCACGAACCCTGCAGAATCACATGGAAGCCCGCGCTCTCGATGCGTGGATACGCCCGACCCCACGGCGCGTGCCGCACGAACATGCCGGAGGCTGGGCTGCCGGTCTTCGCGGTGGCCAGGACATCGCTCAGCAGATCCATGTTCGAAACGGTACTCGCAGAGACGGTCGGATATCCAGACAAGATTCTGGATGATTTCTTGTCTCACGAATGGTTCATACGCTGTGTTCATCAGCCCGATGAGCACAAGGAGCACGACATGAAGATCGCCGTCTACGGAGCCAGTGGCCACGTCGGAACATTCGCAGTCCGGGAACTGCGCGAGCGCGGTATCGAGACCGTGGCCGTAGGCCGCGACGCCGCGCGGCTCGCCGGACTCGCCGCCGAGGTCCGCGTCGCCGCCGCCGACGATCACGCCGCGCTCGTCGCCGCGTTCGCCGACGTCGACGCCGTGATCAGTACGCTGCCCGACTACACCGGTCGCGGCGAGGGAGTGCTGCGCGCCGCCATCGCCGCCGGCGTCCACTACGTCGACGTCGCGGGGGAACAGCTCTTCGTCGAGAAGGTCTTCGCCGAATTCGGCCCGCTCGCGGCGCAAGCCGGAGTGACGCTCTCGACCGCGACCACCGAAGCGGGGATCTTCGGCGACCTGCTCGCCCACCTCGGCGCCGAGCGACTCGGCGGCGCCGTCGAGATCGTCCTGAGCCATGTCGCCACGCCCGGCGGTGAGGGCTCGCGCGGAAGTATGCGCACCGTCTTCCAGAATCTAGATGTCTTCACCAGTGGCGGCCTGTCTTGGTCCGACGGCGAATTCCACACCGGTCCCCAGCCCCGCCGGACCACCTTCCTACTTCCAGACGAGACGGAACCCATTGCAGTGCTGAAGTTTCCGCAACCCTCCGTGGTGACGATTCCGCGCCACACCACGGCACGCTCGGTGGAGGGCGTACTCGCGAAGTCGATTTTCGACATCGTCGGCACCGTCACCGAAGCCGATCTGGACGCCGCGCCCGAAACGCCGTCGGCCCCGGCCGCGTACTCGATGGTCGTCGACATCCACCGCGACGGCCGGACCCTGCGTGGGATCGGCCGCGGTCCCGACGCCTACCGCAACAGCGCCCAGCTCGCGGTCGAGGTCGCGACGCGAATCGCCGCCGGTGTGGGCAAGCCGGGCGCGCAGGCACCCGCCGAGCTGTTCGAGCCGGTCGAATTCCTCGACGCTCTGGCGGCTTTCGGCATGACATGGTCGCTGCGTTGACGGTGCGCCCGCGGTGGATCGCCGCGCCCGTCGCCGCCGTGGCCGCGCTCATCCTGGTGGCGTTCGGTGCGCGCGACACCGAAACCTCGTGGTCGAGTGCCTGGACGACCGCTGTGCAGTACCCGGTCTACCAGAACTGGTCGGCGATGGGTTTCGCCGATCAGACTGTGCGACAGGTGTTTCGCCTGTCGCAGGAGGGGCCGCAAGTCAGGATTCGGTTGTCGAATCGCTTCGGCGAGTACCCCCTGCCCGTGTCGGCGGCGACGGTGGCCGCCAGCGCGGGCGGAGCGGCGATCGTCCCGGAATCGGTGCGGGGGTTGAGCGTCGGCGGGCAGTCCACCTTCGTGATCGCGCCGGGGGCCGAGGTGATCAGCGACGCGGTGCGCACCGTGGGGTCATCGATCGCGGTCACGCTCTATTTCGACCGACCCACCGGCCCCGCGACTCAGCACGGCCAGTCGCTGGCCACCAGCTACCGAGCGCAGGGCGATCACGCCGACGACCCGTCGGCGGCGCAGTTCACCGACACCTCGCAGTCCTGGTACTACGTGGCGGGCATCGAGACGCTGCGGTCGAGCACCGGCGACGTCACCGTGGCCTTCGGCGATTCGATCACCGACGGCTACCGCTCCACCCCCGACGCCGACCTGCGCTACCCCGACCAGCTCGCGGCGGTAGGCCACCACGGCCCGGTGGTCAACGCCGGAATCAGCGGCAACAGGCTGCTCACCGACTCGACCGTGCTCGGCGACAGCGCGCTGGCGCGGTTCCGTCGCGACGTTCTCGACCAACCGGGCGTCGGCGCCGCCGTCGTCCTGATCGGGATCAACGACATCGGCCTGTCGGGCAGTGCGGGCCCGGACGGGGTTGTCTTCCCGCCGGTTTCGACCGAGCAGCTCATCGTCGGATACCGCGACTTGATCGCGCAGGCGCGCGCGGCGGGCGTGCGCATCGTCGGCGCGACCATTCTGCCGTTCGCCGGTTCCGCGTACTACTCGCCGGAGAAGGAACGATTGCGGACCGAGGTGAACACTTGGATTCGGGAGTCGGGCGCTTTCGACACGGTGGTCGATCTCGAACGAGCGCTGGCCACTCCCGGTGATCGCACCCGCCTCGCCGACGCGTTCGACAGCGGTGATCACCTGCATCCCAACGACTCCGGCTACCGAGCCATGGCAACGGTCATCGCACCTGCTCTGGCGACGTGATCGCCGTCTCGCCCCACCTGCCGTGACCAGGCCCGATACTGACCCGTACCCCAACGGCCGGTGAACCCTGATCGGTCGAGTGGCAGGTCGGGCGGGGGCTCGATATGCTCGACTCCGACTTCGAAACAGGCTGCCTTGCTGCGTGTTTGATCGACCACTATGGCAGGGGGCCTGTGAGTACTGCGGAAGTACTGCCGATGGCACAGACAGTAGCTGCGCCGAAGGCGTCCGGCGACAGCGCCGGATCTGTGGTGCTCGGTGCCGGCGTGGCGGTGGTGGCGATCGCCGCGGTGACCGCGGTGTTCACGCCACCGGCCATCGGCATCCCGGTGCTCGCCGCGGCGGTGGCCGCGGCACTGATCGGCTGCCCCGCGGTGTGGTTCGCCCTGCGTCAGCGCGCGCAGGCGCGTGCGAGTCTGGCCGCTGCCCAGCAGGCCGAGCAGCAACTGGCCGCGACCGTGGCCGAGGCGAGCGCGCGCCTGACCCAGGCCGACGAGCACACCGCCGCGTACGCGTGGGAAGCCCAGGAGAACTCGCGCCGGGGCGCGGCGGCACTGGCCGCCTTCGCCGGTGCGGCCGGCCGCATCCAGGCGATGACCACCTCGATGCTGGCCGAACTGCGGGAGATGGAACACCGCCACGCCGACCCGCGAGTACTCACCGACCTGCTCCACATCGACCATCGCACCGCCCAGGCCGGACGACTGGCCGACAGCATCGCGGTCCTGTCCGGTGCGCGCACCGGCCGCCGCTGGGCGAAACCGATCGCGATGGAATCGATTCTGCGCGGCGCGATGGGCCGTGTCGCCGGGTATCAGCGCGTCCGGCTGCGGGCGATCGCCGAGGTCGGCATCGCCGGGCACGCCGCCGAAGGCGTGATGCACACACTGGCCGAACTCCTCGACAATGCCTGCAACTTCTCGCCGCCCACCACCGAGGTGCACGTCTACGCCGCGGAAGTGCCCGCGGGCGTGGTGATCACGATCGAGGACAGCGGCCTGATCATGAGCGATTCCGCGCTGCGCCGCGCCGAATCCGCCGTCACCGGGCGCGATCACAAGGGCAAGGGCGTGGATCTCGCCTCGCTGTCGGGTACCCGGCTCGGCCTCGCGGTGGTCGGGCATCTGGCGCGCAAACACGAACTCACCGTGTCGTATCGGCCGTCGGCGATCGGCGGCACCGCGGTCGTCGTCGTCATCCCGCGCGAGCTCACCGCCCGCGCCGAACGCCGCAGTCGCAATGTGGTGGCGGCGCCACGCTTCGCCGAACCCGCCACGCTGAGCCAGTTCGACAGTCCGATCCCGCGCAGAACCGACACCGGCACCATGGATTTCAGCGAGCCGGCCGGCCAGCACGCGCGACCGGAGACCGACGGCGCGGTCCCGACCTCGCCCTCGCTGCCGAAACGCCGCCGGGGCGACACCCTGGCCCAGGTCCACCCCGAAGGTCTCACCGCCGCACCCGCCGCCAAGGCGGCACCGGCCAAGCCCACTGCCCTCGGTGCCTTCCAGCGCTCCGCGCCGGGCCGCACCAACGCAAGCCACGAACCGGGCAGCGCCGCCGCGGCTCCCGACCCCATGGAGGACCGATGACCACCACCGCCCCCGCCCACCTCGGCTGGCTGCTCGAGAAGCTGCTCGCCCGCACCCCGCGCGCCAGGCACGCCCTGCTGCTGTCCGGCGACGGGCTCAAGATCTGCCACACACCGGAACTCGATGTGGACCGCGCCGATCAGCTGGCCGCCATCGCCGCCGGATTCCAGAGCCTGTCGCACGGGGCATCCGTGGAGTTCGGTGACGGGCGTGGCGGAGTTCGCCAGTCGATGACCGAGTTCTACGGCGGCATCCTGTTCGTGGTCGAGGCGGGGCGCGGCGCGCACCTGGCGGTGGTCGCCGCCGAGGACGCCGATGCCGGTCTGGTCGGCCACACGATGCACGAGCTGGTCGAACAGCTCGGTGAGCATCTGGCTGCCCAGCCCAGACGCGGAGCGATCGAGTGACCAGGGCGGGTCGCGACGACGATCCCGACCGTTTCTATACGCTGACCGGCGGACGCGCCCCCGTAACCGAGGACTTCGACCTGGTCACCCTGGTGGTCAGCGAGTCCGCGCCCACCGCGGGCATGTCCTCGGAGCAGGCCGCGATCCTCGACATGTGCCGGGCGCCGACCGCCGTGGTGGAGATCGCGGCCGAGCTGCGCCTGCCCGTCGGGGTGGCCACGGTCGTGCTGTCGGACCTGCTGGCCTCGGGCAAGATCACGGTGCGCCCACCGCTGTCGGCGGCGATGTCGCTGGACGCTTCCACCCTCGAGAAGGTGCTCGTTGGACTTCGCAAGCTCTGAGAACGTGCCCGAGCGGGCTCGAGCGCCGCTGCACAGCACGGCAATGCACGGGTTGAAGATCGTGGTGATCGGCGGATTCGGTGTCGGCAAAACGACACTGGTGCGCTCGGTGAGCGAGATCCGGCCCCTCGACACCGAAGCCACGATGACCGACGTCGGGGCAGGTGTCGACGACACCAGCGGTGTGCCCGGCAAGTCGACCACCACCGTCGCCTTCGACTTCGGCCGCATCACCCTCGACGACGAACACGTGCTGTATCTGTTCGGAGCTCCTGGTCAGCAGCGGTTCTGGTTCCTGTGGGACCGGCTGTTCGCCGGTGCGCTCGGCGCGATCGTGCTGGTCGACCAGCGCCGGATCAGCGACTCCTGGTACGCGATCGACCGGCTCGAACATCAGGGCACCCCGTTCGTGGTCGCCTGCAACGACTTCGGCGATTCCCATTCGCCCGGAGCGGTGCGTGACGCGCTCGATCTCGATCCGGCGGTGCCGCTGGTGATGTGTGACGCGCGCTCGCGCGAATCGAGCAAGCAGGTGCTGATCACATTGGTCGAGCACCTGTATTCCGCTGTCCCGCAGGGAGAAACCGTCTGATGAGCACACCGACCGGCGCCTGCCCGATCACCGGCGCGGTGCCGTTGAGCGGGCCCGAGTTCCACATCGAACCGCACGAGGTCTACCGGCGGATGCGCCGCGACCACGGCCCGGTCGTCGAGGTGGAGCTGCCGGGCGGTTTTCCGGCGTGGCTGATCATCGGCTATCGCGAACTGCACCAGGTGACCAGCGATCCACTGCTGTTCCCGCGCGATGTGTCGCTGTGGAATCAGTGGGGCCGGGTCCCGGAGGACTGGCCGCTGCTGCCGATGATCGGGCACCCGATGCCCTCGATCTACTTCACCGCGGGCGCCGAACACCGCAGGCACCTGGCGATGGTGGAACCGGCACTGGACGCGGTGGATCACTTCGAATTGCGCAGAGCCTGTGAGGAACTGGCCGACCGCCTCGTCGACGGATTCTGTGGTCGCGGCAGCGCCGACCTGATCGCCGAGTTCGCGGTGCCGCTGCCCGCGCTCGCTCTGGCGCGCATCCTCGGTCTGCCCGACATCGATGCGGCAGACCTCGCCCTGGCGATGAAACAGCTCGCCGACGGTGGCGCCGACGCCCAGTCCGGGCACGCCCGCTTCGCCGAGCACATGGCCCGCCTGGTCGCGGCGAAAAGGGCACGTCCCGCTGGGGATCTGGCCTCGATGATGCTGGCCGACCCCGAGCCGTTCACCGACGAGGAATACATGAACGACCTGATGGCGATCGCCGCCGCGGGTCACCTCACCACCGCCGACTGGCTCGGCAGCTCCATGCGGTTGATGCTCACCGACGACCGGTTCGCGAACGCGCTCGGCGGTGGCAGGCGCAGTGTCGGCGAGGCCATGAACGAGGTGCTCTGGGAAGAGGGTCCCACCTCGATTCTGGCGGGGCGCTGGGCAGCGCGCGACACCCGTCTCGCCGACAAGACGATTCGTTCGGGCGACCTGCTGCTGCTCGGTCTCGCGGCCGCGAATCTGGATCCGCATGTGCGCCAATCGTTTACCGATGGCGGCTCGGTACCCACCGGCAACAACGCGCACTTCGCGTTCAGTTACGGTGAATATCGCTGCCCTTTCCCGGCACAGCAGATCGCCGAGATCATCGCGAGGACCGGGATCGAGGTGCTGCTCGACCGGCTGCCCGATGTCGACCTCGGGGTGCCCGCCGACCAGCTCACCCGGCGACCTTCGGCTTTCCTTCGGGGCATGACCGCACTGCCCGTTCGTTTCACACCAGTTCGACCCGTCGGAGGTTTCTCGTGAGCTCGCCATGCCCTTTCGCCATCGACCCCATGGTCGGTGACCTCAACGGGGAAACCGCCCGACTTCGAGCACTCGGTCCGATCACCCGGATCGACCTGCTCGGTGTGCCCGCCTGGACGATCACCGATCACGCCCTCGCGCGTCAGCTGACCACCGACACCCGGCTGGTCAAGGACATCAACGCGTGGTCGCTGTATGCCGACGGCGTGGTGACCACCCAGTGGCCGCTGATCGGGATGGTCCTCGTCGACCGTTCGATGTTCAGCGTCGACGGTGCCGAGCACCGCCGGTTGCGGCTCAAGACAGCCCAGGCACTGGCCCCGCGGCGGCTGGAAGAGCTACGTCCGGTGATCGAACAGCTGACCGCCGACCTGCTCGACGACCTCGAAGCCGCCGGCGCCGACGGCGCTGCCGTGGACCTCAAGGAGGTCTTCGCCTACCCGCTGCCGATGCGCGTGGTCGGCGACCTGATGGGCGTCGCGCGCGAAGACCACGCGCAGCTGCTCGAGTGGTACAAGAAGTTCTTCTCGGTGATGACCCCGCAGGACGAGCGCCTCGAGGTGATCGGCGGCCTCGATGTGTACTTCACCGACCTGGTCCGGCAGAAGATCACCGACCCGGCCGATGATCTGACCTCGGCGTTCGTCACCGCCGACGAGGGCGGCGAGCCGCTCACCGAGGAAGAGGCGATCGGCAACATCAAGGCCCTCGTCGCCGCGGGCCACGAGACCACCGTCAGCCTGATCATCAACACCGTGCGCGCGCTGCTCGCCGAACCCGAGCAGCTGGCGAAAGTCCTTGCCGGGGACGTGGAGTGGAAGCAGGTCATCGAGGAATCGCTGCGCTGGGACGGCCCGGTCTCGCACCTGCTGATGCGTTTCGCCACCGAGGACATCGTTGTCGGCGACACCGTGATCGCCAAGGGTGAGGGCGTGGTGATGTCCTACCGTGCCGTCGGCCGCGACACCGCGGTGCACGGCGAGACCGCCGACGAGTTCGACGTGACCCGCCCGACCGCCAACCGCCACTTGGCCTTCGGCTACGGCCCGCACATCTGCCCCGGCGCCGCGCTGTCGCGTCTGGAAGCCGCGATCGCGCTGCCCGCGCTGTTCGCCCGCTTCCCGAAGCTGCGCCTTGCCGTGCCCGACAGTGAGATCGGCAACCTGCCGGTGCTCACGCAGAACGATCTGGCCGCGCTGCCGATCATCCTGAACTGACCGGCGACGCGTCGCGCCCGGTGGCTCCTACGCCGGGCGCGACGCTATCCGTGCGCTACAGACCCAGATCGCGGCCGATCAGTTCCTTCATGATCTCGTTGGAGCCCGCCCAGATCTTGGTCACCCTGGCGTCCATCCACGCCCGCGCGACCCGGTATTCACGCATGTAGCCGTAGCCGCCGTGCAACTGCACACACGCGTCGAGCACGTCGTTCTGCACCTGCGCCGACCACCACTTGGCCTTCGCCGCGTCGACCGCGGACAGCTCACCGGCAGCGTGGGCGACAATGCCCTGATCGACGAACGCCTGTGTCACTTCGATTTTGGTGACCAGCTCGGCGAACAGGAACTTGTTGTACTGGAAGCTGCCGATCTGCTGCCCGAATGCCTTGCGCTCCTTGGCGTACTGCAGCGTCTCGTCCAGGATCGCCGAGGCGTGCGCGAGGTTGGAGACCGCCGCGCCGATGCGTTCCTGCGGCAGCCGCTCCATCATGGCGATGAAGCCACGATCGACCTCGCCGAGCCGGTTGGCGTCGGGGACACGCACATTGTCGAAGAACAGTTCGGCGGTATCGGATTCGGGCTGACCGACCTTGTCGAGCTTGCGACCACGAGTGAAGCCGTCCATGCCGGTCTCGATGACGAACAGCGTGATGCCCTTGGCCTTCTTCTCCGGGCTGGTGCGGGCGGCGACGATCACCAGGTCGGCATTGAAACCGTTGGTGATGAACGTCTTCGAGCCGTTCACGATCCAGTCGTCGCCGTCGCGCACGGCGGTGGTCTTCAGCGCGGCCAGGTCGGAGCCGCCCGACGGCTCGGTCATGCCGATGGCCGTGATGATCTCGCCGGTGCAGAACTTCGGGAGCCAGCGCTGCTTCTGTTCGTCGTTGGTGAGCTCGACCATGTAAGGGGCGCACACGTCGTAGTGGATGCCGAACGAGGACGCGATCGCGGCGCTCGCCTTCGACAGCTCCTCGCCGAACACCGCGTTGAAGCGGTAGTCGCCCGCGTCGCTGCCACCGAACTCCTCGGGCACTCCCAGGCCGAGGTAGCCGAGTTCGCCTGCCGCGAGCCAGGTTTCACGGTCGATCGCCCGTTCTTCGACGAAGCGTTCGGCATTCGGCTCGATCGAGCGCTTGACGAACTCGGCGACCGACGCGCGGAAGGCGTCGTGATCCTCGGTAAAGATGGAGCGCTTCATGATGTCCTTTCGCTGACTTACTGTTCGGGCCGTTCGCCCAGCAGAACCAATGACGCCCGGACAACTCTGGCCGCGTCGGGTTCCTCACCGCTGATCACATCGGTGTAGATGAAGGTCTCGGTGATCCGCACCAGCAGCAGCGCCAACTCGGGCACCGGCAGCAGCGGATCGAGATTCTCGGCCGAAATCTCCTCGGCGAGTAGCTCTTCCACGATCGCGACGACGCGGTGCTGCACCGATCCCGCGCGTGTGGTGAGCAGTCGCAGCGACCGCTCGGGTTCGCGCAGCAGGAACTGGCGGAAGGCGTAGGAGGTGTTGGTGGCCTGCGCGAAATCACCGAGGATCGTCGCGATGCGGTACGCGCCGTGGCCGGGAGCCGCGGCGGCCGCGCGACGCAAGGTCGGCTCGGCGACCGACCAGATCACCTCGGCGAGTAGTTCGTCGCGCCCGCCGACCCATCGGAACAGCGTCGCCCGGTTCACCCCGAGCGCGACGGCGAGTTCCTTCATCTCGAGTCGGTGCCCGGCCAGGAATACGGCCCTGGCGGCGCGGAACGCGCTCACGGCATCGGGACGCGCCGCGGCGTCCTGGAGTCGCTTCTCCAACGCCGTCTGCTCGATCACGTCACCTCCATGCACCGTTTCCTACAGTGTATGAACCGTGCAACGTCTGTCAATGTGTTGCACTCCGGGCACAAGACGCGGGCACAAAAAAACTCCCCGGTCACCATGACCGAGGAGTTCTCTCTGTAGCCCCGACGGGATTCGAACCCGCGCTACCGCCTTGAGAGGGCGGCGTCCTAGGCCGCTAGACGACGGGGCCAGAACTACAGCTCACCGGGGTGAGCCGCGCGGAACATACGATAGCCGACGACCTGGTGATCGACCAAAACGGGTGGTGACCGCAGAGCGAGGCGCCCTGCGTTCGGCTGGGGCCGGGCGGCGGGTTTGTGTCCGTGACCGGTTGACCGCCCTCTGGCAGCGGGGCAAGGTGGGGCCATGACCAGCAAAGAGCTGCGCGGTGGGGTGGAGATGAGCAATCTCGATCAGCCGTTGTTCGACGGGGCCGAGGCGACCAAACGGGACCTGGTCGACTATCTCGAGTTCGTGGGGGAGCGGCTCGTTCGGGTGTTGCGGGGGCGGGCGCTGTCGGTGGTGCGGGTGCGGCCGGGGCAGGAGCCGTTCATGCAGAAGAACCTGCCGAAATACACTCCGGACTGGGTTCCGCGCGCGACGGTGTGGGCCGAGAGCTCGCATCGCGAGGTCACCTACGCGCTCGGCGACGACGTGCGCACGCTGCTGTGGTTCGGAAACCAGCGCGCGGTGGAATACCACCCGCTGCTGCTGCCGGTCGACCACAGCGCGGGACCGACGCACCTGGTGCTGGATCTGGATCCCTCACCGGGACAGACGTTTCGCGACGCGGCCGCGGGTGCGCAGCTGATCCGGGCCGCGCTGGCGGCCGACGGGCTCGCCGGTGCGGTGAAGACCAGCGGCGCCAAGGGATTACACGTCTACGTGCCGATCGAGCCCGGCGTCGCGATCGAGGACGCCGCGGCGGCGACCCGGGCCGTCGCGGCCAGGGCCGAGCGCATCGACCCCACCGTCGGAACCACCGCGTTCATCCGCGAGGACCGCGCGGGCAAGGTCTTTCTCGACTCCACGCGAGCCGGTGGCGCAACGGTGATCGCGGCATACAGCCCGCGCGTCCGTCCGGGTGTACCGGTGTCTTTTCCCGTGCGCTGGAACGACATCGACTCGGTGACCCCCGCCGACTTCACTCTGCGTACGGCGCGGGACCTGCTCGGTGACGCTGACCCGTGGGACACGGAAATGCCTGCGCCACAAGTACTTCCAGCCGACTTGATCGCCGAGGGCCGCACCATTCCGATCGCCCGAGTCCAGGCGATGCACGAGGGTAAACGCCGGGCGCGCGCCCGCCGCACCGAATGAAAAACTGTCCCCCTGCCGAATTCGGCAGGGGGACAGTACTTCAGATCCTGATCAGCTCCCGAGCGAGGCGACGCCCGCCTGGGCGAACTTCTCGTCGAGGTCACCGCTCGGAGCGCCTGCCACGCCGATGCCCGCGATCGGGGCGTTGTTCGACTTCACCGGGGCGCCGCCACCGAGGAAGAGGGTGCCGTCGATGTCGGCCAGATGGGGAGCCGACTCGAGACGCTTGGCCAGTTCGGTGGTGGGGGCGTTCCAGGAGACCGCGGTGAAGGCCTTCTGCTGGGCGGCGTCGTAGGACTGCGGGCCCGCGCCGTCGCCGCGCAGGGTGACGATGACATTGCCGTTGCGGTCGACAACCGCGACGCTCACCCGCTGGTTCTCCTTGGCGGCGGCGTCGAGGGCGGTCTGCGCGGCCTTGGTGGCGGCGGCGATCGACAGGTGAGTCGACTGGGCCAGGTTGGCGTCGGCGGCGTTGACGACGACGGGGGTGCGAGTGGCCGGGTCCTGATCCTGCGCCTGGACCGTCACGACGCCGACCACACCGGCGGCGACGACACCGACGGTGGCGCCGGCGATGATGAGACGGTTGCGGGTGGTGGACTTGGCGGTCATGACTGCTCCTGTGCGGATCTCGGCCGGCCGGCGGTCTGCCGTGGCCTGTTGATATCCATCCTGTTCGCTCGCGGGCCCGCGCGGATCGGCGTACCGGCTGCACTCCGGGGCCGGATCGGCCGACACCGGGGTCAACCGATCGGATGACCCACCTCGGGCGATCATCGGGAAGAATCAACAGTTCGCCCAGGCCGAGCTGTTTTCTCGGCCACCTCGACCCGGACCGACCGGAGGGTGCGACGCCGAAGTGCTCGCGGGAGGCAAGATCGAGGTCGAGAGGCCGACAACCGCGGCGGCAGCCGCCGAGAACCCAGGTGGATGACATGGCTCAGTTGCTCGGCGCCCAGCGAGACGACACGCGCCTGCTCGCCGTCATCGTCCACAGTGCGTTCTATGTGCTGCTCGCCGCGTCGTTGATGCGGTGGCTGATCCGGCACAGCGAGACGCGGTCGACGCCGCTGATCGTCGTCCTCTCCGTGGTGCTCGCGGTGCTGTACGCGCTGAGCGAGCTGCGTCAGTCGGGTCGGCTGGTGTGGTTCGCGATGCTGGTGCTCACCTGGTCGGTGCTGGTGGTACTCGCGCCGAGTTTCGCCTGGTGCGCGGTGCCACTGGTGTACACGGGGCTGCGGATTCTGTCGGAGCGGGTCGCGGTGATTCTGGTCGTGGTACTCACCGCGCTGGTGGTGTCGAGTCAGGTGCGCATCGCCGGCTGGCTCGATCCGAATCTGGTGCTCGCCCCACCCGCGGTGGCGGCGGTGACCACGGCGCTGTTCGTCGGAATGCGCCGTCAGGCCGAACGGCAGGCCGCGCTGATCGACGACCTGGTGCGGACCAGACAGGAACTGGCGGCCACCGAACGCACGGCGGGCACCCTGGCCGAACGGCAACGACTGGCCATGGAAATCCACGACACCCTGGCCCAGGGACTGTCGAGTCAGCGCATGCTGCTCCAAGCCGCCGACCTGGTGTGGGACAGCGACCCGCAACTCGCGCACACGCATCTGCGCTCGGCCGCCGCCATCGCCGAACGTGACCTCACCGAGGCTCGCCGGTTCGTCCACGATCTGGCCCCGGCCGACCTCGCCGCGGGCGGATCCCTGCCCGCCGCGCTGGCCGCGCTCGCCGCGCGAGAGACCACGGACACCCTGACCGTGCGCTGCCATATAGAAGGAGCGCCGGGCTCGTTGCCCCAGCGGGTCGAGGCCACCCTGCTGCGCATCGCCCAGGGCGCGCTGGCCAATGTGCGCGAACACGCGGCGGCCACCACCGCCACGATCACCCTGACCTGTCTCGACGACCAGATCGTGCTCGACGTCGCCGACGACGGACGAGGCTTCGACCCCGACGCGCAGGCCGACCCGCAACAACATCGCGGACACGGCCTGCCCGCGATTCGCGCGCGAGTGCGCCAACTCGGCGGCACCTGCACTATCGAATCCGCGGCCGGCGACGGCACGGTGCTCTCCGCCGCGATTCCGCTCGCGCCCGGGATCATCGACGACGCGATCGCCGGCCACTGAAGCGATCGCCGCCACGAACATCCGCTGACCGCGCCGGCGCCGGCCCGCGAAGGGATTCGCATCGTCGGGGAACGCGCGCACTAACATCGGCACGTGACCACCACCGTGCGCCTGTTGATCTGTGACGATCACGCGGTCGTCCGCGCCGGACTGCACGCACTGCTGTCGAGCGCGCCCGGTATCGAGGTTGTCGGCGAGGCTGCCGACGGACCGACCGCGGTCACGCTGGCCGCGAGCCTGCACCCCGACGTGGTGCTGATGGATCTGCAGCTCGGTAGTGACATGGACGGTGTCGAAGCGACCCGCCGGATCACCTCCCAGCCCGCCCCCACCCCGCACGTCCTGGTGCTGACCACCTACGACACCGACGCCGACATCACCCGCGCGATCGAGGCGGGCGCCACCGGATACCTGCTCAAGGCCGAGCGGCCGGAGGAACTGTTCGCCGCCATCCACGCCGCCGCCGGCGGGCAGACCGCCTTGTCGGCGCCGGTCGCCGCCAAGGTGATGGCCAAGATGCGCAATCCAGGACCCACGCTCACCGCGCGTGAGCGTGACATCCTCGGTCAGCTCGCCCACGGCCTCGGCAACCGCGAGATCGCCCGCGCGCTGCACATCAGCGAGGCCACGGTGAAAACGCATCTGGGCCGCATCTACGACAAACTCGGGGTCGACACCCGTGCGGCGGCGGTCGCGGTGGCCACCGAGCGGCGCTTGCTCGCCTGAGGGTTCGAGTGCCCACTCGGCAGGGGCAGAAGGGTCGGGGCAGGCCCTGATCGGACAGGGCGGCGCCTACGCGGGCGCCAGCGTGGCGGCGCCGAAGGACACGTGGAAGCGCTCGCACCAGATACTGACCGACTTCACCGTGGCCAGATCGGTACCGGCGGGCAGTTCGTAGTTCTGGCTGCCCTCGTTTCCCTTCAGGGCGCCGAGGTCGATGCGGTCGCCGTCGTCGAAGTTGTGCCAGTCGTCGACGATCACCGGCTGGTCGGTGAGCCAGACGTGCAGGGCAGGCCCGTCGGAGGTCTTCAGGTCGACGATCCGGAGCACGACGGTGCCCTCCGACGTGCGCTGGAGCTGGGCGGTGCCGGAGGTGTCGTGCTCGTGGGAGACGAAGGTGCCCTCGGCGATCAGCGGCGGTGGCGCGCCGTCCACCGCGACGATCGGTGCCTCGTCGACGGTGACCGTGGTGAACAGTCGCCACGGCTGGAACAGATAGAGACCTACGCCTACGGCCGCGACCACGCCGAGCGCGAGGACGGTGAACAGGGTCCGGCGAGTGCTCATGTGCGCCTCCTTTTCACCCATCATCCCCCGGCCGGGCGTGGGCAGACTGCCCGAATTGCCGGAAAAGAAACGTGAGCGGGGTCTCTGATTCCTTATGAGCCCCGTCACATTACGACGCTATAACGACAGTGGTGTGATTACGGATTTATTACGGTCGACCAGGGGTGAACGGTGTTCGTTTGGACAATGCTCGCTACAAATGGCGTCGTGATCGGTACGTGATCTCAGGTCGCAAACCGGCTACATTCGATCACGGCTTGAACAACAACCCGAGCCGAATCGAATCGCAGAACGCCAGAAAGCCTGCCCCGTGATTCGAGGATCCCCGACATGACTGAGGGGCAGGGACGCGGTAGTTTTCATCACCGAGTCGGTGGGCGCAGGCAGGAAATACTTTATGTCTTTCAATCGCAAGTTCACCACCCGTGCCCTTGGTCTTGCCGCTGTTGCCGGCGCGATGATCGCCGTTCCGGCCGGTCTGACCACCGCAACCGCCTCGGCGAACAACTGGGACGCCGTGGCGCAGTGCGAGAGCACAGGCAACTGGAACATCAACACCGGTAACGGCTACTACGGCGGCCTGCAGTTCTCGCAGAGCACCTGGGAAGCCTACGGTGGCGCGGGCTCCGCCGACAACGCCAGCCGTGAAGAGCAGATCCGCGTGGCCGAGAACGTGCTGGCCGCGCAGGGTCCCGGCGCCTGGCCCGTGTGCAGCGCCTACCTGTAAAGAGCGCTGACAAGTAAGACTTTCCTTGTCGGGAAACGAATTACCCGCTATTCGATGCACACGTCGAATAGCGGGTTTTTTCGTTCTCCAGGGAATCGAGTCGATACACCGTGAGCGACGCGGCGAGCATACGTGAATCTTTCGGATCAGCCGGGTCGAGACCGGTGAGTTCGGCGATCCTGCGCAGGCGATAGGTAAAAGTATTCGGGTGCACGTGAATAAGTCGTGACGCAGTTTTGCGGTCGGCGCCGTGCACGAGATGCGCTTCCAGCGCATCGATCAGGTGCGGACTGCTCAAAAGCGGAATCACCCGCTGCGCCAGGCGTTCTCGGGCCGGGCCGGGCCGGGTGAGCTGATATTCGAGCAGCAGATCGTCGAGCCGGTAGCAGCCGCCGGGCTTGCCGCGTAGTCGCGCCAGTTCGGTCAGTTCGGTCGCGTCCTTCGCCGCGGCGGGAATGGCGTCACGACTGACACCGGAGAATTCGGCCAGATACACCGGTACCCCGAACTGGGCCCGCAGGCGGTCGGCGAGTTCGTCGAACTTCGCCGCGTCGAGGATGTCGGTTTCGGAACTGTGACTCAGCAACGCGATGCCGTGAGCGCCGTCGAAGGTGGCCGGGGTGGTGGTGCCGGTGAGCTCGTCCAAAGCGCGCTGCAACACCCGGATCCGTCGCCTGGTCACCAGGTTGGCCGCGGTGCCAACGCGCGGTGGCTCGCTCAGATGGACCGCCAGCACCGTGTACTGATCGGCGAGGATCGTGTCGGCGCGGGCGGCGAGCTCCTCGGCGGGCAGGCCGCGCACCAGTGCCGAACACAGCTCCCGGCGCGCCTCGCGTTCGGCGTGATAGATCGACTGCTCGACCTCGGTGTAGGTCTCCACGACCGTCATGTTGATATGACGCAGCAGATCGAGCAGGCGGTTGCCCACCCGCGCCATCTCCGCGGTCTCGGTGGGCAGAGCCAGCGACAGCGCCTCCGCGAACACCGACTGCGCCGAGCCGTGGATCGCGCCGATCAGCATCGGCAACGGCAACCGGTCCTCGGCGTGACGCTCGGCGACCGGGGCGACGAAGGCCGCGACCTCGGCGTAGGTGAACTCGCGGTCGGCGCCGATCGCCTCGAGCACGGCCCGCCCGCACGCGTAGATGGTCGGCAGCACTTCCGCGGTGAAGTGTCCGTCGGGCAATTCGGCGGGCGCGTTGGCGCCGAGACCGTCGGCGAGCATGCGTTCGGAGATCTGTGGCCACCGCGTCAGCAGCCGAGCGGTCAGCGCGGGCAGAGCGGGGAGTTCGGAAACGGGGTGTTCGGCGAGCATGACTCGATTGTGTCCGACGACAGCCCGGTAGTGGACCATCCGATCGAAAACGTACAGAACTTGGCTCCCGCGCCAATCCGGTCCAGAGTTTCTCGTTGCCCGGTGCAGTGACATCACTGTGTCCTGGGTCATAGATTCGCAGAGCGCGTCCGAGCCACCTGTTCGTCGACGCGGATCTACGGAAGTGAAACCATGATTGCAACGACGCATTCCCTTCGCCGCGCGCTGTGCGGAATCGGCATCGCCGCGGCGCTGACCGTGGCCGCAGGCCCGGCCGACGCGGCTCCCACCCTGGAGCCGACGATCGCCTCGCTGGCCGAATACGTGAACGCGGGCACGGTCGCCGCCGCCGACGGCCGCACACCCACCGCCATCGCCGACACCGGCAGCGCCTCGGGCAGCAGCTCGGGTTCGTCGGGCAGCCGCGCCTCCGACGCTGTCGGTGAGGGCCCCGAGATGTCGGCCTACCTGCCCGCCTTCGCCTACGGCCTGCTCCACCCCGACGCCGCGCCGCCCGGCGCCAACCGCTGGGACTGCAAGCCCTCGGCGCAGCACCCGCGCCCGGTGGTGCTGCTGCACGGCACCTGGCTCAACGCCTACGACACCTTCTCCTATCTCTCGCCCCGCCTCGCCGAGGCCGGGTACTGCGTGTTCGCGCTGAACTTCGGCAAATCCGGGCTGCTGGAGGCCGGTGGACTCGGCGCCGTGCTGCCGGGGCGCTACGGGGTGGGCCCGATGGCCGACTCGTCCCGTCAGGTCGCCGATTTCATCGAACGAGTGCGCGCGGCGACCGGGTCGGACCAGGTCGACATCGTCGGCCATTCCCAGGGCGGCACCATCGCCAATCACTACCTGAAGTTCGAGGGCGGCCAGGGCAAGGTCGGCAAGCTCGTCAGTTTCGGCGCCACCCACCACGGCACCTCGCTGCTCGGGATCGCCACCCTCGGCCGCATGATCAACAACGCCGGCATCGACATCATGGGCTTCTACCGGCCGATCATCGGTGCCGCCAATGTCGAACAGGCCGTCGGCTCGTCGTTCTACACCACCCTCAACGCCACCGGCGACACTGTGCCCGGCGTCGCCTACACCGTGGTCGGTTCCCGTTACGACGAGGTGATGAATCCCCTCGACCTCGCCTTCCTGCGGGCCGGACCGGACGCGACTGTCGACAACATCGCCCTGCAGAACGGCTGCGAGCAGGACGTCTCCGACCACCTGACCATGATGTATTCCCCGCGCGCCGCCTCGATCGCGCTGCGTGCCCTCGATCCGGAAGGCAGTCCCACCTTGACCTGCACGTTCAACCCCTGGTTCTTCGGTGGCGGCGGCAGCCTATGACCGTCGACGCCCCGGCGCCGACCCGCCGCGCCGCACCGCTGCTCCCGCCCGCCGACCCGTTCTACGACGCTCCATCCGGTTTCGACGCGCTCGCGCCGGGGACGGTGGTGCGGTCGCGGCCGGTGGACGTCGCGCTGTTCGGGGTGATCCGGCAGCGGATCACGGCCTGGCAATTGCTGTACCGCACCTGCGATCTCGACGGTGCGCCGGAAGTGTCGGTGACGACAGTGCTGCTGCCGTGGGGCGCTGCCGCGCGTCCACGGCCGCTGGTGTCGTTCCAGTGCGCGATCGATGCTGTGGCCCCGCAGTGCTTTCCGTCGTACGCGTTGCGGAGCGGCGCATGGACGATCGGTTCGATCGCGCCGCTCGAGCTGCCGATCATCGCGATGGCCCTGGAGCAGGGCTGGGCGGTATCGGTACCCGATCACGAAGGGGCGGGTGGCCGGTTCGGAGCGGCACGTGAACCCGGATACCGTGCGCTGGACGGGATTCGGGCCGCGCTCGGCTTCGCCCCGATGGCGTTGACGCCCACCACGGCGGTTGCCCTGTGGGGCTATTCGGGTGGCGGGTTGGCGACGGCGTGGGCCGCCGAACTGGCCGCCGAGTACGCGCCGGAGCTGAATATCGTCGGTGCGGCGGCGGGATCACCGGTGGGTGACCCGGCCGCCGCGTTCGTGCGTCTCAACGGCGGATGGTTCGCCGGGTTCCCGGCGGCGTTCGTCGCGGGATTGCGGCAGGCCTATCCCGAGCTCGATCCGGTGCTCAGCGATCACCTCGACGCGCGATATCGCGGTCTGCTCGGTGAGGCCGAGGAGCGCAGCACCTTCGCGCTGCTGCTGCGGTTCGCCCGTCGCGATGTGACCCGGCATCTGCGCGGCGGCATGGGGGAGTTGCTCGCCGAGCCCGTCCTGCGCCGCATCCTCGCCGACATCGAACCCGGCACGCGCGCGCCCGCCGCACCCCTGCTCATCGTCCAGGGGGTGAACGACGAGGTGATCGCCGTCGCCGATATCGACGCCCACGTGCGCCGGTACGAGCAGGCCGGGGCGACGGTGCGCTACCTGCGCGTGCGCCGCGGTTCGCACCTGCCACTCGAATTCCTCATCGTCCCGGCGATTCTCGATTGGCTCACCGACAGATTCGCTGGAATTCCCGCACCGACCGGCACGTGCACCGTTGCCTCCGTCGCCCGTTCACCGCGGGCCCTGCGTACGCACTTCGCGTTCGTGCGGCTGGCGCTGCGCATGCTGGCAGGTAGGCCGATCGGTGGGGTATCACCGGAACGAACCAGCCTGCGTCACAGCGATGCCGAACATCCGGACGTGGTCGGTGATGCCTCGATCGCGGTCGAATGCTGAGTCGGTGTACTCCGTGTGACGCGTGCTCGATTGTGGTGGTGTGTCAGCGGCCGCCGTGAGCTGAGCCTCGCCACGCAGCGGCCGGAGCGCGACGAACTCCGCGGTGTCGCGCTGTGTTCGGCTGTCGGTGTCTCGTTGTCGCCGCGCCGCCTCGAGATCGGCCGACGCGGCGAGCTGCCGTGCCGTGTCGTTCCTCGAAGGTGTCATCCCCGTGTTCCTCACTACCGGCACCGGCACCGGCCGTCGGAACAGAGATGCGCCATGCCCCGGCG
This sequence comes from Nocardia sp. NPDC056541, assembly GCF_042794235.1. NCBI lineage: Bacteria > Bacillati > Actinomycetota > Actinomycetes > Mycobacteriales > Nocardiaceae > Nocardia > Nocardia sp. NPDC056541. The sequence goes on from NZ_JBHTUD010000008.1 coordinate 213,342, forward strand.
GCGGTTCGCGGCGAACCGTTTGCCCCTCGCACGGCATCAGTGTCGGTGAGGGGTTTCACCGACGTCGACGCCACCACTGCGGCGACGTCGGTGAAGTACTACTGCCCTGGGAGTGAGGCCGCGCCGCCGCTGCCGAGTGGAGCCGCAGGGGGGTTCCACCCGGTCCGTCGGCGCGCCCTCCCTGGGCGTATCCGAACCCGGTTGCCGGACGAACATCTCCGGCAGCCGGGTTCCGTGCCTTGCCCGACAACCCGCGACGATCAGCTCAAACCGGCGATGATCGCCGCTCGTACCGGATCACCGGCAGGGAGGCCCTTGGCCACCCGCCGCCAAGCGTTGCGCCCGGCCGTCAGCGAGCAGCGCACCGCATCGGTCACCGCCGATACGTGCGTGCTGTCGAGCGCCGCACCCGCCAACAGCGAGATCTCGAGATCCTCGGACATGGTGAGCGCCCTGGTGACGGCCTGCCCGGTGAGCGTGCCGTCGTCACCGGCGTAGAGGACGACGAGCAGTTCGGTGCGGTCGGCGCCGAGGCGTACCGAGATCCGCACGATGTCGCCCGCCGCGGCCCGAGCGCCGAACGAGTGCACCGAGATTCGCGTCTGCTCCGCGCCCGCGGGCGAGCGGGTGAATTCGATCCCCAACTCCCGGTCGCGCTGCTTCTGCACCGTGCGAGTCGTTGTCTGCTCGCTGTCCGACGACGCGGCGAGCGGCTGCACGGACCAGCCGGGCACCGTCATCACGGCCCGGCGCGCACCGAGGTCGCCGAGCGCGGCTGAGCTGCCCGACACCGCGCCTGCGCGTAACAGTCGCTCGGCGATCCGCGCCCCCGCGTCGGCGGACTCCGCGTCGGCGTCCGGGCTGTCGGACGCGGCGAAGGCGATCAGCACGTCGATGTCGACAGGCAGACTCAACCGGTCCGCGTCATGATCCGGCGCCATTACGCTGTCTCCTCGTTGTCCCGGGCGTCGAGCTGCGCGCGCACGGCCTCGCGCAGCAACTTGGCGCCTGCCGCGCGCAATCGCTTGACCTTCTCCTGGCTGAACCGCAGGTCTGCGGCCACCTCGCCGGTGGTCTGCACATCGGTATAGCTGCCGTCCGCGGCGATCACGAAGGTCGCGCGGAGCACGGCGGCGGTCTCCGCGTGCGTGATCGAGGCCAGTGCGTCCCGCAGGACAGCGCGGTCGGCGAGCCGGTTCTCTGCGTCGCCGCACCGATGATCCTCGAGTACCAGGACCGCCGACTCGTAGTCGACCCGCTGGCCGGGGTGACGTTTCTCGGCGGTGCGACTGCGGCGGTCCTGGAGCACCTGCCACTGCAGCTTCTTGAGCACCAGCGCTTTCCAGTGCCGGATCCGCTCGGTGGGCAGCGTCGCGGTGAGTTCGACCATGGTGTTCTGGGCGACGTCTTCGAAGTCGCTGCGCATGTCCGGGTCGAGCCGATCCAGGACGTAGCGCGCTTTGGTCGCCGCATAGGTCGACATGGTGACCAGATCGGCGCCGAAGATGTGATCGACCACCGCCGGGCGCAGGCGTTCGGGGACCTCGCTCCAGGAGGCGCCGAGCCATTCGTCCAAGGGCTCAGTGCTCACCCGGCACCCCCGCTCGGCCGACGACGCGCACACCACGGCTCGGTTTCTCGACGCTCCCCGGGCCGAGGGCAGACAGTGGCGCGCGGTACCGGGTCGAGCATGTCGCATCGCGGAGCCTCCTGTCGGGTCGATCGGCTCCTACACAGATGCGGTTGCGGCCCGGAGCGGTTCGCTCAGTCGGCATCGACGGTGTCCACGCGGATCAGGTCGGGCACGCCGGGGAGGCGACCATGAACGAGAACGCGATCTGGCAGTACCAGGCCTTTTCGACCTTCCACTTCCCGTCCTCGACGATGAAGTTCACGATGAGCGGCTGCGGCGGGCTGTTGTTGATGGAAGCCGTGCCGTCGGCGATCATGCCGGGCGGTGCGGTGCGCGTACCCGTGATGGTGAGCGCGATGGTGGCGCCGCCCTGGCGGGGCGCGTCGGCGACCCGGTTCGGCAGCTCGGGGTCGCTCCCGATGCCCTGGATCAGCTCGAGTTTCTCGGCGTTGGACACGGTGGTGTCGAGCAACCGTCGCATCAGTTGCTCGACCTCGTCGGCGCTTGGCAGCGGCGGCGGTGCGGAAATCTCCTGCGCTACCACGGCTGTCGGCTTCGCGCTGGTGTCCGCGTCGTCGGCGCAGCTCGCCGAGACCGGGATCGTGACGAGCAGGGCCGCGGCGGTCAGGGTGCGTCCGGCGATGTGTCGTCTCGACAACGTGGTCCCCTGGGTCGATCGGTGGTGTGCTGGAATTCCATCGTATCGGGGCATTCTCGGCAGGGTCGCCGGTGCTGCCCGGAGGGAGATGGGGGAGACATGGCAGGCGAATCGACCGATCAGCCGACGGACGCGCTGTTGTCCGATGACGCGGTGCTGATCGAGCTGACCGGTGCGTCGCAACGCTGGCTTGCGCTGTGCCGTGCTGCCGTTGCGACCGGGCCGGATGCCGCGCGCCGATTGCTGGACCACCGGCGGGAGACGGGCGTGCTGGCGAGGCAGTCGCTGGCCCGCTGGAAGGATCTCGCCGCGGACGATCTGCTCGAGGAAGAAGCCGAAGATCCCGACGCGCAGGACCGCCGGATCACCGCGGATCTGTCCGCCGCACGCGCGATGGCGGTGCTGGCGCGGGCATTGACCGGTTCGATCGACACCGACGACGCGTGTGCGGCATTTCTCGATCACGCCGAACGCGCCGGTCTGACCTCGGTGGGTACCCAGTTGCTGCCCGCGGGCATTCCGATCACCAGTGCGAATGCTCCGCTCGGTGAGATCGTGCGCCATCTCCTCGGCCAGGGCGTTCGCGCGGCGCGCGGGTACGCCATCATGGCCGCGCTGGAGTTGTCCGGGCATACCCTCCCGGTCGTGCGCAGCAGCCGGATCAGCGTGCTGTTCGCCAGCTTCGGCGGTGGTGGCGAGGTGGGCGTGCTGCGCCTCGACCAGGTCCGGGGCGGACCGAGCGGCCTGCACCCCGACCCGGCGCGGATGGGCTTCCTCCAGGCCGATCGCGCCTTCACCGACAGCCTCGAAAAGGCTTGGCGCATCAGCAGATTGGCCGGCACCGACGCCTGTGTGCGATGGTCGGTCTCGACGCACGGCAGCGCTCCGGCCAACGACATCAACGGCGCGTCGATGGGCGCGGCGTTCGCGGTCGCCCTCGACGATCTCGCACCGCGGCACGCCCTGCTGCGAAAGCTGCGGCCCCGTCGACTCGACCCCGAGTGCGCGGTCACCGCGGGCCTGTCCGGGTCGAATCTGACGGCAGTCGGTGGCTATGCGGGCAAACTGACTGCCGCGCAACGCTCGTCGCTGCGCGTGGTGGTCGCATCGGAGGCATTGCGGGAAGCCGCCGACGAGGCGCCACAGAATTACGCCGACCGGATCTCGGCCGCCCGCACGGTGGCCGAAGCGATCGCCCGGACCCGCACACGGGCCAACCTCGCGCTGTGGATCGTTTCCGTCGCGGCCGGGCTGGCCGTGTTGCTGGCGGTGGGGTCGGTGACCAAGGTGGTCCAGCTGCGCATCGAGAACGCGGCCGCCCGCGCGGAATCGAATTCGCGCCTGTTCGCCGGCGTCGCCCGGGGTGGCGGCAATCTCAATCCCGCGCTGTCCCAGCAGATCGCCCTTGCCGCCTATCGCACCGCTGAGACCGAGGAGGCGCGGTCCGCTCTGTTGGAGAACACCGCCACGAACGCGCCGATCCGGATCAGTCCCGGTGTCGTGCTCGGTCGCGGGGTGGTCTTCGATCCCGACGCACCACGCATCGCGACCACCGCGCAGGGTGACGTGATCGCGATCGGCGAGGGTGACGGCTCCGTGGAATTGGTGCGGGTGAGTGAGTCCGGCGTCGATCGGTGGCCACGGTTCGACACCGGGAGCGGGCACATCCGGGGTCTCGCGATGAGCGCCGACCACGAGTGGTTGGTGGTCGCGGGCGATCTGCGATCGGCGTTGTGGAACATCGCCGACCACGGTGCACCGCGCCTGGTGACCGAGCTCCCGCTCGGCGGCCGGTTGCCTTCGTCGGCAGCGCTCAGTCCCGACCTCGGGTTCGTCGCCATCGGCACCCACAGCGCGACGATTGCGAGCTGGCGCCTCGGCGACGATCCCGCGCACCCGGTCGCCCTGCCGACGATGTCCGGTTCGGGGCAGCGTGCGGAGGTCGCCCTGAGTGATCGCACGCTCGTCGCGGCGGTGCCGTCGTTGTTCGGCGGCATCTGGACCACCACGGTGCGAGCCTGGAACATCGAGACCCTCGACCGGGAGCAGACACCGGCGTTCGACCGCCGCCTCGAACGGCCCGGCGGCGCGGAGGCGAGGTCGGTCGAGTTCAACGGCGACGGCACCGTGCTGGCCGTCGGTCTCAATCCGGGCGAGGTCGCGCGCTGGCGAGTAGGCGCGGGCGGCTTCGACCCGATGCCCACCGTGCCGCGGGGCGCCAACGAATACCTCGACGTATCACCGACCGGGGACGGTCGATCCGCCGTGATCGTCGGCGGCGACACCCGGGCGCGCATTCGCGATCTGGACACCGGCGAGGAGCTGGTCACCTTCCCGATCGACATGGTCGCGCGGGCTCGCTTCCTGCGCGGTGGAAGGTCGCTGGTGACAACGAGTTTCGACCATGCCGTGCATGTGTTCGAGCTGCCGGGCCCGGTCGTGTCGACCAGCTCGCTGACGCTGTTCCGGTTTCCACCCGACCAGCCTGCCCTCCCGCAGGATCTGTTCCCCCGTTTACGAAGTCTGGCCAGAACGCCCTACGCCACCGATCGAGCGCTGCTCGACGGCGACCCCGCCGGCCTGATCGACGTCGTCGCGATCGCCCCGAACGCGGCCAGGGCGGTGACCAGAACCGAATTCACGATCCAGGTATGGGACATCACCGACCCGGTGACTCCGCGTCGTGTCGGCGCGCCGCTCAGCGCGGCAGGCGTCGACATCCGCGCCGTCACGTTCAGTCCCGACGGTGCCTTGGCCATCGGCCGCAGCATGACCCAGACCGTCGATATCTTCGACGTCACCGGCGAGCCCCGACTGCGGTCGAGTATCCGATTCGGCCGTGGCTACCCGACCTCGCTCGCGTTCAGCCCGGATGGCGGCCTGCTCGCCGTGGGCAGCCACCGCACCGGCAATGTCAGCGTCTTCTCGACCACCTCCACCGCGCAGCCGATCGCCGAACTGTCCGATCTGCGAACCCCGGGGCAGACCATCGCGCTGGCCCTGAGTTCGCGCAACACACTCGCGGTCGGCACTCTCACCGGCGCCTTCGTCTACCAGCTCGGCACGCCGGGTACCCCGCCGCGTGCCCTTGCCGCCCCCGCGGGCGCCAACGGCTCGGCAGGTTCGGTGGCGTTCGATCCGGACGGAACCCTGCTCGCCATCGACGACATCGTCAGCGGCACCATCCTGCTCTGGGACTACTCCGACCCGGCGCACCCCACCGCCTACGCCACCATCGCCCGGGGGCTGCGCCACCGGCAACCCACCATGCTGGCCTTCGCCGCGGACGGCGCTGTCCTCACCGAGTCCGCGGTCGACGGCACCCTGCGTCAATGGCGCACCGATGCCGCCGCCGAAGCTGATCGGATCTGCGCCAGCGGCACCACCCCGATCACCCGCGAGGAATGGGTGGTCGCCCTCCCCGGTCACGCCTATGTGAACACCTGCCCGGCGCGCTGACCGATACGTCCTGCCTGGAATATCCGCATTTGCGTGTGACGGTGTGTAGCGGTGCCCCTATTTCTCGGGGCAACGGAAATGCCGCCTTATCGGATGTCGCACTATGAATCTCATAGAATTCTCAGAATTATTTAAGGAACAGTGGGTATCGCGCGAAAATGCCAGGTAGAGCTGGCATTGTGGCCGTACTGTTACCAGTGTCACTAAATCGGAAATTCCGTAACCCGTCGCGTTTGAGCGTCGATATGCCATTCGTAAGCCAGCTCCGGCTGGGCCTATGCGAGAAACAGAGGAATTACTATGATCCCCGTTATCATCGACACCGGTAGCGCTGCCCTGGGCGGCCTCTTCGACACCCTCGGCGCCGCACTCCACGGGCTGGTCGACACCCTGTGGACCGGTTCCTTCGGCGGCTGAATCAGCCCCATAGGTCGATGAAACGACCTGGTCCTCGCCAGCGCGTGACCGACGAGAAGGCCTCGCACCCGACGGGTGTGGGGCCTTCCCTCGTCAGTGGGTGTGGGGGGCTTGTTCGGGCACGTGCTTGGGGCCGTGCGAGTCGGCGCACGGGTGGGAGTCGCGATTGCCGATGTCGAGCAGTTTCGGGCTGGCGTGGTCGACCTGCAGGGTGACGTGCTCGATGTGGTGGTCGTGGTCGAGCATGTGCGCGATGTCCTCGCGGACCGCATGGCAATCATGGCCGGGCCGCACGAGAACGTGGGCCGACAGTGCGGGAGAGCCGGAGGTGATTTCCCAGATGTGCAGGTCGTGGACTTCGGTGACGCCGTCACGCGCGGCCATGTCGCGACCGATCTGCGCCGGGTCGAGATGTTCGGGCGCGGCCTCGAGGAAGATCCGGCTCGACGCCTTGATCAGCCCGATGCCGGCCTTGATCATCAACGCCACCACGATCAGCGTCGCGACGACGTCGGCCTGGACCCAGCCGGTGAGGATGATGATCAGACCGGCGACGGCGGTGGCGATGAACGCGAACAGGTCGTTGAGGATGTGCTGGTAGGCGCCCTCGACATTGAGACTCGTGCGATCGGCGCGGCTGATCATCCAGGTCGCGAGCACGTTCACGGCGACGCCGACCAGCGCGGTGATCAACACCAGCCAGCCGTGTACCTCCGGCGGCTCGAACAGCCGGCGAATCGCCTCGTAGCCGAGCCACAGTGCCAGCAGTAGCAGCGTCAGCCCGTTGGCCTGGGCCGACAGGATCTCGGCCCGCTTCCAGCCGAACGTCATCCGCCCGGTCGCCGGTCGCGCCGCGAGCCGGATCGCCCACAGCGCCAGCGCGATCGAGGCGGCGTCGGTGGTCATGTGTGCCGCGTCGGAGAGCAGTGCCAGCGAATCGGCGATGATGCCGACGATCACTTCGCCGATCAGGAAGGTGACGATCACCGCCAGCGCGCCGGCCAGCCAGCGTCGATCGCTGTCGGCCGATACCCCGTGGTCGTGCCCGTGCCCTGCGCCCATCGCGTTCCCCTTCTCCTGCGGTCCGATCGGTCGCAATCATATGCACACATCGCTATGTGTGCAATTCGTTCCTGGTCGAGCGTGATCGTCGCTGGTCATCGGATGTTGCCGCGTCGAATTCCACCCTATGCCTGAGCGTACGGTCGTGGTGCCGCCCATCGAATCACTCTCGAGAGTGAGGTGCGGTGGACTGTTTCCGGACAGACTGGGACGTCGTGGGAGTACCTCGGGAACATCCGTCGCCGCTGGACGCACTGATCGCCGCCGTCGTCACGGCCGCGAGCGTCGTGCCCGCGCTCGTCGTCGGTGCGTCGTGGTGGGTCGTCGGGTTGTCGGTCCTCGCATCGGCACCGGTGTTGTGGCGGCGCCGGGCGCCGGTGGGTGTGTTGTGTGTGGTCGGCCCGGCGATCACGGCGCTCGGCTGTGTACACGCGTTGCCGGTGCTGCCGTTCGGCACGGTCGTCTGTGTGTACACGATCGCGGCGCACTGTTCGGCGCGGCAGCGTCGGCTGACCTTCGTACTGGTCGCGGTGGGAATTCTGGTGTCGCTGCTGGTGCCACGCGAGCCCGCTGATTCGTACGCCTATGCCGCGATGTCGTTCATGACGGCATGGGCGCTCGGGTCGGGCGTGCGCGCGAAGCAGGCGCAGATCGACGCGCTCGCCGAACGGACACGACGTCTCGACGACGAACGCGAGGCCGCGGTGGTCCGCGAGCGGTTGCGGATCGCGCGGGATATGCACGACGGGCTGGCCCACACGGTCGGCGCGATGATCGTGCGCGCCGAAACCGGTCCGCTGCTGGATCGGGCGGATGCCGACGCGGCCTTCGCGGCGATCGCCGACGGTGGGCGTGATGCCCTGCGGGAACTGCGCCACAGTATCGGTGTGCTCCGCGAGGACGATCCGCCGCATCAACCGGGCGTAGCGGCTATCGCCGATCTGGTCGCCCTCGCCGAACACGGGGGTCTGGCCGCGCGTTTCACCGAGCACGGAACCCGCGTGCCGATCTCACCGCAAGCCGATGCCGCCGCGTATCGGATCGTGCAGGAGGCGCTGACCAATACGGGCAAGCACGCGAAGGCGACGCGGGTCGAGGTGGCGCTGAGTTGGTCATCGGGTCGGCTGGGGGTGCGGATCGCCGATGACGGCACCGCCGTGGACCATGCGCGGGCGGACGCAGGCCCGACGGGCTTCGGTTTGGTCGGGATGGCCGAACGGGTCCAGGCGTGCGGTGGCTCGCTGCGGGCGGAGCCGACGTGTGCCGGGTTCGTGGTGTCGGCCGATCTGCCACTGGCACAGAGGAGTTGACGGTGCGGGTGCTCGTTGTCGACGACCAGGAATTGTTCCGTGCCGGGTTCCGCCTCATCCTGGAGTCCGAACCCGACATCGAGGTGGTGGGGGAGGCTTGCGATGGCGTGGAAGCGGTGACGGCAGCCCGGCGGCTCACCCCCGATGTGGTGGTGATGGACGTGCGGATGCCCCGGCTGGACGGGGTGGCGGCCACTGCTCGGATCTGCGCGGAAACCGCGGCAAAAGTACTGGTGCTCACCATGTTCGATGTCGACGAGTACGTCTATGCCGCCTTGCGGGCGGGTGCGAGCGGGTTCCTGCTCAAAGACGCCCGCAGGGCCGAATTGATCGGTGGCGTCAGAGTTGTCGCCGCTGGTGACGCCCTGCTGGCTCCCTCGGTGACGCGGCGGCTGATCGCCGAGGTCGCCGGACGCGCGCGGGCCCACCCGGAAGCGTCCGCACAGCTGGCGATGCTGACCCCGCGGGAACGCGACATTCTGCGTGAACTCGCCGCGGGCCGATCGAACACCGAACTCGCGGCGCGGCTGGTCGTCACCGAACACACCGTGAAAACTCATGTCAGCTCCGTTCTTTCGAAGCTGGGGCTGCGCGATCGGGCGCAGGCGGTGGTCTTCGCCTACGAATCCGGAATGGTGGCGCCGGGGGACAATCAACTGCCGGGTGGTGTGAGGTGATCTCACTCGCGAGAGGGAGACAAGTCTGCTCGCACGGGCGATGTGCGGGGACCCGCTCCACCGTGACGATTGTCGAGTGACATCTACTGAAGAGGCTGTGCGCGAAGAGTTCTCCGGGCGAATCGGCCGACGATTGCCCGGTCGGGAGCTGACGACTTGGTCGGCCGCCACCGTGAGTTCGGCGGTGCTGTGGAGTATCGGCACCGGCCTGCACCCGGTGCCCGGAGTCGCCCTCCTCGCCCCGCTCGCGGTGCTGTGGCTGGCGCCGCGGCGCTCAGCTGCGGCGGCGTACGCCGCGGCGGTGCTGTCCTGGCTCGGCGGCAACGCCGAGTATTGGTCCTATTTCACCGGCACTCTGGAACAACCCAGGGTGACTGCCGTCGCCTTGCTGGTCGGCAGCGCACTCACCTTCGGAGCGTGTGTGCTGCTCTTCCGAAAGCTGTTGATACAGCACAGGTTCGGGTGGGCCGTGCTCGCGCTACCCGCCGCATGGACTGCCGCCGAGTTCCTTTTCGGTCTGGTCGGCGGGATCGGCGCGTGGTGGAGCATCGGCTACTCCCAGGCCGAGGTCGACCCCATCGTTGGTGTCGCTTCGCTCACCGGGGTGTGGGGGATCAGCTTCCTCGTGCTCGCGGTGCCCGGTGCCGTTGGCACGATGACGGCACCCGGCATCCGAACGCCCCGCCTGCTGAGGACAGCGGTCGTGACGGCCGTGGCCGTAACCTTCGCCATCGGCACGGGTCTGTGGTGTTCCGCGGCGGCGAGCGGCGGTCCGGTAACGCGGGTGGGGCTGGTGGCTCTCGCGCAGCCGCCGATGTATGTTCCTGTCGCATCGCCCGACGGTGCGCGGATGATCGCCGAGGCCGTCGCCGCCGTCGACGAACTCGCCGATCAGGGCGCCGAAGTCATCGTGTTCTCCGAGAAGGCATGGCATGCACGACGATCCGAACTCTTCCTGTTGCGCGACCCGCTCACCGCCGTAGCCGCTCGTCGTGGCATCCACGTGGTCGTCGGCCTGGAACTCGAGCAACCGGGCGGCACCGTCAACGCCGCCATCGCCTATCCGGGCGAAACCATCTATGCCAAGCGCTATCTCGTCCCCGGGCTCGAGTCCGGCCTGCAACGCGGTGCGACCCCGGTCCAGATCCCCGGCCGCCCGTGGGCGCTCGCGATCTGCGCCGACCTCGACCACCCGGCCCTCGTTCGCCAGAACCGCGCCGACGGCGCGACGCTCCTGCTCGCTCCTGCGCTGGACTTCAGCGTCGATCACTGGTTACACAGCCGGATGGCGGCGGTACGGGCCGTCGAATCTGGCATCGCCATCGCCCGCCCCGCCCAACTCGGCGAGCTGACCGCCGTCGACGCACAGGGCGCCGTTCGAGCCTCGGTCCGCACCGGCATCACCGAAACCCACACGGCGTTGGCCGACATCCGCACCGCCGGCGATCGCACTCCCTACGTCCGCTGGGGCGACTGGTTCGGCGCACTCTCGATCGCACTGGCTGTGGCTTGCGGACTCGCCGCCCTGCGTCGCCATGGCCACTCGACCGAGGAGACCTCGTGAACTACTCGATCAGTCCTGATCGGGCCAGGAATCGGCGACGACCAACTGTCCCGCCGCCAAGAGCAGCGCGTAGTGCGCGGCGATCACGCCGGTCGGATAGGTCGGCCAGAACGACACCGCCCCGGTCGCCTTGTCGATCACGTACACCGAGCCGCCGATCGGGATCGGCCGATCCGGTGGCGCGTGCAACGGCTGCACCGCGAAAACCGCGAAGCCGTCGGCGAATTCGACGATCTGCCGATCGTGACCCGGCAGGTCGGCTGGTAGGTGTTCGGCCGCCACTCGGGTGGCCTCCGCCCGGTCGACCGGCGTCTGCGCGTCGGTCGGATATGCATGGATGTCCACTTGTTCGCTCCTCGCGGGCGATTGTCGTCGCCCCGGTCCGATCGTGCTGGACTTCGCTCGAATGCGCGAACCCGTAATGATCGGGCCCGGAAACGAACGAGCCCGGCGTCCCTGCTCCCCCCTCCTGGAGCAGGCCCGGCCGGGCTCGCAAGAACTACCTTCCGGCACGGCCCCAGCAGGATCCTGAAGAGTCGCTTAACGCGCGGCGTTGTCATCGTCGCGGTCCGCCGCGATAACCCCATATGACGGACAACTCCTGCGGTGCGCACTGCGCGCGCCTGTGTACCAGGGACGGGCTGGCCGAGGTGCTGGCCACCGATCGCGGTCTGCTGCACTGGCGGGCCATGCGCAGTCTCAGCGACGCGGGCCTGGCGGAGCACGCGGTGCAGGAAACGTTGCTGCGCGGCTGGCGTTCGTGCCACGACTTCGACGGTCGCAAGGGCAGCGTGCGGACCTGGCTGCTGGCGATCGAACACAACGTCATCATCGACATCGTGCGGGCCAGAGCCATCCGCCCCGGTGATGTGGGCTGGGACGACATCACCGAGGTGTCCGTCTGCGGCAAACCGGATTTCGCCGACGGACTGGTCGACGGGTTACTGGTCGATCAGCTCCTCGCCCGACTCCCGGAACCGCAGCGGGCAGCCGTGACCGAGGTGATCTTGCACGACCGCGGCTACCGGGAAGTCGCCGCCGATTTCGGCGTTCCGATCGGGACCGTGAAGACCCGGGTTCACTATGCGCTGCGGTCGCTGCGCCAATTGCCAGAAGTTGCCTGATCTAGCCTGCTGACGGCTCATCTGGGCATCCGACCAGCGTCTTTTGATACTCCTATCCAGTTACATTTCGGTAACTGTGCTTGCCCTGTGGTTGTCAACGTTGCAAGAGTGAACCACTGGGTTTGGTGTTACCAGGTGTTACCAATGGGAAGGGAGGGGTGCTCCGGTCCCGGAGCACCGACCGAACATGCAACCAAACATCATCAAGGCCGGAATCTGCTCTACCGTCTCCGCCGCGGTGGTGGTGTCGCTGTCGGGATTGGTCCCCGTGACCGCCCACGCCGCCCCTGAACCAGCGACCAGCGAGCAGCTCGCCGGTAAGACGATCTTCCTCGACCCCGGTCATCAGGGGACGGCGCATTCCGAGGACCTGAGCCGCCAGGTCGACAACGGTCGCGGCGGTACCAAGGACTGCCAGACCACCGGCATGACCTCGCTCAACGGCATCCCCGAGCACACCATCAACTGGGATGTCGCCCAGCTCGTGCGCGCGTCTCTGGAGGCACTGGGTGCCGATGTGGTGCTGAGCCGCGCCGACGACACCGGGTGGGGCGGCTGCGTCGACGATCGCGCCCGCGCCGCCAACCAGTCCGGCGCCGACGTGGCGGTGAGCATTCACGCCGACAGCGCGGGCCCCGACCAGCACGGCTTCCACATGATCGTGCCCCAGCTCCCCATTCCCGACTCGATCGCCGACAAGGCGCAATCCGGTGGTGGGCGACTCGTGTCGAGCGCGGTCCGCGACGCCTACCTGGCGGCCGGCTTCTCACCCGCGAACTACGCGGGCGTCAAGGCGGGCCTGCAGACCCGCGAGGATGTGGCGGGCCCGGCGCTGACGCAGGTGCCGCTGGTGTTCGTCGAGATGGGCAACGGCGCCAATGTCGGCGACGCCGCCCGCCTGGAATCGCGCGAAGGCCAGCTCGAGCACGCCGTCGCCATCGCGACCGGCGTCGTCGGGTTCCTGCTGAACAAGCCGATTCCCGCCTACGCCGCCGCGCCGGGTCGGATACCGGTCGCGACGACCGCACAGGAACCCCAGCGCGCACCCGCCGCCGACCCGACCGAGACCCCCACGCCCAGCACCGACGCACCCGCGCCCGGACCGGCAGGGAGCCAGAACGGAGCTTCCGCCCCGGCCGAGGATCCCAACGCCGCCGGAACTCCCACCGAGGGTACGAACGGCGCGCCGGCGCCCACCACCGATCCGGCCGAGCCCACGCAGCCGTCGAAGAAGCCCAGCGGGACCACCGCGTCGACGCCGGAATCCGACACGACGACACCCACACCGGCCCAGTCGCCTGCTTCGACGACTGCGACGCCGGGAGCGACAGCGCCCGCCCACGCTCCCGCACCGGCACCCGCGCAAGCTCCCGCGCCCGACCGGGCACCGGCCGATTCGTCCGCACCTCCCGGTGGTCCGAGCGAACAGACGGCACCGTCCGAGGGCCCGGCTCCCGCCGACGCCAACGCGCCTGCCACTGCTGCTCCGATCCCCCAACGGGTCCCGATCGCGAACCCGGCTCCGGTAGCCCCCGTCCGCACCGCGTCTCCCGGCGCCCCGGCCCGCACCGCGTCACCCGGGGCTCCCGCCGCACCGTCCACCACCACCCCGAAGAACCGCGGCACCAGCCCGAAGACCCAGGCGACGCCCAACGAATCCGAGCTCGATCTGAGCACGCTCGGCGGTCCGATCACCACCGTCATGACGCTGCTCATGCCGCTGGCGCAAGCGCTCGGCATGGACGAGTCGACCATCCCCGGCCAGCTGATCAATCTCGCGTACACCCTGGTAGGCATGGTTTTCAGCCCGTCCTGACCACCGTTGGCCGCACGTCGACCCGCCCACCTCTGATCGCAGGGGTGGGCGGTGTGCTGCATGGGGACGGACGGAGGGAATCCGGCGTGGTGGACCGGTCGACGTCGCCGCGGTGACATGGTGGCAGCATGGGTGCGGTGATTCCTGTCGTGATCGTTGCTGGGTTTCTCGGTTCGGGGAAGACGACCCTGCTCAATTACCTGTTGCGCAACAATCGGGGAACCCGGATCGGGGTAGTGGTCAACGATTTCGGGGCGGTGAACATCGACGCGATGCTGGTGGCGGGGCAGGTCGACGCGATGGTGTCGCTCGGCAACGGGTGTGTGTGCTGCGCGGTGGACGTGTCCGAACTCGACGATCTGTTCGCGCAGCTGGCGCAGCCGCGCAGCGCGGTGGATGTGATCGTGGTGGAGGCCAGCGGACTGGCCGAGCCGCGCAACCTGATCCGGATGGTGATCGCCAACCCCAACCCGCGCATCGCCTACGGCGGCCTGGTCGAAGTGGTCGACGCCGAGCAGTTCGCCGCCACCAGCACGCAACATCCTGAGCTGGTGACCCATCTGCGGATGGCGGATCTGGTGCTGGTGAACAAGGCCGATCGAGTCGGGGCCGAGGCGCTGGCCGATTTGCGCGCACAGCTGACCGATTGGGTCGGGCAGGTGCCGGTCTACGCGACGACGCACGGCCGCATCGACCCCGGTCTGCTGTTCGACGACCGGGCACCCGAGCAGCTGAAAACAGCCGAGCAACTGAGCTTCGACACATTGCTCGACGACCATGATCACGACGACCCCGACCATCGCCACCTTCACGACGACTACATCTCGATGGCGTTCACGAGCGAGCGTGCGTTGAATCCGCGTGCGCTGGTGGCCTTTCTGGAAGATCCGCCGTCAGGACTGTTCCGTGCCAAGGGATGTGTCGCGTTCGCGGTGGCAGGGGAGCGCCGCAAGTTCGAAGTCCACCTGGTAGGCAGGCACGTGGTCGTCACCCCCGGAAGCTGGGCGCGCGGCGAGCGCCGTGTCTCGAATCTGGTGCTGATCGGTGCCGGACTGGATACGGTCGCGGCGTTGAAACGCTTGGACGACACCGTCTTCGACGGCGAGACGCCGTTGGACGAGCAGGAGATGCTCGGCGTGTGGCGGTACGCCACGCAGTAGCGTCAGCCGCAGGCGTTGACCCATTCGGAAAGCCCGTCGGCGAACAACTGCCGCTTCCAGATCGGCACCTCGTGCTTGATCCGGTCGACCAGCTCGGCGCAGACGGTGAACGCCTCGGCCCGATGCGGCGCGGCCACCGCCACCACGATCGCCAGTCCGCCGATCGTGAGCGACCCGATGCGATGCGTCGCCGCGACCGGAAGTCCGCTCGCCTGCGCCACTTCCGCGCAGATCGCGTGCAGGAAGCGCTCGGCCTGGGGATGCGCGGAGTACTCCAGCGAGGTCACCGCCTGGCCACCGTCGTGGTTGCGCACCTTGCCGGTGAACACCACCACCGCGCCGAATTCCGGTCCGTCGACCGCCTTTTCGACGGCGAGGGGATCGAGGTCGTGATCGCTGATGGTCGCCAGCCGAACCGCACCGAAGTCACTCATGGTTGCCGCCTCCGGCTACTTGCGCGAGCAGATGATCCAACAGCGGTTCCAGCACCGCCGTCCCGTCCTTCACCCCGCCGGGCGAACCGGGCAGGTTCACGACAACGGTCCCACCGGCCAGCCCGGCAACGCCGCGACTCAGCGCGGCGAGGGGGAACTTCGCGGTCCCACGCTGCCGAATGGCATCGGCGACACCGGGTAGCTCACGATCGAGCACGGCGCGGGTGGCCTCGGGTGTCGCGTCGGTGGGCGAGGCACCGGTGCCACCGGTGGTGACGACGAGCGCCGGCGCCCCGCTGAGTGCGTCGGCCAGCCCGGCGGCGATCTCGGCATCGGCGTAGACCAGTGGCCCACGCACCGAAAAACCTCGCGCGGTCAGCCAGTCGACGAGGACGGGCCCGGTGGTGTCGGTGCGGGTACCGGCCGCGGTACCGGTAGACGCGACAACCACGACCGCGGTCCGCGAAAAGATCGGGGCGTCAGGCGATTGCGCCGCAGCGCCGCCCTGGGATTCGGTGGTCGCCGGCAGCGCGGACTCGGCACCGGCGCTCGCGTCCACCTGTGCCGATCGGTCGAGCGCCGGTGTGCCGGTGTCGGATCGATCTTCGGGTCGCACCCAATGCCCGTGCTTTCCACCCTCTTTGGTGACCAGCCGAACCCCGTTCATCACGGCAGCGGGATCCACCGCCTTCACCATGTCGTGCAGGGTCAGCCCGGCCACGGCTACCGCGGTCAGTGCCTCCATCTCGACCCCGGTGGGCCCCTTGGTCTTCGCCGTCGCCTCGACTGTGATGGTGGTCTCGGTGAACCCGAACTCCACCTTCACCGACGACAACGCCAGCTGATGACACAGCGGAATCAGCTCGGAAGTCTTTTTCGCACCGGCGATTCCGGCCAGTCGTGCCGTGGACAGCACATCGGCCTTGGGCATTCCCTCGGCCCGCACCAACGCGACCACTTCCGCGGTCGTCTGCAATTCGCCTGCGGCGACAGCGATCCGGGTGGTGTCGGCTTTCGCGCTGACGTCGACCATGCGCGCGCGACCCTCGCGGTCGACGTGGGACAACTCGCTCATAGCGATAAGATTCGCACAGCGACACCGGCGGCCAGCGAGGTGACCTCGGCGGGAACGTCGACCAGGACATCGGCCCAGGCCATCCCCGCGATGAGATGTGAGCCGGGGCCCGAGATCACTTCCACCCCGTCCTCGGTCAGCAGGCCGCGTAGGTATTGGCGACGACCGGCGGGGGAGCGAAGCGGTGTGAGCAGAGTCGTCTCGCCGCTCACGAGCTCCGGCAATCCGGCCAGCGCGCGTACGGCGGGGCGCGCGAACACGGCGTAGGACACCATCGTGCTCACCGGGTTGCCCGGGAAGCTGAGCACGGGGACCTCGTCGACCACCGTGTAGCCCTGCGGTCCGCCCGGCTGCACCGCGACCGAGCCGAAGGTCCCGCCGAGCGGGCCCAGCACATCCTTGACGACCTCGAAGTCACCCTTGGACACGCCACCGGAGGTGAAGACCAGGTCGGCGACGGCGGTCGCGGCGTGCAGTACCGAGGCGAACACCGCGGGGTCGTCGGTGCTGTGCGCGACCTCGACCACCTCGACACCGTCGGCCCGCAACGCGGCGGCCAGCGCGATGCCGTTGGAGTTGTAGATCTGGCCCGGGGCCAGCACGGCGCCCGCGGGCTGGAGTTCGTCCCCGGTGGTGATGCAGACAGCGCGTAATCGGCTCAGGGCAGGCACCGTGGGCAGGCCGACAGCGGCCAGTGCGGCGATATGGCGGGGCGCGAGCACCGTGCCTGCCCGCGCGACGAGCTCGCCGGTGCGCACATCGGTACCGGCTTCGCGCACGAATTCGCCACGTCCGCGGCCACGTTCGACCACGATCCGTCCCTCGCCCGCCTGCACATCCTCGACCGGCACCACACAGTCGGCGCCGGGGGGCATCGGCGCACCGGTCATCACCTTCACCGCGGATCCGGCGGGCAGCGCGTCGGTGCCCGGCCTACCCGCCGCCACCACGCCGGCCACCGGCAGCGTGACCGGGGTGACGGCCACATCGGCCGCCCGCACCGCGTAGCCGTCCATCGCCGAGTTACGGAACACCGGCAGATCGATCGGCGACACCACATCGGCCGACAGCGTGCGGCCGAGCGCCTCGGGGACCGGCACCTGTTCATCCGGGCGGTCGGCGAGGCGGGCCAGCAGCGCGGCGACGGTGTCGCGGTACTCGTCGACGCTGCGCGCCGACGCGGTAGCGGGCCGGGGAGTCATGCTGCCCAGCTTAATCGTCGGTGTCGGGGCCGGTCGGGGTCGCGTTGCTCACGGTGGTGGGTGGGCGACGGTGAGCTGACGAGTTCGCGAAGAATCGGCCCGGCGCACGGAATGTGACGGGCCTTACGGGTCATACTGTAGAGATGACGCTGGTCGAGATGGGGATACCCGCCGTGCGATCGGAGCGGCCGTCCCTGGACGGCAGGCCCGAGACGCCGTTCCTCGTCGACCGCTTCGGCCGGATCGCTCGCGACCTGCGCGTGTCCATCACCGAGAAGTGTTCGCTGCGCTGCACCTATTGCATGCCCGAAGAGGGCTTGCCGCCGATCCCGCGCCAGGAACTGCTCACCGCCGACGAGATCGTGCGGCTGGTGTCGCTGGCGGTGCGCGAGCTGGGTGTGCGGGAGGTGCGGTTCACCGGCGGCGAACCGCTGATGCGTCGTGAACTGGAACAGATCATCGCGGGCTGTCATGCGGCGGTGCCCGGCACCCCGCTGGCTATGACGACGAACGGCGTCGGCCTGGAACATCGCATCCATAAGCTCGCCGCGGCCGGTCTGACCAGGGTCAACGTCTCCCTCGACACCGTCGACCGGGAAGATTTCACCCGCCTCACCCGCCGCGACCGGCTGGAGTCGGTCCTCAACGGCATCCGTGCCGCGCGCGACGCGGGGATGGCGCCGGTGAAGGTCAACGCCGTGCTGATGCGCCAGAATCTGGCGGGCGCGGCCGACCTGCTCGCGTGGTGCCTGGCCGAACAGTGCGAACTGCGCTTCATCGAGGAGATGCCCCTCGACGCCGACCACGAGTGGGCCCGCGATCACATGGTGACCGCCGCCGACCTCCTCGACGTCCTCGGCGAGCGCTTCACCCTGACCCCCACCGCCCGTGCCGACCCGTCGGCCCCGGCCGAGAAATGGCTGGTCGACGGTGGCCCGGCAACGGTCGGGATCATCGCCACGGTCACGCGCAAGTTCTGCGACAGCTGCGACCGCACCCGGCTCACCGCCGACGGCATGCTGCGTTCGTGCCTGTTCAGCGACCAGGAGTTCGACGTGCGCACCGCGCTGCGGGCAGGCGCCGACGACGACGAGGTCGCCGAACTGTGGCGCGGTGCCATGTGGCAGAAATGGGCCGGTCACGGTATCGACGCCGCCGGTTTCGTCCCCCCGGAACGCACGATGGGAGCCATCGGTGGTTGAGGTCCGCTATTTCGCCGCCATCGCCGACGCGGTCGGCAAGAACACCGAATCTCTCGACCTCCCCGACGGCGCCACCGTCGCCGACCTGCGCGCCACTCTCGCCGCCACCTATGGCTCCGACATCGACAGCCTCGTCGGCGTCTGTGCCTTCCTCATCGGCGACGAGCTCACCCGCGACCCGTCGGCCATGCTCCGCGACCGAGTCGACGTTCTCCCGCCTTTCGCGGGCGGCTAGCCGTGGTCCAGAGCAAGGCCCCCGACGTAGCGACCTACCTCGCCGAAGTCCCGGCGGATCGCCGCGAGGCGCTCACCAGGCTGCGCGACCTGTGCCTCCAGGAGCTGCCGGGCTTCACCGAGGTGCTGTCCTACGGGATGCCCGCCTACGAACGCGACGGCACCGGCGAGGTCGCCTTCGCCGGCCAGAAGCACTACATCTCCTTCTACCTCCTGCGCGCGACGTCCGCGCGGCGTTCGCCGACCGTCTCGCGAGCCAGGACATGGGCAAAGGATGCCTGCGCTTTCGCAAAGAACCGGACTACGAGCTGGTTCGGGACCTGCTGCGAGCTACCGCGTCCGGTGAAGGCGCCCAGATCTGCTGATCCGGTGGGGCCGGGAGCACGCCCCTAGCGCCACCAGGTGTCGAGCGGTGTCACCGGGACGGTGCGCTTGTGGCGGGTGTTGGTGAAGATCGACTCCACGCGGGCGGCCACCTCGGGGGTGACGTCCTTGCCTTCGAGGTAGTCGTCGATCTCGGCGTAGCGCAGGCCGAGTGCGTCCTCGTCGGCGAGGGCGGGGCGGTCGTCTTCGAGGTCGGCGGTGGGGACCTTGGACCAGATGCTCGAGGGGGCGCCCAGTTCTTGCAGGAGGGCCGCGCCCTGGCGCTTGGTGAGACCGGTGAGGGGAGTCAGGTCGACACCGCCGTCGCCGAACTTGGTGAAGAACCCGGTGACCGCTTCGGCCGCGTGATCGGTGCCGACCACCAGCAGGCTTTCCTGGCCCGCGAGGGCGTACTGGGCGACCATCCGCTCACGCGCCTTGATGTTGCCGCGCACGAAGTCGCGCAGGCGCTCGTGATCTAGCGCGCCCGCCACCTCGATGCCCACCGCATCGGCGCTGGGCCGGATGTTCACCACGACCGTGCGATCGGGGTCGATGAAATTCAAGGCGGTCTGCGCGTCGTGTTCGTCGGCCTGCACGCCGTAGGGCAGCCGCACCGCGAGGAACTTCGCCTCGACACCGTCGGCGCGCAGCTCCTCGACGGCCAGCTGGCACAGCCGACCGGCCAGCGCACTGTCCTGGCCGCCACTGATCCCGAGGGCGAATCCCTTGGCCGGGGTGGTGGCCAGGTAGTCCTTCAGGAAGTCGACGCGCCGCCGGACCTCCTGCTTCGCCTCGATCTCGGGCAGCACACCCAATTCGGCAATGATCTGTTCACGCAGTGTCCCCATGCGGTCTCACTCTACTTGGGGGACAGGCGAAACGACCCGGCGAACGAGCCATTCCCAGTTGTCGCCGATCTGATCGCGCGTGTAGCCGAGCACTTCGACCTGGTGGATGACCAGCGCCGCCGTCAGTGTGGACAGCAGGGTGTCGGCGATCAGCGGAACCTCACCGTCGACGCCGATCGCGCGAAGCAGCAGCATGACGTGCGCCTTGTGCAGGGCGTAGGGTCCGCCACCGAAACGCCCGTCCTTCTCCGCGGCCTGGTGCAGATCGCCCTCGACCTCGATATCGAGCAGCCGGGTGCGCCCGAAGGCGATCAGCCGCTCGACCGGGCCTGCCTCGGGACCGAGCGGCGCGGGCCCGAACATGAACGCGGCCTGGAATTTCTGCTCGGAGTGATCCAGCAGGGCCAGCATGAGCCCGGTCCGGTTGCCGAACCGGCGAAAGACCGTGCCCTTGCCGACCCCCGCGCGTTTGGCGAGCGCGTCCATCGTGAGGCCGTCGACGCCGTGCTCGCGCACCAGCTGCTGGGCCGCGTCGAGCAGCAGCGCGCGATTGCGCGCGGCGTCGGCACGTTCGACGGGTTCCGCGCTGCCGGGCAGCGGCCGCCCGATCCCCAGCAGGGGCGGCTCGTCGGACTGGGGTGTGCCATAGCTCACGCCGCTCACACGTCCTCCGCGGGAAGTAATCGGACCGGGGTCCGGTTAATGTCGGATGAAACTTGGATCATTCCACTGAGTACACCAGGAGTCGCAATGAGCGAGACCCGCATCCTTACTCTCGTCGGAAGCCTGCGCGCGGGCTCCATCAATCGCCGCCTGGCCGAGGCTGCCGTACAGACCGCGCCCGCCGGTGTCGATATCGCCATCTACGAGGGTCTCGGCGAGATTCCGTTCTACAACGAAGACCTCGACGTTCCCGGCGAGGTGCCCGCGCAGGCCGAGGCACTGCGTGCCGCCGTCGCCGCCGCCGACGCCGTCCTGCTGGTCACCCCCGAGTACAACGGCACCCTGCCCGCCGTGCTGAAGAACGCCATCGACTGGGCCTCGCGTCCGTACGGCGCCGGTGCGATCAAGGGTAAGCCGGTCGCCGTGGTGAGCGCGTCGATCAGCCCGAACGCCGCGGCGTGGGCGCACGGCGACACCGTCAAGTCCGTCGGCGTGGCGGGCGGCGTCGTCGTCGAGTCGGCGCATGCGCAGTTCGCGACCATCGGCGAGCGCTTCGCGCAGACCCATCCGGCCGAGGACGCCGAGGCGCTGACCCAGCTCGGCGCGACCGTGCACGAGTTGGTCGCCGCGGTGAACGGCACGTTGGTCACGGCGTAAGCTGGTCGTTCGGCAGGGCGTCGCATCCGTCACGGATGCGACGCCCTTTCGCTGTCCACCGAGTTTGCTGAAGACTCGCCGGTAGATGAAATCGTGATCTGAACCACTGTTTTCCCTGCTGGCCGGTGGCCCGTCCTGGGACTTACCGCGTGGGAATTACATCCGTGCGACTCGCAACACCTTGTGTTGTTCCCATCTGTCGGACACTAGGTGTAGTGTCTGTCGTACTGGAAGACGGTGTGGAGCCACCACTGATCGGGCCCAAGGGAAGGGGTTGCGAGCAGGGCTTTCTTCGCTAGATCCAGGAGTTTGCGCAGCATCACCCGTTCGTGCATTGCATACGGATCACAGGCTGTGGATCAGGCATAGGAGAGAGGGACTTCCATCATGACCATCACCGTGTACACCAAGCCCGCTTGCGTGCAGTGCAACGCCACCTACAAGGCTCTCGACAAGGTCGGCGTGGACTACGACGTCATCGACATCTCGGAGAACGACGAGGCGCGTGACTTCGTCATGGCGCTGGGCTACCTGCAGGCGCCGATCGTCGTCGCGGGTGACGATCACTGGTCGGGCTTCCGTCCCGATCGCATCAAGGCGCTCGCCGTCGCGGCTGCCTAGTTCGCACCGGTTCGCCGGTAAGGAGGCGCCATGCCCGAGCAGAGGACTCCGGGCGGGCTGGTCTACTTCTCCAGCGCTTCGGAGAACACTCATCGTTTCGTCGAGAAGCTCGGTCTTCCGGCAACTCGACTTCCGCTACACACCACCGCTGAATCGCCGCGGATCGACGAACCCTACGTGCTGATCACCCCCACCTATGGTGGTGGTCGGCACGTCATGGGTGGAGAGCGTCCCGACAAGGACCTCGTTCCGCGGCAAGTCGCCAAGTTCCTCAACGACCCACACAACCGCGCGCTGCTGCGCGGGGTGATCGCGGCCGGCAACACGAACTTCGGCGATACCTATTGCGTTGCAGGAGACATCATCTCGCAAAAATGCGGGGTGCCGTATCTGTATCGCTTCGAACTCATGGGAACCGCTGAGGACGTCGCGCGCGTCCGAGAGGGATTGGGATTGTTTTGGCAACAGCAACCACAGCACCGGCAGGCAAGTCAGCACGCCTAGAGCAGTCGGCGGTGCGCGGCGAGGCGGGCGAGGTGCTCGACTACCACGCCCTCAACGCGATGCTGAACCTGTACGGCCCCAACGGCGAGATCCAGTTCGACAAGGATCGCGAGGCCGCGCACCAGTACTTCCTGCAGCATGTGAACCAGAACACCGTCTTCTTCCACAATCTGGACGAGAAGCTGGACTACCTGGTCAAGGAGAACTACTACGAGACCGAGGTGCTCGACCAGTACGGTCGCCCCTTCGTCAAGCAGCTGTTCCAGCAGGCCTACGCCAAGAAGTTCCGGTTCCCGACCTTCCTCGGCGCGTTCAAGTACTACACCTCGTACACGCTCAAGACCTTCGACGGTAAGCGCTACCTGGAGCGTTTCGAGGATCGCGTCTGCATGGTCGCGCTGACGCTGGCCGCCGGCGACGAGGTGCTGGCGAGCAACCTGGTCGACGAGATCATCGACGGCCGGTTCCAGCCCGCCACCCCCACCTTCCTCAACTCCGGCAAGAAGCAGCGCGGCGAGCCCGTGTCCTGCTTCCTGCTGCGTATCGAGGACAACATGGAGTCCATCGGGCGCTCCATCAACTCCGCGCTGCAGCTGTCCAAGCGCGGTGGCGGTGTCGCGCTGCTGCTCAGCAACATTCGTGAGCACGGTGCCCCGATCAAGAAGATCGAGAACCAGAGCTCGGGTGTCATCCCGATCATGAAGCTGCTGGAGGACTCCTTCTCCTACGCGAACCAGCTGGGTGCGCGTCAGGGCGCGGGCGCGGTGTACCTGCACGCGCACCACCCCGACATCTACCGTTTCCTCGACACCAAGCGCGAGAACGCGGACGAGAAGATCCGCATCAAGACGCTCTCGCTCGGTGTCGTGATCCCCGACATCACCTTCGAGCTGGCGAAGAAGAACGAGGACATGTACCTGTTCTCGCCCTATGACGTCGAGCGTATCTACGGTGTGCCGTTCGCCGATGTGAACGTCACCGAGAAGTACTACGAGATGGTCGACGACAAGCGCATCCGCAAGTCGAAGATCAAGGCGCGCGAGTTCTTCCAGACCATCGCCGAGCTGCAGTTCGAGTCGGGCTACCCCTACATCATGTTCGAGGACACGGTGAACCGGGCCAACCCGATCAAGGGCAAGATCACCCACTCGAACCTGTGCTCGGAGATCTTGCAGGTCTCCACCCCCTCGGAATTCAACGATGATCTGTCGTATTCCAAGGTGGGCAAGGACATCTCGTGCAACCTGGGTTCGCTCAACATCGCCAAGGCGATGGATTCGCCCGACTTCGGTCAGACGATCGAGACCTCGATCCGCGCGCTCACCGCCGTCTCGGATCAGACCCACATCTTCTCGGTGCCCTCGATCGAGCAG
Organism: Nocardia sp. NPDC056541; assembly: GCF_042794235.1. NCBI lineage: Bacteria > Bacillati > Actinomycetota > Actinomycetes > Mycobacteriales > Nocardiaceae > Nocardia > Nocardia sp. NPDC056541. Next base: position 237,401 of record NZ_JBHTUD010000008.1, read on the forward strand.
GGCAACAACGAGTCCCACGCCATCGGCCTCGGTCAGATGAACCTGCACGGATACCTGGCCCGTGAGCGGGTCCACTACGGCTCCGAAGAAGGTGTGGACTTCACCAACATCTACTTCTACACCGTGGTCTACCACGCGATTCGGGCCTCGAACCTGATCGCCAAGGAGCGCGGCTCCGCGTTCGGTGGGTTCGCCGACTCCAAGTACGCCAGCGGCGAGTACTTCGACAAGTACACCGACCAGGCATGGGAACCCAAGACCGACAAGGTGGCTCAGATGTTCGCCGACGCCGGCGTGCGCATCCCCACCCAGGACGACTGGCGTCTGCTCAAGGCCTCGGTGCAGGAATACGGCATCTACAACCAGAACCTGCAGGCCGTGCCGCCGACCGGTTCGATCTCCTACATCAACCACTCGACCAGTTCGATCCACCCGGTGGCGTCGAAGATCGAGATCCGTAAGGAAGGCAAGATCGGCCGCGTCTACTACCCGGCCCCTTACCTGGACAACGACAATCTCGAGTACTTCGCTGACGCATATGAAATCGGCTACGAAAAAATCATCGACACCTACGCCGCGGCCACGCAGCACGTGGACCAGGGCTTGTCATTAACCCTGTTCTTCAAAGACACTGCAACCACCCGCGACATCAACAAAGCCCAGATCTACGCCTGGCGCAAGGGAATCAAGACGCTCTACTACATCCGATTGCGCCAAATGGCCTTGCAAGGGACTGAAATAGAGAATTGCGTCAGCTGCATGCTGTAATTCCTCGTTAGCAAACTCGGCGCGGAGGTCAGATGGGCACGGCAACTGCTGGTGTGATCTACGGAGTTCGCCTCCGCGCCGAGTTCGACTACCGCTACGTAGGGCTGACAACAAAGTCGGAGCATGTGCGACTCCGTCAGCACTTCAAGGTCGCCAGCACTGGTCGAAAGACCCCGTTCTATGACTGGCTGCGAAAACAGGACCGCGACGAGGTGATAGCGGATGTCCTGGATTGGGTATGGGGCCTGAAGAAGCTCGGTCGGGCTGAGATCGATTGGATCGCGTACCTTCGTAAGGAAGGCCAGCCGCTACTCAACCTGGCTGATGGCGGACTCGGGCCTGTTGGGGTGGTCTGGACTGCGGAAATGCGGGAGGCGGCGCGGATCCGGTCGACTGGTCGGCCCGGTGTGAGTCGGTACGGCGAAGAGAATCCATTTCACGGGCGCACTCACTCGGCTTCACAGCGAGAGAAATGGTCGCTCGAACGCAAAGGCACATACGAAGGCGAAGCCAATCCGAACTATGGGAAGTTCGGCCCAGAACACCCTGGATTCGGCCGTGTGATGTCGGAGCAATCGCGTCTGCGCCTTTCGGAGACGAGAACCGGCGCGGGAAATCCGAACTACGGGCGGACAGCCAGCGCCGAGACTCGAGCGAAGATGTCTGCTGTTCGGAAGGGGCGGCCAATGCCCTCTAGCAGACGTAACGCACACACTCGCTATCATACGAACAAGGCTGTGTTCAAAGAATCTTGTGCGTATTGCGTTGAGGATCTTGCGACGCGCGACGATCCCAAACCGGATGCCGATAGCTGAACCCTCGCTGCCAGCAGATGGGTCAGGCAATCCAAATTCTTTGTCGCGAGCCGATCCGGTCCCTGGTGTCAGTCGGTAGTGCTGAAGAGGTCGAAGCAGGACCAGCCGCCGCGGAACCACTGGACGGTGAGCTGCCAGGTCGATGGGTAGGTGCCGTCGGCGTAGCGCAGTCGGAGTCCGTACCGGCACTTGCCGATCGTTGTCCGGGTGAGGTGCTGGATGACCGTGCGGTGCAGGAAGGACGCGCTCAGCCAGGCGAGGAGGCCGTACAGGACGGCTGTCGGGCCGGGTGCGAGGTACCAGGCGGTGGCGCCGATCGCGGCGTGCAGCGTCATATCGATGAGGAACGCGGGGATCACGCCGGTCTCGTCGCCGCTGGAAGTGCGTCCGGTGAGCGGGAATTCGTCTGTCGAGCGCTCCCGCGTTTCGGATGTGACGAACATCGGCTCGGCGTCACGTTCGTATCCGCGCTCCCGCGTCGCGTGCCGGGACGGTGCTGCGTTGCTCATGGAGGTCAGCGTGGTCGACACCGCTTAACAAGCACCCGGTGCCGACCTTGCCGACCTGATCACCGCCGGTGTCAGCCCGCGGATCCCGATGACAGCCAGGGGAATCCGGAGGCCGAGCCGGTGCCACCGCCGGAGGGAAGATCCGCTCCCGCCGAGCCGGGGCGGTGGATGCGAACGGTGACCGGGTCGGTGCCGTCGGCTTCCACGGTGACGATGCGCGCGCCGGGCGCCGAGGTGACCCGGCCGCCGGTGACCTTCACCTCGTAGCCGTCCGGATGGAACAGATCCGAGACGTAGATCTCGGTCGGCGCCGAGGCCTGGCGAGGCCGGTACCGATACGCGAAATCGCCTGTGCTGGAGTCGAAGACCATGCCATCGGGAATTCCCGCGGTGGCTTGTGGATAGGTGCGGACCAGTTCGCGCCCGAGTTCACCGCGGAAAGGATCACCGTCGCGGGCGCTGTAATGCCAGTAGTGCCAGCCGACGAACCGTTCGTCGGCCCGGGTGGTGGTGTTGCGCAACACAGTCGGATCGCCGTCGCCGAATTCGGTGACCATGGTGGGGATGTCGGTGCGGTCGGCGAACGCGTCGATGTTCGACCAGGTCCGGTCCTGCTGCGGCGGGCACAGGGCGCGCAGCTCCTCGGGCAGGCCGAGGTAGATCGCGAGCTGGCTGGGAATGCAGTAATCGTGCGGGGAGAAAACGATGTTCGGGCTGGTGATCGGTGGATTCTTGCCCAGGTGGCTGGGCATGGTCTCGTTCCAGGTGACATTCGGTTCCCAGAACACCGGCACCGTGGCATTGCGTGCCCGCACCGCATCGGTCAGCTGTTGCAGCGCCCGTTGATATTTCACGTCGAAGTCGGGGCAGCCGTCGGGATAGCAGGTGAGAAACGCTGAGCCGGGCCACGGTTCGTTGAGCAACTCGATCCCGAGCACGCTCGCGCGCCCGGTCATGCGCTCGGCGAGCGCGCCCAGCGCCACCCCCAGATGGTTCAGCACCCCGTAGGTGTTGTTCCACACCTCGTCCCACCCGGCATTCATGCTCGGCATCAGGTAGTACAGCGGGAATCCGGGATTCGGCTCACCGTCCGCGGGCCGGGCGCGGATCGCCCATTCGGGAAACCCGTTGCCGTTCCAGATCTTCGACAATCCGTCCTGGTGATTGTCGAGCAACGTGTAGATGCCGTGCGCGGCAAGGGTATCCACGACATTCTCGACCCGGTCTAGGTAGGCGGTATCGACAACACCCGCCGTCGGCATCAGTCCGTCGAACGAGACCCCGAGCCGGACTGTGGTGAACCCGTGCCGAGCCAGTGTCGCCGCCGCTTCGTCGGTGAGGGTGAATCCGTCACCGGGTTGCAGGTAGGGCGCGTCCTTGTCGACGGTGTTCACCCCGTGGAGCAGCACGGTGCGTCCGTACCCGTCGATCAACGCCGACCCCTGTGCCCGCAGGGGCGTCAGCGGTCTCGCGGGGTCGGCGGTCACCGGGGCGCTGCTCACGGCCAGCCCGGCTGCGAGTGCGAGCGCCGTCATCCAGCGCACCGGTCGCCTCATCGTCCTCATCATCTGCGTCCTCGATCCCCAGGTGGACGCTCGTTCAACTGAACGAATGTCCAAGTCTGTTGGCGAGAGAACATAGCCGGACCGCCATGATGTGGTCAAGGCCACAATCATGAAAGAGCCTGAATCGCTTCGTGTTCGATGCCGGATCTGCCTCGCCGCCGCTGTCGACGAGCTGCTGGCCGCGGGCTGGGCTATCGCGGATCCGCTGTCGGAGCACGCCGGCAGTGAACGGGGGTAACCCTCGGCCTGTGGCCGGTGCGGGGTGTGAGTGTTCGTCACAGTCGTGGTGTGAGTGAGGTGGTGACCGGACCAAGTCTTGTCGAACGATCGCTCGGTGAGGTTGCGAGCCTTGTTAACGTGGCCGCGTTTTGCGATGCACGGTGAGAGGGAACGGATGAAGCGCGCGCTCATGGTGGTAGCGACCGGGGGATTGGCGTTGGCGACGCTCGTCGGATGCTCGAGCGCGGAGCCCGAGGCCGCGCAACCGAAGGCATTGTTCGAGCCGTGCACCGGAGTCACCGCGGACGCACTACAGAAGGCCGGTGTCGACCCCGCGACGAAGGTGGCGGCAGGTGCGGTGTCCGCCGGTTGGCAGACCTGCGAATGGACCGGCGCCACCGCCTACCTGAGGGTGTTCTCGACCTCGCGAACTCTCGCGGAGTTCGAGAAGGAAGCAGGTCCGACACCTTTCACCGACTACACGGTCGCGGGCCGCGCCGGCCGTCGCCTCGGCGACACCCCTACCTCCTGCGACATCCTCTTCGCCGCGTCCCAAGGCGTCATCCGCATGGTCGTGGTGAACAACCCCACCCAGCAGACCGCCGATGCCTGCGCCACCCTGCGCCACATGGGCGATTCGATCATTCCGACCTTCCCGACCTGAGCCGAGTCCGACTGGGTTCAGCCGAACGAGCAGCAGAGTTCGATGGTGCAACCGACGCCGCGAAACCATTCTGCGACGAGGCGGCCGAGGGTGGGGTAGGTGCCGTCGGCGTAGCGGATTCGAAGGCCGAACAGCGACTTGCCGAGCGTTGTTCGGGTGAGGCGCTGGACGAAGGTCCGGTGGATGAACGAGGCGGCCAGCCAGGCCAGGGCGCCGTACGCGAAGGCCACCGGGGTCGGGAACACGAACCAGACAGCGGCGCCGATCGCGAGGTGCAGTGCCATGTCGATGGGGAACGCGAGCCACATCCAGGTGGAGCTGCCGTGTGCGTTCGTCGCGAGCAGCGGGAACTCGGGTTTCGGCTCCGGCTTGTCGGGGACCGCGGGAACGAAGATCAGTCTGCCGTCAACATCTCGCTCGTATCCGGCGGCGAGAACCTTCGCCTCGTTCCGCACGGTCACCGGGTCGCTCATGGACGAAAAGGTAGGTGGCGACGCTTATGACCGGCCGTGGATTACGCCAATGCCGGGATCACCTCGCGTTCGAAGAGTTCGATGCCGGAGGTGTCGTAGGCGGCTTCCGGGAAGTTGACGATGGTGTAGGCGAGGCCGAGGTTCTTCACCTTCGTGAGGCGTTCGACGATTTGTTCCGGGGTGCCGACGGCCGCGCTGGCTGCGAACTGTTCGTGCACACGGGCTTTCGCCTCATCGGCGCCGAGGAAGGGAGTGAAGCGGTCGACGATGGTCGAGAGTCGTTCTTGTACTTCGGTTTCGGTGGTACCGACAATGGCGTTGAAGTTCGAGCTGCGGGTGATGGCGGAGAAATCGGTACCGACCTCTTCGCAGTGCTGGCGCAGGATGTCGGACTTGCGGGCGAACTCGTCGGGGTCGCCGCTGAAGTTGGTGTAGTCAGCGTATTTGGCGGCGATGCGCAGGGTCTTCTTCTCGCCGCCACCGGCGATCCAGATCGGAATCCCGTTCTCCTGCAACGGTCGTGGGTGCACGATGGCGTCGTCGACCTGGTAGTACTTGCCGTCCAGGGTCGCTCGTCCGGTCTTCCACGCCTCGCGGAAGATCTGGACACCTTCGTCGAGGCGGCCGAGGCGCTCACCGGCGGACGGGAAGCCGTAACCGTAAGCGCGCCACTCGTGTTCGTACCAGCCGCCGCCGATGCCCATCTCCACCCGGCCACCCGAGATGAGATCGACGGTGGCTGCCACCTTGGCGAGGTAGGCGGGGTTGCGGTAGCTCATGGCAGTACACATCTGGCCCAGCCGCACCCGGGAGGTGGTGGCCGCGAACGCCGCCATCAACGTCCATGCCTCGTGGGTGGCTTCGTCGGTGGGAACGGGCGTGGTGTGGAAGTGGTCGTAGACCCAGATCGACTCCCAGTCCGAGCCCGCGTCGAACCGCTGGGCCAGTTCGCGCATCACCGACCACTGGTCGGCCGGTTCGATACCGACCAGATCTAGCCGCCAGCCCTGGGGAACGAAGATGCCGAAGCGCACAGGTTTTCTCCTGGAGTGAATGGAACTCGAGCGGCGCGCCACACGCCGCGGCTGTCGAGATCCACTGTTCCACTTCTGCGCGCTCAGGCAACTATTGTGCGCGCACCGCGCTGAACCCTGGACCGGCCGTTATGCGCCGAAAATCAGTTGGCACGCGGGGAAAACCCGGGCATGCTTGCAGACGTATGAACAATATTTCGCTACCCCGCCTCGGCGTCGACTTCGGCCGAGTGATTCAGGGGGCCGCGCTCACACCGGGCGCCGCGGACACCGTATTCCTGTCGGGCGGCTTCGACGAAGCAATGAGCACTCCACCCGGTCCCGACGCGTTCGCGGTGCTCAACCGGCTGGTGAGCCGCTTCGACGGCAACGCCTGGGTGATCTCGAAATGCGGTCCGCGCATCGAACAGCGCACCAGGCAATGGCTCGACCATCACGACTTCGCCGCCCGCACCGGCATTGCCCGAGAACACTTGCGCTTCTGCAGAACTCGCGCGGGCAAGGCGCCGCACTGCGCCGAACTCGGCATCACGCACATGATCGACGACCGGCTCGAAGTGCACGCGACCCTGCGCGATCTGGTGCCCAGGCTGTACCTGTTCGGCGCGCAGACCGGGCCGATCCCGTCGTGGCTGACCCACACGCCCGACTGGCCCGCGGTCGAGCGTGCGGTCGGCGCGGATCTCGCAGGTCAGACGCTCGGATCGCCGTAGGACGCGGCGATGTCCTTGCTGCTCGGCCACCCGCTGTAGGTCGGTGATTGCGGCCAACCCTCGGGGCTGTCCTGCCATTCCTCTTGGCGGCCGTAGGGAAGCGCGTCGATGAGGCCGAAGGTGTAGGCGAGTTGTTCGGTGCCGCGGCCGTCGGTGTGCCAGCTGCGGTAGACGGTGTCGCCGTCGCGCAGGAAAGTGTTCACGGCGAAACCCGCGCCGGGGCCCGCGCCCATGTCGGCGCCGAACGGGCTGTCGGCGGTCGAATACCAGGTCATCGCGTTCCCGACGCGCTTCTTGTAGGCGAGTGCCTCGTCCATCGGCCCCTGCGTCACGATGACGAATCGCGCGTCGTAGCCGTCGAGGAAGTCCAGTCGTGCGTACTGCGCGGTGAGGCCGGTGCAGCCGGGGCACTGCCAGGTGTTTCCCGGTGTCCACATGTGGTGGTAGGTGATCAGTTGCGAGTGTCCGTCGAAGACCTCGGCGAGTGAAACGCCGCTGCCGTCTTCGGCTGTGAGCGTGTAGTCGGGCAGGCGGACGGCGGGCATGCGCCGGCGCTGGGCGGCGACGGCGTCGAGTTCGCGGGTCGCGGCCTTCTCCCGGATCCGGAGCTGATCGAGTTCGGCCTGCCAGACGTCCTGATCGACGATGGTGGGCAATGCGGTCATGGTGAGCCACCCTTCAATGTGTACGGCGTGCACATTTGATATGTTCACACCGTACACTCTGGCGAAAGGGGCTTCAAGAGTTGGCCTATCACCACGGTGATCTCGCGGCGGCCTTGGTCGAGGCCGGGCTGGAACTCACCAGGGCCGGCGGCCCCGGCGCCTTGACCATCCGTGCGGTCACCCGCCAGGTCGGCGTCACACCGAACGCCGCCTACCGGCACTTTCCCGACCGGCGTGCCCTGCTGCGCGCGGTCTCGGACGCGATCGAGTCCAGGATGGCCGAGGGGATGGAGCGCGGCCCCGCGACCGGTCGTGCGAGCCTGCGCGCGGTCGGTCTCGGCTATATCGGGTTCGCGCTGCTCGAGCCCGGCTGGTTCGCGGTCGCGTTCTTCGGTGCCGGTGACACCTCGCCCGAGTCGGTCGTCGACTCGCCCGCCTACCTCGCCCTCGCCGACGCGCTCGACATGATGGTGCACATCGGCGAGCTCGCTCCGGCGGCGCGTGCGGGTGCGACCTGGAGTTGCTGGTCCACCGTGCACGGATTCGCGGAACTGGCGTTGCGCGGGCCGTTGCGGCACCTGGACCGCGCCGAACTGTGGCCGCTCGCCGAGCAGGCCGTCGACACGGTCATCGCGGGGCTGCCGTCGGTGGTGTGATCGGTATCACTGTGACCAGTGGTACGCGAGCTGAAGGTGAAACGATCGGCCCTCGCATGTAGTCTCATCAGTGGAAGGGTGTGCCCGAGTGGGTACTCCAAGCGATCCGCGGAGCGATCACCCGCGGCGACTGCGAGGAGGTGGGGTTGCAATGCGCAACGAACCTCCCAGTCGAAGGCCGCGCGGCGTCACCCCTTCGTCCTCGTACTGCCGATCCTGACCTGCTCGGTCCGGTCTGTGCGTGCCGGCCTCGGTGGTGGACGCCCCGCGGTGTGAACCACCGTCACTCGTTCCACTTCTCGCGCATCCTGTAGCTGTCCGTGCCGCAGGCGTGCGCGCTGTCACGCCAGAGGACTCGATCATGTCGAACGTCGATCTCGTCACCACCCGTCATGTGCCCACCGAAACCGTTGTGCCCGAAGTGGTTTCACCACGCCGCGCGGCGGTGGAAGACCACGCTGTCACCGAGGCGCTCGCGATCCTGTCCGAATCGGTACGCGACATCGTCGAGACCCACCGGGTCTGTGGCGGCCTGGACTGGCTCGACAACCGGCCGCCGCACGTCATCGCCGACGCGCTGGCCCGCATGGACGCCGTGCAGGCCGGTGTCGTGTTCCGGCTGCTCGACAAGGAGCGCGCGCTCAGCGTGTTCGAGGAGCTGGAGCCGGTCGACCAGCAGCAGATCCTGCAGGGCCTGCGCGAGAAGAGCTTTCGCGATCTCGTCGAGGCGATGGACCCCGACGACCGCGCCCGCATGCTGCACGAAGCGCCCGCCAAGGTCGCCAAGAAGGTCCTCGCCGGGCTGAGCCCGCGCGAGCGCCGGATGACCGCCACGCTGCTCGGCTACCCCGAGGGCTCGGTCGGGCTGTACATGACGCCGGAAGTCGTTGCGCTGCCGGACAATCTGACCGTCGCGCAGGCGCTGGGTTGTGTGCGCGCCAAGGGCGCCAACGCCGAAACGGTCTACACGCTGCCCGTGGTCGATCGCGGCCGCCGCCTCACCGGCATCGTCGAACTGCGCGAGCTGGTGCTGCACGCGCCGGACGCGATGGTGTCCGAGCTCGTCGTCACCGAGCCGCCGTTCGTGCGGGCCACCGATGCCGCGGAGAAGGCCGCCCGGCTGATGAGTTCCACCAACCTCATCAACCTGGTGGTCGTCGACAGCGAGGACCGGGTGGTCGGGCTGCTCACCATCGACGACGCGATGGAGGTGCTCGAGGCCGCCGACAGCGAGGACGTCGCCAAGCAGGCCGGTTCGGCGCCGTGGGAGGGCCACTACATGGCCGCCAAGGTGTTCCAGCTGGCGCGGTATCGGGCGCTGTGGTTGATGCTGCTGCTGTTCGCGGCGACCCTGACCGTGAGTGTCACCGACATGTTCGCCACGACGCTCGAACAGGCCGCGAGCCTGGCGCTGTTCATCCCGTTGCTGATCGGCGCGGGCGGCAACGCGGGTGCGCAGGCGGCGACGGCGTGCGTGCGCGCGCTGGCCGTCGGCGAGGTGCGGGTCTCGGATCTGTTCAAGGTGATCTGGCGCGAATGCCGGGTCGGGCTGGTGCTCGGCAGCATGCTGGCCGCGGCCGGACTGCTGATCGGCACGGTGTTCGTGGGGCCGAAGATCGCCATCGTCGTGGCCATCACGTTGGTGGTCATCTGCGGCTGGGCGGCGACCATCGGCGGCACGATGCCGTTGCTGGCCAAGAAGTTCCGGATCGACCCCGCGGTCGTGTCGGCGCCGATGGTGACCACCCTGGTCGATGCGACCGGGCTGATCATCTACTTCACGACCGCGAAGCTCGTGCTGGGGATCTAACGCTGCGGAAAGAGTGTGAGCGCCTGTGCCATGACGTCTTTCGCGACGTCGTCGGTGGCGGCGACCACCTCGACCACGGGGATGCGCCTGCCGAAAACGGTGGATTCGGCGGGCAGTTCCGGGCCGACGGCCGCGGTGTAGATCGGGATCGAGCTGTCGTACACCGAGACCGAGCGGTGCACGGTGCGGCCGTTGATGTGGTCCTCGGTGCTGTTGGCGGCGAGATACTCGGGCACGCGGTACTCGTAGCTCACGGTGATCTTCTCGCCGCGATAACCGAACAGGCACTGAGTGAGTCGCTGTTCGTCGTCGGGGACGGCGCCGGCCAGTCTGCCCCGGACCGTGCACGGATCCGCGCCGAGCAGCACCGTCGGCGCGGTGTCGGGGGAGGTGCCCTGTTTCGGCGACTGACGCCAGCGCTCGATCATGCCGGGCACGAGTTCGTCGGCGACCGCGCACGGGTTCTTGCCCGGTGTGGAAAGGCCGAGATAGAAGGCCGCGCTCGACGGGAACTGGGCGGTCACGCCGCAGGCGCGCGGTTCACCCGTATCGCGGTCGGGGACCGTGCGGACGTTCGCGTCGCCGATCTGCCGCGTGGTGCCCCGGCCACCGGCCGACAGGCTGCTCAGCAGGGTGGCGTGCCAGGTCAGGGTCGAGCCCTCACCGGCTTTGTCGCTGCCGATGATGGCCCGGCACGAATCCAGGCCGACGGTCACGCTCTTGACCTCGCCGAGCCGTGCCAGCGTGTCGCGCGGAAGCAGCGCGCAGACATCGACCTGGCGGGTCGCCTGGGCGACCTCGGCTCGCTGGGCGAAATCCTGGGGGACCTTCGACCAGAACTCGGGGGGCTGGGCGGGTATCACCGGTGCGGGCGGCGGCGGCAGCTCCCCGTAATCGGGTGGGTTGCCCGCGTCGTCACTCCCGCATCCGGCGCACACGAGCAACGCGGCAGCGGCCAGCGCCATCCTGCGATCCATCGGCACCCCTGTCCTCGACAGATACGGGCCCGGACCCGCGCCCGACCACCGAGTCTGCCCGTGACGGCAACTCTCGTGCAAACGTCACGCCAGGTCGTTCTCAGAACGTTGTCGTCATCGCACCGGCGCTCAGGTGTCAGCGAACCAACGGCAAGGTTTCGCGCATGACCTTCTCCGCGATCGTCGAGTGGGCGGTGACCGAGACCGTCGGCACGCGCCGACCGAGCAGGGCGTCGGTCGGTCCCGGTGCGAGTCCGGGACCGACGACGGCCGACAGCGACGCCATGTCGGCCTGGGCCGTATCGAATCGGTACACCTGGCGCGAGCCCACGGTGAAGGCCGGGGTGTCGTCGATGATCGAGCGTTCCTCGTTGTAGTCGAAGGTGACGATCGCGTCGTGCCCGTCGACGCTCATCTTGCACGTGGTGACGCGTTGATCGGCCACCGGCACCCGAACGCCGAGCAACGGCGCGACCGCGCACGGATCGGCTCCGGTGATCACCGCCCGATCCGAATCCGGCGAGGAACCCTGGGGCGGCGCCTCGCGCCACTCGGTCAACGCGATCCGCACCAGCGTCTTCGCCGTCGCGCACGCGTCCTGCGGCGCCCGCACGCTGAAGGACAGGTCGGCGCCCGCCACGAACCGCGCCCACGCCTGACAGGCCCCGCGCACCTGCGGATCATCCGACGCGGCGGGCTCGTCGTTGAACAGCACCCGCACGTCGCCCATCGACTCCTCGTCCACCGGGCCGTCCATGCTCGGCTCGCCCTCGAACATCACCCCGGTGCTCCAGGTCGCGTCGATGCCGGTGAGATGCCCCGGCACGGCGATACTGAGCCGGCACTGATTCGGATGCACGTTCTCGATGTCGCGCACGGTGCCGAGGGTGCCCAGTGCCACGCGGGGGAGCAGCGCGCACACATCGATCGCCCTGACCTTGCGCAGAACCGCGACCTTCTCCTGGTCGGAAACCGCTGCGGTGGACCAGAATCCACCCTCGGGCATGGAGTCCGGTGCGGGTTCGCTTCCGCAGGCGACCATCGTCAGCACTGCGGTGGCGATCAGGATGAGCTGTCGCACAGGGGTTCTCCTTGTCCGGTCAGGTGGCGGGGAAGAGTTCGGTGGTCGAACGGAGGACGGATTCGAGGGCGGCACGGTCCGTGCCGAAGACCCGGATGGTGGGGACGGCGGGGCCCATCAGCTCGGATCCGGGACCGGGCAGGCTGGGGCCGACTATCGCTGTGTACGAGACGTATTCGCTCGTGTCGTCGCTGGGGCCGTACCCTGTGTGGCCGTTGACGGTGAAGAGGGACTTGCCGGTGTCCGCGTAGCCGCGCGCCTCGTAGCCGTAGTCCACATCGATGGCCGCACCTCGGAAAGTGAACTGGCAGGACCATATCCGTAGGTCGAGGACGGTGACCGCAGTGTCGAGCGCGGTGGCGACCTCGCACGGGTCCTTGCCGTGCAGCGCGGTCCGCGGGGTGTCCGGGGAGGTGCCCTGTGCTGGTTCGGCGGCGAGTCCGCCCATCGCGCGGGCCAGTGCGGACTGGGCGGCCGGGCACGGTTCGGTGCCCAGTGGTGTTCGCACGTGGACCGGGAGCGTGGTCGTATTGGCGAAAGCCGCGGTGGCGAGACAACTTCGGTCGAGCTGTCCTTCGACCTGGGGGCCGTTGTCGAGATCGCGCAGAACGCCGACGGTGATGCCGTCGACCTCCTCGCGCCGGGACTGTCCCCAGCCGTACCCGGTCGGCGCGACACCGATCGCCCAGCTGACCGAGGTGCCCTTGCCGCTCTCGGTGGAGTCGAACGTCGCTTCGCACTTGTTCGGGCCGTCGTTCTCGACCGCGAGCAAGGTGCCGATCTTCGCCAGGTCGGTTCGGGGGATGAGCGCACACGGGTCGATCGCGCGCAGCCGGCGCAGCAGTTCGAGGCGCTGATCGTCGGAGGTCGGCGCCGTCTTCCAGTACGCGGGCATCGCGGACGCCGCCTCGATCGGGGTGACCGGCCGGTGCCCGGGCAGCTCCTCCTGGCAGGCGGTGAGCCCGATCATGACAGCGGCGGCCACCGCGCAACGACGCCACAGCATCGACAATCCCCCTCGCGCGGGACGACTCCCGCCTCCCTCCGGCTCACGTTCGAGCCCTGTCGAATGCCCAGTGTGCCGGAATCGGCGCCCCGTATCCGCACCGGGCCAGGGTGCGCCGGGCAGTGGCGGCGCTCACCGGTGCGGCGGGTGCCGGCACACATGTGGCGAATCACTGGCGATGCGATGGTGGTGAGTTCGCGATCGTGCCGCACAATGGGGGCCGCGTGTGTGGTGTGGGTGTTCGGCCGGTCGGGTCGAGTTCCGCGCGCCGCAACACAAGCTGTAGTGCTCCCCGAGGTTGTCACCCACTACGAGTAGTGTTTGTGGGTGAAGGGCTTCGCGCACGGCGGCGGGTGCGGGTCAACAGGTCTGGCGGAAAGGTGTGGAGGCGGAATGAAGCTCATCGATCGGGCGTCGGCCATCAATTGGAATCGGGTGCCCGATGAGAAGGATGCCGAGGTCTGGGATCGGCTGACCGGCAACTTCTGGTTGCCCGAGAAGGTCCCGGTGTCCAACGACATCCCGTCCTGGAACACCCTCACGCCCGACGAGAAGCAGCTCACGATGCGGGTCTTCACCGGCCTGACGCTGCTCGACACCATCCAGGGCACCGTCGGCGCGGTCTCGCTGATCCCCGACGCGATCACCCCGCATGAGCAGGCGGTGTACACCAACATCGCGTTCATGGAGTCGGTGCACGCCAAGAGCTACAGCTCGATCTTCTCCACCCTGTGCTCCACCAAGGAGATCGACGAGGCCTTCCGCTGGTCGGAGGAGAACCGCAACCTGCAGCGCAAGGCGGAGATCGTCCTGGGCTACTACAACGGCGACGACCCGCTCAAGCGCAAGGTGGCCTCCACGCTGCTGGAGAGCTTCCTGTTCTACTCCGGCTTCTACCTGCCGATGCACTGGTCCTCGCGGGCCAAGCTCACCAACACCGCTGACATGATCCGGCTGATCATTCGCGACGAGGCCGTGCACGGGTACTACATCGGCTACAAGTACCAGAAGGGCCTCGAGCTGGTCTCCCAGGCCGAGCGCGACGAGCTCAAGAACTACACGTTCGAGCTGCTCTTCGAGCTCTACGACAACGAGGTCGACTACACCCAGGACCTCTACGACGAGGTCGGCCTCACCGAGGACGTCAAGAAGTTCCTGCGCTACAACGCCAACAAGGCGCTGATGAACCTCGGCTACGAGGGCCTGTTCCCGAAGGACGAGTGCGAGGTGAACCCGGCGATCCTGTCGGCCCTGTCGCCCAACGCCGACGAGAACCACGACTTCTTCTCGGGTTCGGGTTCCAGCTACGTCATCGGTAAGGCGATCAACACCGAAGACGAGGACTGGGAGTTCTGAGCGCGCCAGTACTGTGAACGACGGCGCACCTGTTCGGGTGCGCCGTTGTTGTCTATGGCGCGGTCTTCGGATGACCGCGTTTGCGCCACCGCAGCGGTGGCATGCCGAACCGGCGGTGGAAAGCGCGGTTGAACGCGGCTTCCGAGTGATAGCCGACGGCGCCGGCGATCCGGCCGACCGGTTCGGCCGTCGAGCCGAGAAGGCGGGCCGCGTGTTCGAGGCGCCGGTCGGTGACGTAGGCGCCGGGTGACTGCCCGAGCAGCCGGGTGAACCGATCGGTGAACGTGGACCGCGACATCGCGGCCTCGGCCGCGAGTTCGGCGATCGGCCACGCGCGGTCCGGATTGTTGTGGATCCTGGTGAGTACCGGACCGAGGGCGGGGTCGAGGGCGGCGGTGAGCCATCCGGGCGCGGTCGTGTCGTCGGCGGACCAGGCCCGCAGCGCGTGGATGAACAGTAGGTCCAGGATGCGCGAGATCATCACTGCGGCACCTGGTCTGGCGTCGGTGATCTCGACGACGAGCAGGTGCAGACTCGGCGTCAGCCAATCACGGTCGTCGCCTCCCGCCCGGATCAGTACCACCGGCGGCAGGACCGACAGCAGTGGATCGGCGATAGCCTCCTCGACGCCGAAGGTGCCGGTGACCCAGCGTGGCGCCGCCGGATCGGCGAGTTCGGTGACGCGGCGGACGCTGTCGGCGGCGGTGAGCCCGCGTGCGGGCACCGAGGGTGTGCCCACGGAGATCACGTGCGGGTCGCCGCGCGCGAGCAGCGCCATATCACCGTCACGCAGGGTGTAGGACCGGTCGCCCACGCGGAGCTCGAGGTCCCCGCGTTCGGCGATGTGCAGCAGCCGGATGCCGCCGGGCAGCCCGATCGAGAAGGGTGCCGGGGGTGCGCAGCGGATGAGCCGATCGCCGCGCAGCCGGACGGTGTGCAGGATGTCCGACAGGGCGTCGAGGGTGGTGTCTCGCGCGAGGGGGTCACCGGCGATCGGTTGATCGGCAAAATATACCGGGTCTTCGGTCATGGTATTTGCCTCATCATCCAAATATCGTCAATGGTGCTCGTCGCGTCAATCGGCTCCGCGGTATCGGGCCGATCCGGCAGGCGAGAAATCCGACCGAGAGAGAGGCCTCGCAATGGCTGCCAAGCCGACAATCGTTCTGGTCCATGGATTCTGGGGTGGCGCCGCGCACTGGGCGAAGGTGATCGTGGAATTGAACCGACGCGGTTATCCGGGGCAGTACGCGGTCGAGAACCCGCTCACCTCGCTGGCCGACGATGCCGAGCGCACCAGGAAAATGGTGGCGCAGATCGACGGCCCGGTGCTGTTGGTCGGTCACTCCTACGGTGGCGCGGTGATCACCGAAGCCGGTGATCTGCCCAACGTGGCGGGCCTGGTCTACGTCGCGGCCTTCGCGCCCGATGCGGGGGAGAGCCCCGGTGCGATCAGCGAGCAGTTGCCGCCCGCCGCGTTCGCGAACATCGCGCCGGACTCCGACGGTTACCTGTGGATCGCGCAGGACAAGTTCCACGAAAGCTTCTGCCAGGACCTGACTTCCGAGGAAGCGCTGGTGATGGCCGTGACGCAGAAGGCGCCACTCGGCTCGACGTTCGGTGACACGGTGACCGCGCCTGCCTGGAAGGTGAAGCCCACCTGGTACCAGGTGTCCACCGAGGATCGGATGATCCACCCCGACAACGAGCGGCGGATGGCCGCGCGGATGAACCCGCGCAAGACCATCGAACTCGCCGCGAGCCATGCCTCGCTGGCCTCGCAGCCCGGCGCGGTCGTGGATCTGATCGACGCGGCCGCGCTGGACATCGCGGGCTGACCCGGCTTCGTCGCCGCGCTACTCCGGCGCCACGCTGATCGCGCGGGAGTAGCGGGCGGCGATCCGGCGTAGGTGCTCGGTCAGTTCGGGGCCGCGTTCGATGTCGAAATCGGTGTCGAGGGCGCCGAGGAGGAAGGTCAGGCCGCGCGGGTTGTCGGCGCCGATCTCCAGGCGGCAGGTGTCGGCGTCGATCGGTTCGATGGTGCCGTAGGTGGCGGCCGAGCGCGCTTGTTCGGAGTCGGCTGGGACGTGTAGCCGCACGGTGGCGCGGTAGGGCCAGAGTTGGGCGACACCTTTCGCCACGTGTTGCGCCGCGTTGCCACCGGGGATCTCGCGCGGCGAAAACCGCGGGCCCACCGGGATGGTGGGCTGCATTCTGTCGACGCGGAAGGTGCGCCAGTCGTCGCGGTCGATATCCCAGGCGACGAGGTACCAGCGTGGGCCCCAGGTGACGAGTTCGTGCGGTTCGGTCTCGCGACGCGATTCGCGGTCGCCGCTGCGATAGTCGAATCGCAGGCGTTGACGGTCGCGGCACGCGGCCGCGATGGCGGACAACACCGCCGGATCGACATCGACGCGAGCCCGGCCGGGGGTCTGGACGTTCGAGACCTGCATAGCGTGCACTCGGTGCCGCAATCGCGCTGGCAGCACCTGCTCGAGTTTGACCAGCGCGCTGAGCGCGGTCTCGCCGATGCTGCTCACTCCGCTGATCGACGCTGTGCGCAGCGCGATCGCCATCGCGACGGCTTCCTCGTCGTCGAGCTGCAACGGCGGCAGCTGCGCGCCCGCCTCGAGGTGGTACCCACCGTCGATGCCCTTCACCGCGCGGACCGGGTAGTCCAGCGCGCGCAGCTTGTCGACATCGCGGCGCACTGTTCTGGTGCTCACGTCCAGGCGCGCGGCGAGCTCGTCGCCGGACCATTCGCGCCGGGTTTGCAGGAGCGAGAGCAGCCGAAGCAGCCGCGCCGAAGTTTCTTTCACGAATTCGACTCTGCCAGTTCTATAGGACAGAAGGTGTCCGCTTGTGGTCATAACGTTGTCCTCATGAGCAACGAGATCATCCCGTTTCACCTCGACATCCCGCAGTCCGAGCTGGACTGTCTGCAGGCCAGGCTGACCGACGCGCGCTGGCCCGCCGAGCAGCCCGGCGCCGAGTGGAGTCGCGGTGTGCCGGTCGCGTACCTGCGCGAGCTGGCCGAATACTGGCGCACCTCCTACGACTGGCGCGCGGCCGAGGCGGAACTGAACAAGTTCGCGCAGTTCACCACCGAGATCGACGGCCAGCGCATCCATTTCCTGCACGTACGTTCGGCGAATCCCGACGCCACGCCGCTGATCCTCACGCACGGTTGGCCGGGTTCGGTCGTCGAGTTCCTCGATGTGATCGGTCCGCTCACCGACCCCGCGGCCCACGGCGGCGATCCGGCCGACGCCTTCCACCTGGTGATTCCGTCGCTGCCCGGCTTCGGCTTCTCCGGTCCGGTCGCCGAGGAGGGCTGGGATCCGGCGCGCATCGGCAAGGCGTGGGTCGAGTTGATGAGCAGGCTCGGTTACGAGAGCTACGGCGCACAGGGCGGTGACTGGGGCGCGTTCGTCACGCCGGAGGTGGGGCGCGCGGGCGGTGACAAGGTGATCGGCGTGCACGTCAATGCCGCGACCTTCGGTTACATCCCGTTCGGCCCGGTCTCCGACGACGAGAAGGCGACGATGACGCCCGCCGAGCTCGCCCGGCTGGAGCGCCTCGCCCGGTTCAAGGGCGAGGGCAACGGCTACTTCACGATCCAGGCATCACGCCCGCAGACCCTGGCCTACGGCCTGCACGATTCGCCGATCGGCCAGCTCGCGTGGATCGTGGAGAAGTTCAAGGAGTGGACGTTCCCGGCCGCGGGCCTGCCCGAGGACGCGGTGAACCGGGATCGGCTGCTGACCAACGTGATGCTGTACTGGCTCACCGGCACCGCGGGTTCATCCGCCGCGCTGTACTACGAGGCCACCCACGTCCGCTCCAGGGAGACCACGCCGCTGACCACGCCCGTCGGCGTCGCGGTCTTCGCCGAGGACATCGCGATCCGGCGCTACGCCGCCGCCGACATCGTGCACTGGTCGGAGTTCGATCGAGGCGGCCACTTCGCGGCGATGGAAGTGCCGGACCTGCTGGTCGGCGACATCCGCGCGTTCTTTCGCGGACTGCGCTGAGTCAGCGGTCCCAGGGCGGTGGTCGCGGGGCGCCCACGGCAGGTCGAGATCGGCGGCGTCGTCGGATGCGGGTGGGACTCGATCATCGGAATGCTGAGCCATGGTTCCTCCTCGGGCGCTGGGTGGCCGAGCGGCGTCGCGACGTCATGGAGCACTGCTGGCCATGATAGCAATCGGCCGTCTACCAGTGGTTTTCTCGATCGAGCCGGCGGCGTCGACCCCTCGTCGGCGCCGCCTGGTCCGTTCAGCCGAGCGCGGCCAGACCGCGGCGATCGATCTTGCCCGTGGGCGTGCGGGGCAGTTCGTCGACGAACAACACGTCGCGGGGAGCCTTGAAACGGGCGAGATGGGTTTTCACGTAGTCGCGCACGGTCTCGGCGTCCATCTCGCCCGCGGGCACCACGAACGCGGCGAGCCGCTGACCGAATTCCTCGTCGGGGACACCGATCACGGCCGCTTCGGTGATCGACGGGTGCCGGTAGAGCAGGTCCTCGATCTCGCCGGGGAAGACGTTCTCACCGCCGGAGACGATCATGTCGTCATCGCGTCCGTCGATGAAAAGCCTTCCGCAGGAATCGAAATGACCGAGATCGCCCGTGCTCATCAAACCGCCACGGAGTTGCTTGGACCCGCCACCGGAGTAGCCCTCGAAGGCGATGGTGTTGCCCACGTAGACGGTGCCGACCGCGCCGGGCTCGGTGATCCGGGTGCCGTCGGCGTCGTAGAGCGCGACGGTGATCCCGACCGGGGGTTTGCCCACGGTGCCCGGTGCGGCGATCCAGTCTCGCGGGGTCGCGATGGTGGCCGTACCGGTTTCGGTGCAGCCGTAGAAGTTGTAGATCACCGGGCCGAAGGTGTCGATCGCCCTGGTGCCCAACGCCGACGGCAACGCCGCTCCGGCGGTGAACACGATTCGCAGGGAGCTGGTATCGGTGGTGGACAACGACTTCGGGCCCAGATCGAGGACGCGGCGCAGCATGGTCGGTACCAGCACGACCATGTCGGCGCGATGCTCGGCGATCTGGGCGAGCGCGCGGGTGGCGTCGAACCTGCCGTGCAGCACGATCGTCGACCCCAGATTCAGCGAGAGGATGAACTGGGACAGCGCGGTGCCGTGGAACAGCGGCGCGCACAGCAGCACCGTCTGCCGGCGTCGGAGCGGGACCCGGTCGACGAATTGTGCGGCGGCCAAGGGTGATTCGACTCGTCGTGGTGCGCCCTTGGGCGTCCCTGTGGTGCCGCCGGTGAGCAGGACGAAACCGCCCTGCTGTGCGGGGGTGCCGATCGGTGGGGCGTCGGAGCGAATCACGCTGTCCAGCAGGACTATCCGTTCGGGTAGATCCTGAGCCATCGTGGACAGGGCGGGGTCGAGCACGAGAGCGCTGACCCTCTCCCGGTCCAGCACGTCACGCAACTGCGCCGCGCCGAAGCCGGTATTGAGCAGCACCAGTCGAGCGCCGAGTTTCGCGGTGGCGGCCATGGATTCGACGAGCCGCACTCCGTCGGGACAGAGCACGCCGACCGTGTCACCCGCGTCGAGGCCGCCGGCGTGCCAGGTGGCCGCGAGTGCGTCGGTACGTCGATCGAGTTCCCGGTAACTGACCCGCTCGCCGTCGCAGATCAGCGCGATGCGGTCGGGTGCGCGGCGCGCCGAGGAACGGATCCCACCGGCGATCGGGCCGAACGCGCGCATGGTGCGGGCGGTGCGCAGGATCTGCGCGGGACGACGCGGATCGATGATCCCGGCCCGTGCCAGGGCGCGGATCTGGCGTAGCGAGGTCTTGGCGGCGCTCAACATACTCGCGGCCCCGGGTCGGCGCCCGCGGTGACCGCGAGCAACCAGGCGACCGTGCCCAGTTCGGGGACGATCTCGGCACTGATGTGCTCGGAGAACGGCACCCGGATCATCCGCATGTTCACGCCGCGGGCGCAGTAGCCGGCGGCGATCGTGTCGATCGCCAGTTCGGCGGGCAGCAGTTGATCGGTGGTCGAATGCCACATCAGCAGCGGCATATCGGGGGTGTTCTCGGGTCTGCCGAAACTCGCGGCGGACAGTGCGGGTCGCGCGGCGGCCAGCGCGGCCTCCGGATCGGTCAGGTACTGCGTCATCGGGCGGAGCAGGGTGGTCGCCACGGAAGTGTAGAGACAACGTTCCCGCAGGTCGTCGGCCACTCGGCGGCCTTCCGGAGTCAGGTATCGCTGTAGTTGGGCGTCGAATTCGGGGTATTCGCGAGCCAGTCCGAGCACGGCGAGCCAGCCGGTGAAGTTGGCTTGCGGCTGCTGTCCCGAGATCGCGAACGGGGCGATCGCGACCTTGTCGCCGGGGATTCCGCCCTGCGCGCTGCCCTTGATGTCGAGCTCGGGAGCGTAGTGGCGGCGTTGCTCGGCGGCCGAGGCGGACGCGTTGCCGCCCCCGGAATAGCCCCACAGCCCCACCGGTGCGGCGTCGAGCCCGAGACCGCCGCGCTGGGCCGCGCGAATGCCGTCGAGCACCATCCGGCCCTCGCTGGGCGACATGATCGTGTTCTCTGTGCCGTCGAAATCGGTGACCACCACGGCCGCGCCCGCCGCAAGGAACTGGCTCATGATGGCCACCTCCTTCTGGATGCCCGCGCGCAGGGTGTAGGACGGATTGCACTGGCGGCCGAGGCTGTCGATCGCCTCCTGATACGAAATCAGCGGGCGCGCACCGGGACCCGGCCACGGGATGCCCGGCATCAGCACGGTGGTGGCGGTGGCGATCGGGTTGTCGTGTACGTCGGAGCTGCGGAGCAGGAGCTGGGTGGTGTGGACGGGAGCCGGGAGGCCGAGCACGTGGGTCTGCACCACCCGGCTGCGGATCACGTCGCCGTTGGCGTAGCCGGCGAGGTCGGCCGGATCGGCGTACCAGGGGTCGTGCTGCGGTGTGGGGATCGGCACGACCGCCGGATACACCTGCGCCTCGTTCGGCAGTGGCGGCAGTTCGAAATCCTGGGCGCCCGCCGGACCCCCTGCCGCCAGCGCCGTCATCGCGAGCAGGGGCAGGGCTCGGGCGCCGAGCCGTCGGAGCCGGGGCGACCGGCGGGTGGCCGTGCTGCGCTGCATGGCATCTCCTTCGATAGGTGATGCTGATTACAGCATGACGTCTTGTTGAGAACAAGAGTTCTTGTTTATATTCGGCAATCTGTAGGCTGAGCTGCGTGACGTCGACCGACAAGAGCCAAGTCCGCTCCCGGCGCATCCAGGGCCTGGACGCCGAACAGCGCCGCGCGCGCAGGCGCGAACAGATCCTGGCCGCCGCCTTCGACCTGATCGCCGCCGAGGGCTACGTCAACACCGCGATCGAGCAGATCTGCCAGACCGCCTTCGTCGGCAACAAGGCCTTCTACGAGCTCTTCGACAGCAAAGAACACTGCTATCTGGCGCTGCTGCAGCAGCAGAGCGAACGCGCGCAGGACCGGGTCGCCACCGCGCTGTCGGAATCCCCGGGCACCCGCGACGAGGTGGTCGCCGCCGTGATCGGCGCCTTCGCCCACTCGATGGTCGACGACCCCCGGGTAGCGAAGGTGACTTTCGGTGAGGCCAGCGGCATTTCGGCGAAGGTCGAACAGCAGCGGCGCGTCAACCGCCGCTGGGCCGCCCAGTTCCTCGAAACCCTGTGGCGCGAATACGGATTCGTGCCCCCCGCGGGAATCGGCGTCGACCTGCACGCCCTCGCTGTCTCCGCGATCGGCGGCCTGTTCGAAACCGTCGCCGACTGGCTCCACACCGACGCGGGCGCGACAGGCGACATCGACATCCTGATCAGAGATCTCACGGCCTTCATCGAGATCGTGCACCTGGGACTGGCCGCCGCCGCGGACCGTTCAGGGCGCTGAGGTCGCTGTGTGGCGCCTGTGGTCAGGGCGCGAATCCGATCAGCTGTCGGCCTGCGGATTTGTCGGTGAAGGGGACCAGGATTATGCCGGGTGCGGCAATGATCTGGGAAGCCTGTCCGGATCCGAGGGGTACCGGGGATGGGTTCTCGGCGAGGTCTTCTCGCCGCCAGGTACGCAATTGCTCCCCGCTGACAGTGACCAGTTCTTCGGTGAGCAGCATCGAGTCGGACGGTTTCAGGCTGACCGATCGTGCTACGGGGTCGGCCCGTGACCGAGCTGGATCCCCACCCTCCGACAGAGTGATTCCGGTATCCCCGGAGATGGTGACGACCGTGCCGGTCGCGGGATCGAGGGCGATCACCTCGACATGGCCGGCCGTGACGGCGGCAACGCTGAGCAGTTCGGGAGAGGTGACGACCAGGTGGTCGAGCGGTGCGTTCCGGTAGCGCCAGTCGACCGACAGCGCGTCCTTGCTCACGGAAACCGTCGGTGCGCGATCGGGGTCGGGGTTGGGGAGATCCCGCTTCGCGATCTGCGTGCCGGTAGCGGGATCGAGTGCGAGAACGGTGGTCCACGCGGACTCCGCATTGCGGCAGATCAGGACGTGGTAGACCGCGGGGGCGGTGACCGCGATCTGCGACCCCTTCTTGGCGCAACCCTCGGGTGGGGCAGGTTCGGACCATATGTGTCGCCCGGTGCGAGCGTCGTACCGGGCGAAGTTACCGAGCGAAACGCCGAAGAGTTCGTCATCGACCAAGGCAAGCGCGGTTTCGCCGGCGGTGCCGAAGCCTCGGGCGACTCGCATCTCGGATCGGCTGTCATCGGCGAATTCGGATTCGGTCCAGAGCTTTTCGCCGGTGGTGGCGTCGAATGCGATCCACCCCAGGTGGTTCCAGCTGGTGACGACAACATTCTCGGCCGGGATGGACAGCAGGTTTTCCGCGCGGTGGAAAACACCGCTTTCGGCGGCGTCCGGCCGTAGGTAGTTCCAGCGGACAGTGCCCGTCGCTCCGTCATAGGCCGTGATGCCGGCTGTGGTGCCGACGACGAAGCCGGGACCACCGACGACTGTGCTGCTTCCTTCCTGCAGGTCCATGCGAAATCGCTCCTGTCCCAGTCGATTCGGGATCGGCGGTGCGACTACCGAAGCGGCGGTGCGATGGTCGACGGACCGGTCGTCGTCACCGGCCCACAGCGCCGCGCCGGTGGCAAGTGCGCACAGCAGCAGGCCGATCGTGGCAGGCACCGCGATCGTGCGCGTCGTCGGTGTGAAACGTGGTGCGATGGTGAGGGGATAGCAGAGGGCAAGGATGCCGAGGCACACGAGAACCCAGGCGGCGAGCGCGGTGGGCAGCCGGGGAAAGGCTGTGTAGTGCTCGAATATCTGCTCCGTGACGGACGGAACGTGCAGTTGCACTGTGCGCCCGATGGCGACGGTCAAGACCAGATATATCGTCACGCCGGGGTTGCCGAAACCTGCGGCGCGCAGTCGTCGCGCCGCCAGGAGAACGACAGCGACGACGAGCAGTGCCGCGCCGCCGACCACGATGGCCGACATTCCCAGGGCGTCGGGTAGCTCGGCTGGAGCATCGTCTTGTGGCGTGACCGGGTTCGCAGCGGCGAGGAACCGACTGTAGAGGCCGCGTGACGCCACCGATCAGTACCGCGGTACCGAGGGCTGCGGTCGACGTTGCCAGCCGCGAACAGTCCGGTAGCCGTGGCAAAGACGTAGTGCGGCTGTTGTTCATCGACCCTCCCCAGCGATGGTGCGACAGAGTCGCGTCCTGAGGATAGCGGGCTCACGGCTACCCGACCGTTCGGCGTCAGTACCCGCGGACTCGTCAGCGGGGTGCTGGGCCGCCGGGTGGTGGGCCGCCCGGCGCCCCGTTGCCGGAGGGAGGCGAGCCCGGGAAACCGTTGTCGGACTGGGTGTTCTGGGATTTGGCTGCTACGCCGATGGTGAGTGCGACGGACAGGCCGGTGGCCGGGGTGCCGGTGACGGTGGCCAGTTCGGCGTCCCAGCCGTCGCCGAAGACGCCGTCGGAGGCGAGGGTCACGCCGGACAGGTTGCGGGTGCTGTTCACGTATCCGGAGTCGGCGTCGAAGACGGCGGTGCACGCGTCTTGGGGGAGGGCGATCTGGGAGGTGAGGCGGGCGTTGTCACCCGCGACCGCGGTGGCGAGGGAGTCGTAGACCTCGAAGTGGATGTGGGGCCAGCGCCCGGCGTAGCAGGCGGGGAAGATCGAGGTGAACCGTACGGTGCCGTCGTCGTCGGCCACCTGGACACCGCGCAGGTAGTTCTGTTCGGTGGCGCCCTCGGTGTAGAGGGAGTACCGGCCCTCGCGGTCGCAATGCCAGACGTACACCGCCATTCCGGTGCCTGCCGCGTTCTTCACGAGGTCGCGCAGATTCAGCGTGAGTGTCATCGGAACACCCTGGGCGGTACCGGAATACGCGCCGAAGCTGGTGGTGATATCGGAGCGCACCACACCGGATTCGATCAGGACATTGGGTCCGTTGGAACCGTCACCCGGGTAGGGGCCCGCCGTCTCCTGCGGTGCCGCGGCGGGTGTTTGCGCTGACGCGGAGGTGGCACTGCCGGCCGAGCTCGTGCTCGTGCCGGAGCTGTCGGTCGCGGCCGCGCAACCCGCCGCCGCTGCCGCGACCCCGGCGACGCCGAGGAAACTCAGCGCTCGCCGCCGTGACATCACTCGAAGATCGTGCCCGAGTCCCAGATCGTGCTCGCCCATAGCTGCTCCTTCGCTGCCTTGTTGCCGACCACGCTAAGCAGGTGGACTGCGCTGGGACTGCGAAGACGCTGGGAGTCAGCTGGGAGTCAATCGGTGACGTAACCGTTGAGGCTGTTGCGCAGGTCGGTGAGGACCGCGCGGGCGGCGGTGAGCCCTGTGGTGTGCCAGATCTTGTCGTCGACCGCGAAGACCCGCTTGTCGGTCGAGGCGCCCAGTTCCTCGAACTGGTCGGAGCGCAGGACCTGTTTGCCGTGTTTCTCGCCGTCCGGGCCGTCGAACATCACGTAGATGACGTCGCCTTCGGCTTTGGTGGCGAGGTCGGCTTCGGTGATGTCGAAGGACGGTCCGCGCTGGGCGGTCGGACGCTGGACGCCGACATCGGACAGGACGTGGGCGGCGAAGGTTTCGGCGCCCTGGACCTGCGTGGTGTCGGCGGTGAAGCGCAGCACCGAAGCTTGGGACTGGCGCGCGTTCAGTGCGGCGCCGAGGTCGTGCGCCTCGGTGAGGTAGTTCTGCAGGGCGGTTTCGGCGGCATCGTTGCGGTTCATCCCCGCGGAATAAGCGGCGAAATCGGACTGCCAGCTGCCGCCCGCTCCGATCAGCACGGTGGGCGCGATCTTGCTCAGCGCCTCGTACCCGCCCGCGGCCGGTGCGACGTCGCCGAGGATCAGATCGGGCTTCAGCTCGGCGATGCGAGCCGGATCGGGCTGACCGATCGGTCCGATGCTGGGCACCTTCACCACGCCGTACCCCAGGTACATCGGCTGCGAACGGTCGCCGTCGAGGGTCACCGCGCCCGCGACCCGCTCCCACAGACCGACCGCGCAGGCCGCGTCGAGCGCCGAGGTGGTGAGCACGACGATGCGTTGCGGGTCGGCGGGAACCTGCGAGGTACCGGCGGTGTGAGTCACCGTTCGGGTGCCGCCGGGGCCCGCGTCGGGCGCACTCGGCAACGGGCACGCGGTCGCGGTGTCGCGATCGGCCCCGACCACGCCCGCACCGGCGATATTCGTGGTGGTGCGGATGATCGTGCTCGCGTCGTCGTGCTTGTCCGCGCATCCCGCGGTGAACACGGCGGCGCACAGCACCGCGGCAGCCACGACGACGCCGCGTGAGCGGACGCGCCCGCCCTGCTCTGCGGTGCGACGGAATCGGGTGCGGTTTCGGACGCTCGCCAGCATGCGCACGAGGGTACTGCGTAGCCGACGGCGTGAATGCCGCGGGCCGAGCTACCGGCGGCTCGCGCGCCGGAAGCCGACGGCGGCGGGCACGGCGAACACCAGGAGCGCGGCGCCGGACCAGGCGAGGGTGAGCAGCAGGGGTACGGCGATGGGACCCTTGTCGGACAGTCCGCGCATCGCGTCGACGGCCACCGACATCGGCTGGTAGCGCACCACCGGCTGAATCCAGGTCGGGAAGGCGACGAGCGGCACGAATCCGGTGCTGAAGAACATCATCAGCGAGGCCAGGATCGTGATGCCCTCGACCAGTGAGGCCTTCGCGCTGTAGACGGCGACGGCGGTGACCATGGTGGCGAAGGCGAGGCCGAACACCACAGGGATCGCCAGGAATACCAGGCCGGCCAGTGGACCGTGGTGGAAGCGGAACCCGAGCAGGTAACCGACGATCAGCACCGTCACGGTGCCGAGCAGGATCCGGCAGCCCTCGGCGAGGATGCGCGAGATCAGGCCCGACGCCCGATGCACGGGCAGCACCCAGAATCTGGCCAGCAGACCCGCGTCGCGTTCACGCCCGAGCAGCACGCCGCTCGCGACGGCGCCGGACAGCGCGCCGACTAGGGCGACCATCGGCACCGAGCCGTAGAGGGCATCGTCGCCGGTGAACTTCTCGATCTGACCGCCCACCACGATGTTGAGCATCACCAGCAGCAGACACGGGATGAGCAGGGTCTCGAGCAGCGTGACCGGGTTGCGTGCCCAGCGCACCAGCAGCCGCTCGGTCTGGATCAGTGTGTGCCGCAGCAGCGACACCGCCGAGGTCTCCGAGTGTTCTGCCATCAGGCCCTCCTGGAACTCAGCCGGATGGCCACCGGCGCGCAGATCGCCAGCATCGCGGCCAGCCAGAGCAGCGACGGGGTCACCAGCGACCAGGTCACCGTCCCGGCGTTGCCCTTGGTGTCACCGGCCAGCGCGCGCAACACGATCGCGAACTGGGAGACCGGTTGATTGCGCACGAACCACTGGATCCACTCCGGGAACTGGCTCGCCGGTGCGAGACCGGTCGAGAGCATGCCGAAGATCAACGGGGGCAGCAGCAGCGCCTGCGAGGTGGCTTCGGGGCTCTTGGACAGCGTGCCGATCACATCCGCGCCGAGGGTGAACGCGAGTCCGATGAGTACCGAGAATGCCAGATAGCCGAGGGTGTGCGCGGCGTCGAGCCGGAATCGGAAGCCGATCACATAGCCCGCGGCGATCCCCGCGGCCAGCGCGATCAGCAGCCGGAACAGGTTGGCCGACATCCGCGCCGCGACCGGAACCAGCGGGCGCAGCGGCATCGCGCCGAAGCGGCGGTTGAGGCCCGCCACGGAATCGGTGGCCGAGCGGAACGCCGCCGAGATGGCGGTGAACGCGGCGGCCTGCAGGATCACCAGCGGCATCATGTATTGGGCGTAACTGCTGAAACCGTTGCCGGAGAACGTCATCACCGTTTTCAGCGGGATGTAGAAGCTGGCCGTGAAGGCCGCGGGCGCGAGCACCGAGGCGAGGAACTCGCCGGTCTTGATCGAGGGCACGATCAGCCGGGTGCTCAGGACCCACCACTGCTGCACCGTCTCCGGTGTCGCGCGCACGGAGGTGTTCCAGGTGATGGCGGTCATGGGGTGGCCGCCGATTCGTCCTCGGTCGAGGCGAGGTGACCGGTGAGCTGCAGGAACACATCGTCGAGCGAGGGCCTGCGCAGGGCGATGTCGACGAGTTCGACCGAGGCGTTGTCGAGTCGCCGCAGGGCCTCGGCGAGTGTCTTGGCACCGTCGGGCGCGGGGATGGTGATGCGATCCGATTCGGGAGTGAGCGCGGCCAGGTTCTCCGCGGGAAGCAATGAGCCGAGCGCGGCGACGATGGTGGGTAGCCCTTCCAGATCCAGCGGCACGATCTCGCAGTAGCTTCCGCCGGTGCGGTGTTTCAGCTCGTCGGCGGTGCCGGAGGCGATCACCACGCCGTGGTCGATCACGATGATCTGGTCGCTGAGCGCGTCGGCCTCCTCCAGATACTGAGTGGTGAGCAGGGTGGTGATCCCCGCGGTCTTGAAGCTGCGCACCAGATCCCAGACGCCCTGTCTGCTGCGGGGATCGAGGCCGGTGGTCGGTTCGTCGAGGAAGACGACATCGGGTCGCACCACGAGACCGCACGCGATGTCGATGCGGCGCCGCATGCCGCCCGAATAGGTGCCGACGCGCCGATTCGCCGCCTTCTCCAGATCGAATTCGCCGAGTAGTTCCCTGGCCCTGACCTGCGCCGCCGGTTTGCGCAGCCCCATCAGCCTGCCGAACATGACGAGGTTCTCGTAGCCGCTGAGCATGTCGTCGAGCGCGGCGTACTGCCCGGTGAGCATGATGCGTTTGCGCACCGCGGCGGGGTCGGCGACGACGTCGTGGCCTGCGACCACCGCTCGCCCGCTGTCGGGCGTGACGAGGGTGGACAGGATGTTCACCATCGTCGTCTTGCCCGCGCCGTTGGGGCCGAGGATGCCGAGCACCTCACCGGGGGCGGCCTCGAAATCGACGCCGCGCAGCGCGTGCACGTCGCCGAAGGACTTCTCGATCCCTTCGACCACGACGCCGCCGGTGCGCGGGTTGCTCTGCACGAGAGTGTGTTCGACGCTCATATCCGGTCTCCTGCTTCCAAGTGGTCATCGAGCAGTGGCGAGATGATCGACAGTGCGTAGGGATTGGTCATGTCGTCGTGGGTCACGTCGACGTCGTGGTCGGTGATGTCGCCGGTGACGTAGGGCCGCCAGCCGTCGGGGCCCATCCATTCGGCGGGATCGACCGTGGCGCGGAAATAGACGACGTCGCCGTGGTAGACCGGGCGCTGATATCCGGTCCGGGTGCCGGCGGAGGCGTTGTAGGAGCCCGCCATGCGCTCGATCGTGGCCGCGTCGATGAGCTCGACCCCGCCGAGCCGGGCGGTGATGAGCTCGGCCGCTTGTTCGGCGGTCGATTCGGCGGGCACGTCGTCGATGCCGAAGATGGCGCCGAAGGTGTTGATGAAGGCACCCGGCGACAGGCGCTCGATGGTGTCGCCGTCGATGTCGGCGGTATCGGTGTCCAGCAGTGCCACGACGCCGACCTGCTCGCCCGCCGCCTGCAGTTGCACCGCCATGGCCTGGGCGATGAGTCCGCCGAAGGACCAGCCGAGCAGGTGATAGGGGCCGCTCGGCTGCACCGCGCGGATCTCGCGCACGTAGCGCTGGGCGAATTCCTCGATGGAACGGGCGGAGGGTTCGCGGCCGCTGAGGTCGGGTGCTTGGAGCCCGTAGATCGGGCGGCCCGGCCGGAGCTGTTCGGCGAACCCCAGGTAGCTCCACGACATTCCGGAGGAGGAGTGGACGCAGAACAGCGCGGGTCGATCGCCGTCGGGGCGGATCGGTAGCAGCACGTCGAGACCGAGTCCGGTCGGTCCGGGCTCCGCGACCGCTGCCGCGCGGGCGGTCATGGCGGCGGCTTCGTCGGCCGAAGCGAGCTGGGCCGCGGGGGTTTCGGCGAATCGCGCCGCCGCGTCGAGTGCCTCGACCCAGAGCTGCGCGAGTTCGGCGACGTCCGCACGATCCAGCAGCTGTGCCGCGTAACCGAAGTCGGCCTGTAGCCGGTTGCCGACGACCATGGCGTTGATATCGATCGGCGACATGATCGGCACCTCCGGATGCTCGGCCGCCTCGAGCTCACCGAGCGCGTCGGTGGGTAGCCAGCCGAGACCTTCCAGGCCGGGCGGTGTGTCGACCGAGGTGTGCCTGCCCAGGTAGTTCACACAGATCTGGCCGGGGAGCCGGGTCGGAAGATGCTCGGCTGCTTCGGGATTCAGGTAGCGCAGCAGGCTGAATCCGATGCCCTTGTCGGGCACCGCGAGCAGATCGTGCTTGACCCGGCGGATGGCCGCGCCCATGGCGGGGCCGCCCGCCAGCGCGTCGTCGATGTCGATGTCGGTGAGATCGAGGCGCACCGGGTACAGGTTGGTGAACCAGCCGATGGTCCGCGACAGATCGGCGCCGGGCACGACTTCTTCCTGTCTGCCATGGCCTTCCAGACGCAGCAGCGCCGAGGGTTCGTCCACGCCTCTGCGCGCACGCCAGCGCACCAGCGCCACGGCCAGGGTGGCGAACAGCGCGTCGGTGACACTGCCCTGGAACAGGCGGGGCAGGGTGGTGAGCAGCGCTGTGGTGGTGTTGTCGTCGACCTCGATGTCGAGGCGGCGGACGGTCTGGCCCTGATCGGTGCCAGGATCGAGGTGACGGGCGCCGAGCAGCGGGTCGGGGCCGTGCACCACCGCTTGCCAGTACGGGAGTTCGGCGCGGCGCCGCTCGGAACGGGCCTGCTCGGTCATGGCGTGCGACCAGCGCCGCATCGAGGTGCCGATATCCGGGAGGGTCGGGGTGGCGCCCGCCGATACCTGGGCCCAGGCGGCGATCAAGTCCTGCACCAGGATTCGCCACGACACGCTGTCGATCGCGAGATGGTGCGCGACGATGATCAGGCGTCCGGGCCCGGTGTGCGCGCCGGCGTCGCCGACCGGATCCAGCCACACGAACTGCAGGACGACCCCGTCCGCCGGATTCAGTCGGTTCATCGCGGAGTCGAGCTCGGTCTGGGCGTATTCGCGCAGCTCGATCGGGTCGATGGCGGCGTCGAAGGCCGTGCGGTGCACCAGTGCGTCGACCTCGATCGAACCGGGGTCGGCCACGCGCAGCCGCCAGCCGTCCTCGGCTGCCCACAGGCGGGCTCGCAGCATGTCGTGCCGGTCGATCACGGCCGAGACAGTGGCGACGAGTTGCGCGCGTTCGATGCCGACTGGCAGTTCCAGCACCGCGGTTTGGGCGAACCGGTCGAAGTCGCCGCCGCGTTCGACCATGTAGCGCACGATCGGTGTCAGCGGCAGGTCACCGGTGCCACCACCGGGCAGTTCGGCCAGCGCTTCCACCGTCTCGGCGGCATCGACGGCCGCACCGAGCGCCGCCACCGTGCGGTGTTCGAAGACCTGCAACGGCGTGCAGTGCACGCCGCGCAGCTTCGCCTGGGTCACGAGCTGGATGGCCAGGATACTGTCGCCGCCGAGGGCGAAGAAGGAGTCGTCGATGCCGACCCGTGCGCGACCGAGCAGTTCGGCGTAGACCTCGGCGAGTACCAGCTCGGTCGGCGTCTCCGGTGCGCGGTACGGGGTGTCGTCGGTGACGAACACCGGCTCCGGCAGTGCTTTTCGGTCGAGTTTGCCGACCGCGTTGATGGGGATCTCGTCCAGCACCACGAAAGCGGCGGGCACCATGTACGCGGGGAGCGTGTCGGCGGCGAGGGCGCGGATATGTGCGATGTCGAGTTCGGCGCCGGGCATGCGCACCAGGTAGGCGGCCAGGGCGGTGGCACCGGTGGGACCCGGAACACCCAGCGTCACAGCGAGATCGACACCGTCGACGGCGCCGAGCACCGCATCGATCTCGCCGAGCTCGATGCGCTGGCCGCGCACCTTGACCTGGAAGTCGGTGCGGCCGAGGTATTCCAGCGCCAATCCTGGAGACGTACCAGCGGGGTTCTCGGACAGGGCAGGGCTGTCGGACCGAGTGGCGCCGACACTGTGTACCGGGGTGTTCGTGCGAGTCCACCGGACCAGATCACCGGTGCGATAGAGGCATTCGCCGGGCAGGCCGAAGGGGTTGGCGATGAATCGGGCTGCCGTCAAGCTCGGCCGCGCGTGGTAGCACCGCGCGAGCGCGGTGCCCGCGAGGTACAGCTCACCCGCGACGCCGACGGGTACCGGGCGCAGGCGGTCGTCGAGGACGAGTGCGGACGCACCGCGAACGGGAGCGCCGATGGTCACCGGCTCCGCAGCGGACAACGGCGCGGAACCTGTTGCCCAGATGGTGTATTCGGTCGGGCCGTACAGGTTGACCATCGTCCGCCCGCCGGCGCCGCCGCACCAGCGCGCGACGAGATCGGGGCCGACCGCCTCACCCGCGACCGCGAGCACCCGCAGGCTCGACACGTCGGCGGGATCGATGGTGGCCAGCGCCGACGGCGTGATCACCATGTGGGTGACCTGCTCGGCGGCGATCAGTTCCGCGAGGGGGGCGCCGCCGAAGACATCCGGCGGGGCGATCACCGAGGCGCCGCCGCAGCCGAAGGCCATGAGTGCCTCGAAGATCGACGCGTCGAAGCTCGGCGAGGCCACCTGCATCACCCGGGCGTGTTCGTCGAGGGCGAGGTCGGTGCGCTGGGAGGCGACCAGGTCGGCCAAGCCTCGATGGGTGACGGTGACGCCCTTCGGAGTACCGGTGGAGCCGGAGGTGTAGATCATCCAGGCCGGGTTCTCGACCCTGATCGGAACCGGCAGTTCCGCGGGCGTGAGGTCCGCGTCGTCGGTGGCGGCCACGCGGGTGGCGAAGCCGGGGTCGTCGAGGATCAGCCAGTGGGTGGTGTCGGACAGCTGCGGCCGGTATGCGGCGAGGGTGATCCCGACTCGCGCGCCGGAATCGGAGAGCATGTGGTCGATGCGGTCCGCCGGATGTTTGGGGTCGACCGGCAGGAACGCCGCGCCCACCTTCGCCGCGGCCCAGATGCCGACGTGGAGCTCGACACACCGTGGGAGACCGAGGGCTACCACAGATTCCGTGTGCGCTCCCGCCTCGATGAGCAACCTGGCCAACTGATTCGACCGGGCGTGCAGCGCACCGTAGGTGATCGTGTCGGATACCTGTGTGGGTGGTGCCGCGGCGTCGGCGGAGGTGGGCTCGGTCGGGGAGATGGTGCCGGTGGCCCGGGTCGCGGTGGCCGTCGCAGTGCCGGTAACCAGGGCTGGTCGGTCGGGGAAGGTCGCGGCGGTGGCGGTGAGCAGGTCGGCCAAGGTCGTCGTGCCCGCGGTAGCGGGGCCGTGGACCGGGACGAGTTCCGCGCGTTCGGATTCGGCGAGGAGGTCGATATCGGCGAGGCGGATGTCGATGTCGGTGAGGACGGTGGCGAGCACCTGCCGCCATCGGGTCGCGAACGAGGTGACGGTGGCGGCGTCGAACAGATCTGTCGCGTAGGTGAGGACGCCGTCGATGCCCGCCGGGCCGGTCTCGTCGAACCGTTCACGCAGGTCCAGGGTGAGGTCGAAGGCCGAGGAGCGGCGGTCGAAGTCCTCGACCTCGAAACGCAGCCCGGGCAGTTCGAGCACCGGTTCGATGAAGTTCTGCAGCGACAGCGACACCTGGAACAGCGGGTGATGGGCGGTCGACCGGGTGGGGTCGAGGGCCGCGACGAGCTGCTCGAACGGTACGTCGGCGTGGCCGAAGGCGTCGAGGTCGGTGTCGCGGACGGTGGCGAGCAGCTGCTGGAAGCCGGTGCCGGGGTCGACCGGTGTGCGCAGGGCGAGGGTGTTGACGAACATGCCGACGAGATCGTCCAGCGCGGCCGCACCGCGACCTGCGATCGGCGTGCCGATGACGACATCGCCGGTCCCGGCGAGCCGGGCCAGCAGCACCGCGAGGGCGGCGTGGACGACCATGAAGACGCTGACATTGTTCGCGGCGGCGAAGTCGATCAGCGCACGGTGGGTCTGTTCGTCGACGGTGAAGTCGATATCGTCGCTGCTCATGGTCTGCACCGCCGGACGGGGGCGATCGGTGGGCAGTTCCAGCGCATCCGGTGCGCCCGCGAGTGTTTCGCGCCAATACCGGATCTGCTGGGCGGCCACGGACTCCGAATCCGTCGCGCTGCCGAGAAGCTCGCGATGCCACAGCGCGAAGTCCGCGTACTGCACCGTGAGCGGCGGCTGCGTGGGTGCTGTACCCGACACCCGCGCCGAGTAGGCGGCGACCAGGTCCGCCGCCAGGGGGGCCATCGATGCGCCGTCGGCGCTGATGTGGTGTACGACGAGGACGATGACATGCACTGATACAGGGTCTTCGGATCGATAGGCATTGCGGGGTCCGGTCTGGGCTGGGTGACTGTTGAGGCGGAACAGGCCGACACGCAGTGGTGCCTGACGGGTGAGGTCGAAGCCGGTGCCTGCCAGTTCGTTGATCTGCTCACGCAGTGGCGCGCCGTCTTCGGTGTCGACCAGCGGTAGCGACGGAACCGCGGTGTCGATACCGACGACGACCTGACGCGGGCCCTCGGCGTCGGCGGGATAGCGGGTGCGCAGGCTCTCCTGTCGTTCGACCACGTCGGCGAGAGCGCGGCGCATGGCTTCCACATCGAGGGTTCCGGTGAGGCGCAGGGCGATCGCGATGTTGTAGGCCGACGAGTCGGGGTCGAGTTGATTGAGCACCCACATACGCTGCTGGGCGGGGGACAGGGGGATGCGGTCCGGGCGCAGGCGGGGAGCCAGCGCGGGGAGGCCAGGACTGCCCTCGGCGGCGGGGACGACCCGCGCCGACAGTTGGGCGACGCTCGGCGCGTCGAAGAGATCACGCAGCGCGATGGTGGAGCCGAGCGCCGAATTGACCCGGGCGACAACCTTCGTCGCGCTCAGCGAGTTGCCGCCGAGTTCGAAGAAGGACTGGTCGACGCTCACCCGTTCGCTGCCGAGGACATCGGCGAACACCGCGGCGACGGCCTCTTCGATCGGGGTGCGCGGTGCGAGATAGGACTGCTGGGTGGCCGAGAAGTCCGGTATCGGCAGGGCTTTGCGGTCCAGTTTGCCGACCGGAGTGAGCGGGATATCGTCCAGGACGACGATATAGGCGGGCACCATGTATCCCGGCAGTTCCGCCGCGACCTGAGCGCGCAACCGTTCGGTGTCGAGTGCGACATCGGGCACGGCGAGCACGTAGGACACGAGCACGGTGGCGCCCGCCGGTCCTTCGCGTCCGATCGTCACCGCGTAGTCGACCTCGGCGTCGCGCGAGAGCACCGCGTCGATCTCGCCGAGTTCGATCCGCAGGCCGCGAATCTTCACCTGGAAGTCGCTGCGGCCCAGATATTCCAGGGTGAGCGCGGCGTTCTCGCCCGTGACCCAGCGCACCATGTCGCCGGTCCGGTACATCCGTTCCCCGGCGACGCCGAACGGGTTGGCGACGAACCGGCTCGCGGTCATCTCGAACCGGTTGAAGTAGCCGCGCGCCAGCGCGGGCCCGGCCAGATACAGCTCAC
The DNA here is from genome assembly GCF_042794235.1 of Nocardia sp. NPDC056541. NCBI lineage: Bacteria > Bacillati > Actinomycetota > Actinomycetes > Mycobacteriales > Nocardiaceae > Nocardia > Nocardia sp. NPDC056541. The sequence continues at coordinate 272,650 of NZ_JBHTUD010000008.1, forward strand.
CGGCGATGCCGACCGGCACCGGACGCAACCAGCTGTCCAGCACCACCAGTGCCGCACCGCGAATCGGTCCGCCGATCGTGACCGGTTCGCCGGGGAGCAGTTCGGCGGGACCGGTTGCCCAGATGCTGAACTCGGTGGGGCCGTACAGATTCACCATCCGCCTGCCCGCGGCCCACTTCTCGATGAGCTCGGGGGTGGCCGCCTCACCGGCCACCGACAGCACCCGCAGCTCGGTGAGATCGGTGGGCTCCATCGTCGCCAGCGCCGACGGGGTGATCACCGCGTGGGTGACCCGCTCGGTGCGCAGCAGCGTCTCGAGCTCACCGCCGCCGTAGACCTCCGGCGGTGAGACCACCAGGCGTCCACCCGCCGCGTGCGCGGTCAGCATCTCGAAGACCGAGGCGTCGAAGCTGGGGGAGGCGACCTGGAGTGCGCTGGCGGTCGGGTCGAGCGCCAGGGTTTCGCGCTGGGCGGCAACGAGATTCGCGATGCCGCGATGGCTGAGGAGAACCGCCTTGGGCTTGCCGGTGGAACCGGAGGTGTAGATCAGGTAGGCCGTGTGGTCGATATCGAGCGGGCCGCCGCGTTCGGCGTCGGTGATCGGCGCGTCGGAGACCAGCATGGCGCGGCGCATGGTGTTCAGGTCGTCGAGCAGCAGCCAGTCGATGGACCCGGGCAGGTCTTCGCCGGTAGCCGTCACGGTGACGCCGATCGGGGCCTTCGAATCGGTGAGCATGTGCTCGATCCGCTCCACCGGATAGCTCGGATCCAGCGGGACGAAGGCCGCCCCCGTCTTGGCCAGTGCCCACACGGCGACCACCGATTCCAGCGACCGGGTGAGCGCGAGCACGACGAAGATCTCGGGCCCGATCCCGCGGCGGAGCAGGACCCGGGCGAACCGGTTGGACCAGGCGTCGAGGTCGCCGTAACTCATTCGCAGCTCGCCCGAGCTGACCGCGATCGCGTCGGGATCGATGCGCGCGCCTGCGGTGAGGATGTCGGGCAGCGTGCGCATCGGCAAGGGCGGTGGCCCGTGCACCGGTGCCAGCGTGGCCAGTTCGGCGTCGCTGCAATTTCGCAGTTGCGAAACCAGGGTGTGCGGATTCTCGGCGAGTTGGGTGAGCACCCGGACGAACCGGTCCAGGAGTATCTGTGCCGCAGTGGGTTCCAGCTGATCGGCCATGAACTTCACCGTGATGCGCAGGGCGTCGCCCGCACCGGCCTCGCCGCGCAGCGGAATCACCATGAGGTTCAACGGGTACGGCGTCGCGTCGGTGCCCTCGACATCGAGCACCCGCATGCCCGCGATGTCCAGGGCCTGCGACAGCGCCTCCCGATCGATGGGGTAGGACTCGAAAACGGTGAGCGTGTCGAACAATTCGGCCAGCCCGACCACGCGGTGGATGGCGGCGAGGCCGACGTGCTGGTGGTCCATGAGCCGCGCCTGCTCTGCCTGCACGCGAGCAAGCAGGTCGCAGACCTTTTCCGACGGATCCAGCGTCACCCGCACCGGAACGGTGTTGATGAACAGCCCGACCATCTCCTCGACACCGGGCAGCTCCGGCGGCCGACCGGACACCGTGGCGCCGAACACCACATCGGTGCGACCGGTGAGCATGGCCAGCAGCAGCGACCAACCGGCCTGGACCAGCGTGTTCACGGTCGCACCCGCTTCTCTGGCCGCGGATTCGAGTACCGCGACCGTGGCTGAGGACAGATCGTGCGAGAGCATCGCGGTCTCGGTCGACTCGATGCCGACGAGGGTGGGGACGGCGCGGGTCGGCGTGTCGATCCCGGCCATGGCCTGTTTCCACGCCGACAGCGACGCCTCCGCATCCTGGTCTCCGAGCCAGGACAGGAAGTCGCGGTAGGACGGGGCGGGCGGCAACATCGACGTGTCGCCCGCGGTGACGTACAGGGTGAGCAGCTCGCGCACCAGCAGCGGCGTCGACCAACCGTCCAGCACCAGATGGTGATTGGTCATGACGAGCCGCAACGTTTCCGCGCCGGTCCTGACCAGGGTGAAGCGGAGCAACGGGGGCCGGGTCAGGTCGAAGCGGGTCAGCGCGTCGAGTTCGATCACTCGGTCGAGCTCGCGAGCTCGCTGGTCTTCGTCGGCGATCTCGGTGAGATCTACTTCTTCCCAGCGGATCTCGGCGGCGGACAGGACGAGCTGACGCGGGCCGTCGTCGGTCTCGACGAAGGCCACACGCAGGTTCTCGTGCCGATCGACGAGCGCCTGTGCGGCACCGCGCAGCCGGGTGGCGTCGACCGTGCCCGCGAGGGTGAGCAGTGATTGGACCGTGTAACCGTCGGCGGTGTCGGAGTCGTAGAGCGCGTGGAAGAGCAGGCCGTATTGCAGCGGCGAGAGCGGCCAGACGTCGGTGAGCGCCGGGTAGGTGTGCTCCCAGCGCTCGATCTGCGGCTGATCGACCGTGACGAGCGCGAAATCCGAGGGGGTGCGGCCACCCGCATCGCCGGTCGCGGCATGGGTGACGAGCGCGCGCAGGGCCTGCGACCACAGCTCGGCCAACGCGCGCACGTCGGCCTCGTCGAGCAGTCTGCTCGCGTAGGCCCAGGTGACTTCCAGCCCGGCATCGGTCAGCACCGCGTTGATATCGACGACGGCGGCCAGTGGGGCTCGGTCGTCGTTGGTCGCGGCGAAACGTCGCGGAACCCAGGGATCGTCGCCGGTCACCGCCCTGCCGAGATAGTTGAAGCTCAGCTGGGGTGTCGGCGCGCCGGCCAGTGCCGCTGCGGACTCGTCGTTCAGATAGCGGAGCAAGCCGAAGCCCACGCCGCGATCGGGCACCGACCGCAACTGCTCCTTGGCGGCCTTGATCGCCGAACCTGCCGCACGGCCGCCGGCGAACGCGTCGCCGAGATCGATCCCGGTCAGGTCGAGTGCGACCGGGTACACGCTGGTGAACCAGCCGACCGTGCGCGCGACATCGGCGCCGGGCAGCAGGGATTCGTCGCGGCCGTGGCCCTCCAGCGTCAGCAGTGCGCCGGTGCGGTCGCGCCATCGGCACACGGCCATGGCGAGCGCGGCCAGCAGCACATCGTCGGCGCCGCAATGGAACTGCTCGGGCACGCCGTGCAAGACGGTCTGTGCGACGTCCGAAGGCACCGTCGACTGCCACTGCGCCATCGTGGCGACCACGTCGAGGGCGGGGTCGAAGGCGCAGGCGGTCTCCGCTACCGGGTCGGACAGCTCGGAGGCGGCAGCCGGCGCGGCGGTCTGGGCCGTGTCGCCGGACCGATCGGAAAGAGTCGAGGTGGTCGTCGCGCGGTCGGCGCTGCGACGGTCGGTGCGGGCGAACGGCGGGTCGGGTGTGGCCAGGATTCGCTGCCAGATCGGCAGTTCGTCGAGACGTGTCGCGGCGTTCTCGGGCTGGCTGTGCGCCCAGCGGCGGAAGGAGGTGCCGACCGGGTCGAGCGTGCCGCCGAAGGACGCGGTCGCCAAGTCAGGCAACAGGATTCGCCAGGAGACACCGTCGGTGACCAGGTGATGCAGGACCAGCCAGCACAGTGGGGCGGCGTCGGCGCGTTCGACCAACACGAACCGGGCAACGACACCCGCGGGGGGATCGAGCGGGTCCGCGGCGTTCTGCAAGGCGCGCTCGACCGCGTCCTCGGTGTCGGCCCGGGTCACCTCGATCAGATCCTCGGCGTCGACCGCACCGCGGTCGGCCACCACCCATTCCCAGCCGTCGGCCGTCGGTCGCAGCGACGAGCGGAGGAGATCGTGCTGGTCGAGCAGCACCTGGAGCGCCGCCGCGAGCCGCGGACGGTCGAAACCGTCGGGCAGCCCGATCAGGACGGCCTGCCCGTAGCGACCCCAGGTGTCCGGGTGCTCGACCATCGCGTGCACGATCGGAGTGAGCTCCACCGCGCCGACCCCGCCGCCGGGCAGCTCGTCCACCACCGGTACCTGGGTGTCGTCGGCGACAGCGGCCAGCGCGGCGACCGTCTTGCGTTCGAAGACATCGCGGGCGCTGAACGAGATACCGGCGGCCTTCGCTCGCGAGACCAGCTGGATCGACACGATGCTGTCGCCACCGAGCGCGAAGAAACTGTCGTCGACACCGACGGTGCCGAGTCCGAGCACCTCGGCGAAGAGGGCTGCCAACGCTTCCTCGCGCGGCGTGGACGGAGCCCGGCTCGCGACGGTGCGCGCACCGAAGTCCGGTGCGGGCAATGCCTTTCGGTCCACCTTGCCGAGCGGGGTCAGCGGCACCCGGTCGAGCACCATCACCACGGCGGGCACCATATAGGCCGGAAGCGTTTCGCCGACAGCGGCTTTCACCGCTTCTGGATGGACCTCGGCACCCGGCTCGGCCGTGACATAGGCGACGAGCGCGGTGGCGCCGGTCGGCGACTCGGCACCGAGTGTGATCGCGAAGTCGATCTCGGGTAGCCGCTGCAACGCGGCGTCGATCTCGCCGAGTTCGATCCGGTAGCCGCGCACTTTCACCTGGAAGTCGCTGCGCCCCTGGTATTCCAGGGTGACGCGGCCCTCGGCGTCGGTCCAGCGCACCAGATCGCCGGTGCGATACATCCGGTCGCCGGGTGCGTGCGGATTCGCCACGAACCGGCTCGCGGTCAAGCCGCTGCGCCGGTGGTAGCCGCGCGCGACACCGGGGCCCGCGAGGTACAGCTCACCCACGGTGCCCGCCGGTACCGGGCGCAGCCACGGGTCGAGGACCAGGCCGCAGACGCCACCGACCAGGCTGCCGATCGTCACCGGGGCGCCGGGCACCAGCGGTTCGCTCAGGGTGGTGGTGATGGTCGTTTCGGTGGGCCCGTACCCGTTGATCAGCGAGCGTCCGGCCCATTTCGCCACCAGTTCCGGCGGGCACGCGTCACCGCCGACCACGATCGTGCGCAGGTCGGGCAGCGTCACCGGGTCGAGTGAACCGACAACCGCCGGGGTGACATTGAGGTGGGTGACGCGGTGGGTGCGCAGCACGTGCGCCATGTCCTCACCCGCGTAGGCCGACGGCGGGACCACCGCGAGGGTGGCACCGGCGGCCAGCGTCACCACGATCTCCTCGACCGAGATGTCGAAGCTCGGCGAGACCGCGTGGGCGACCACGGAGTCCGGCTCGACCCCGAACCCGGCCCCCGAACTCGCCGCGAGGTTCGCCAGGCCGCGATGCGAGACCAGCACGCCCTTGGGCAGACCGGTCGACCCGGAGGTATAGATGACGTAGGCGACCTGATCCGCCGCGATCGCGGCCGTGCGGTCGGCATCGGTGATCGGCGCGGGGTCATGGGTGGCGAGTTCGGCGGTGATCAACGGGTCGTCCAGCGAGAGCCAATCGACCTTGTCGGGCAGCGACTTTCGCGCCTCGTCGACCGTCAAGCCGGTGACCACCCCGCTGTCGTCGATCATGTGCTCGATGCGATCGTCGGGGTAGGTCGGATCGATGGGAACGAACGGCGCACCGGTCTTGGCCACCGCGACGGTGGCGAGCACGGACTCCGCGGACCGCGGAATCGACAGCGCTACCGCGTGTTCAGGCCCCGCGCCGGCGGCGATCAGCAGGCGGGCCAGGCGATTGGTGTAGTCGTCGACCTCGCGATAGCTCAGTGTGTTGTCGGTACCCCAGCGCAGCGCCACCGCGTCCGGGTCGAGCGCGGCGCCCGCCGCGAGGATCTCGGGCAGGGTGCGCGTCGCGACGCCGGCCGGGCCCCGCGCGGGCACCGAGGCCGCCTGCTCGGCATCCGAGAGAACGGGCACCGTCGACAGCGGGGCGTCCGGCCCGGCGACGAGGAACCGATGCAGGAACAGCAGGAATCGCTCGTGATGGCCCGCCAGGTCGGCGTCGCTGTACAGGTTCGCGTTGCCTTGCAGGTCGATGTGGGTGCTCTCGCCGCCGACGCCCGGGTACAGGTTGACGAACAGGTCGTCGATCAGGCCGGAGGTGAGCACGTGGAGCCGCCCGACGACCGGGCCCAGCGCGATCTTGGTGTCCACCATCATGAGATTCACGGCGGGGCCGAACGAGGCCGCCTCGTCCATCGCCCAGCCGAGATCGCGGACGATGTCCTCCTGGCGGTAGCGCTGGCGTCGCAACGCACCGGTCAGCTCGCTCTGCACGGCGAGAATCGCCGCCCCGACGGTGGTGGTGGGATCGAGGCGCACGCGCAGCGGCACGACATTGGCGAGCATGCCGCCCGAACGACGCAGGGTCGCCGAGGTCCGCGCGGAGACCGGCAGGCTCAGCACCACTTCCGGCGCGCCGGTCATCGCGGCGAGATAGGCGCCGAAGGCCGCGACCACGGTCGGCGCGACACCCGAGTTCACCGATGCCGCAACCGAATCCAGCAGGGTGCCGGTCTCCGCGGGCAGCGCGCCCGATACCCGGTTGGGGTGGGCGTCGACCTCGGCGTCGCGGCCGGCGAGCGTTACCGGATCGGCCAGCGCGGCCAGGTGCTCGCGCCAGTAGTCGCGGTCGGTGGTGAAACGGCCGGAGGTGCGGTAGGCCAGATCGGCATCGACGATCTTCTGCAACGGCTCGGCCTTGGTGGCCGGCGGCTCACGGCCGTCGAAGGCGGCGTTGTAGAGCTCGCCGACGCGCTGAACCAGCGCCAGCGCGCCCATCCCGTCCAGCACGATGTGGTGCATGCGCGCGTACCAGAACCAGCGATCCTCGGCGACACGCAGCAGGGCGATGCGGACTAATCGGTCGTGCATCACATCCAGTGGTGCGGTGTACTCGGCGCGCATCCACGCGTGCGCGGCCGCTTCCGGGTCGGGGCGGTCACGCAGATCCAGTTCGGCCACGTCGTCGTCGAGGGTCAGATCGACGACCTGATGGGGGTGACCGTCGATATCGACCAGCCGCAGATAGCCGGTACCGAACTCACGACCGGTCCGCTGGACCGCGTCGATCAGCAGCGCGAGGTCGACCGCGCCGGACAGCTCCACGTACTGGGCGATGGAGATGGGGGTATCGCCCGCGATGTGCTGGGCGAACCAGATGCCGCGCTGGGCGGCCGACAAGGGAAAAGGGCCTTCGGGTGCGACGGCATCCGACGCATGCGAAGAGGACTGGATCATGAGCGAACCTGCGTTCTCATGTCTGGAGCTGGGCGTTCACCTCTGGTTCCCGACCGTCGGGTAGCTACCTGGTAGGTAGTACCCGCCGTTGCGTACTGCGCTCTATGTTCATTCTGAACCTGTATCGAGCGCATCGGAATGGGTTCAGCAGACTGCGCGCAGTTCCGTGGCCGCCAGCGGCGCGTCGGAGGTGACCAGATAGCGCTGCAGGGTCGAGCGGTCGTCGAGCACCAGCCAGTCGGCGCCGCCGCCGAGCTCGCCCCGGCGGGCCTTGGTGGTGATCCCGAATCCGGCGCCGGGGGCGGTGGACGCGCCCTCGGCCTGCGACACCGGGATCGCACCGATCTTGCGCACCGCGGCCTCGGCGACCACCGACTCGATCCGGGGGTCGACAGCGAGGGCGATCCGGTCCCCGGCGTCGGCGCCACGGGTGAGCAGCAGCCGGGCCAGGCGGTTCGCCCAACGGTCCAGATCGGCATCGGCGAGCTGACCGGCGACCGGCGCGCCGGAGCGGCTGCGCATCGGGATGACGTTGTCGGCGGGTGCGGTGACCAGGGTGCTCATCGTGTTCCCCTTCGAAGGCTTGACGGGTGTCTGTGGGTACACCTCTAATCTCGTCTTCGGGAGGGGGATCCGACAGCAACCCCAGCGTTGATGCGCAGACTCCCAGGGGGATCGATTACCACCCCTGGGTGGGCGAACCCCGGCGGCGGCGGCCTCGTGCACGCACCGCCGACCGCCGTGGCCTCGCCTCAGCGGGCGTTTCCGCCGATGCTGAAATGCGCGCCGGTGGGGTCGATCAGCCCGGCGAGGCGGCCGTAGGGGGTGTTCATCGGTTCGAAGGCGATGGTGCCGCCGAGGGCCACCGCGTGTTCGGCGGACTTGTCGACGTCGTCGGCGCCGAAATAGACCGTCCACGAGCCGGGCACGCCCTCGGCGAGGTGACCGTTGGCGTCGAGGACGCCGCCGCCCATGGGAGGAACGGTGTGGATGGTGGTGTAGCGGAAGTCCGCGGTGTCGGCGATCGTCAGGGTGTCGCGCCAGCCGAAGACGTCGCGGTAGAAGGCCAGCGACTCGTCGTAGGCGCGGGTCATCAGCTCGAACCAGGACGGGACGCCGACGTGGTCGGTCCAGGTCCCGTCCGCGACGATGCCGACCGCGTCGAAGCCGGCGAAGGTGTCGGCCTGCCAGACGCCGACACCGATTCCGCCGACATCGGCCAGTACCGCCATCGCACCGAGATCGGCGATCGCCATCGGCTCGACGATCACATTGCCGCCCGCCGCGCTCGCCGCGGCTGTCGTGGCCAGGGCATCGGGGGAGTTCAGATAGACGGTCCAGCGGTCCGGATACGGGTCGCCGGGATCGTCGTGGCGGCCCATCGCACCCGCCACCGCCCGCCCGTCCTTGCGCAAGGTGGTGTAGCCGCCGAATTCCTCGCCGCCGCGTTCGGCGGTCCAGCCGAACAGCTCGCCGTAGAAGGCGATCGCGCGGTCGAGATCGGTCGTGTAGAGGTCGACCCAGGTGGGATCGCCGGGTTTCGGGCTGAACGACATGACTTCTCCTCGGCTGAAGGGGTAGCGCGTCAGCGACGCTGGCATGTTCGCGCGTCGGCATCGATCATGGCGCGCCGACCGCCGAAAAGTCATCGCCGACAACCGTTGCACCCACGCGACCTGCGGAGGAAGATCGGGATCGCGAACTACGGCGCGCCGAATACGACACAGAGTAGGACCCGCGCGGAATGCTGCGGCAGCACGGTTTACGATTCACTCCAACGCATGTCTGCTGCTGTCCGTCATGGAGGCGCGGCCGGCTCTGCGAGTGACGTACAGGCATCTTCAGGAGGATCAGTGACTGCGGTAGAGCCCAGGCCAGTCCCTCAGTTGGAAGCGACTCGACCGTATCCGGCCCGGACCGGTCCGAAGGGCTCGTTCCTCTACAAGGCGGTCACCACCACCGACCCCAAGGTGCTCGGCACCATGTACTTGGTGACGGCGATCAGCTTCTTCCTGGTCGGTGGACTCATGGCGCTGCTGATGCGCGCCGAGTTGGCCCGTCCGGGTCTGCAGTTCCTTTCGCCCGAACAGTTCAACCAGCTGTTCACCATGCACGGCACGATCATGCTGCTGTTCTACGCGACGGCGATCGTGTTCGGCTTCGCCAACATCATCCTGCCGCTGCAGATCGGCGCCCCCGACGTCGCCTTCCCGCGACTGAACGCGTTCAGCTACTGGCTGTACCTGTTCGGTGGCTCGATGGCGACCGCGGGTTTCGTGACCCCCGGCGGCGCGGCGGACTTCGGCTGGACGGCGTACGTGCCGCTCACCGACATCCTGCACTCGCCCGGTGTCGGCACCGACCTGTGGATCCTGGGTCTGGCCGTGTCGGGTCTGGGCACCATCCTCGGTGGCGTCAACATGCTCACCACCGTGGTCTGCCTGCGCGCACCCGGTATGACCATGTTCCGCATGCCGATCTTCACCTGGAACATCGCGGTGACCTCGGTCCTGGTGCTGCTGGCCTTCCCGCTGCTCACCGCGGCGCTGTTCGGTCTGGCCTACGACCGCCACCTGGGCGGCCACATCTACGACCCGGCCACCGGCGGCATCCTGCTCTACCAGCACCTGTTCTGGTTCTTCGGTCACCCCGAGGTCTACATCATCGCGCTGCCGTTCTTCGGCATCGTGTCGGAGATCTTCCCGGTGTTCAGCCGTAAGCCGATCTTCGGTTACACCACGCTGGTCTACGCGACGCTGGGTATCGCGGCGCTGTCGATCGCGGTGTGGGCGCACCACATGTACGCCACCGGCGCCGTGCTGCTGCCGTACTTCTCCTTCATGACCTTCCTCATCGCGGTCCCGACCGGTGTGAAGTTCTTCAACTGGATCGGCACCATGTGGCGCGGTCAGCTGACGTTCGAGACACCGATGCTGTGGTCGATCGGCTTCCTGGTGACCTTCCTCTTCGGTGGTCTGTCGGGCGTCATCCTGGCCTCGCCGCCGCTGGACTTCCACGTCACCGACTCGTACTTCGTCGTCGCGCACTTCCACTACGTGCTCTTCGGCACCATCGTGTTCGCGACCTTCGCGGGTATCTACTTCTGGTTCCCGAAGATCACCGGCCGCATGATGGACGAGCGTCTGGGCAAGTGGCACTTCTGGACCACCTTCGTCGGCTTCCACACCACCTTCCTCGTTCAGCACTGGCTGGGCGCCGAGGGCATGCCGCGTCGCTACGCCGACTACCTGCCGTCCGACGGTTTCACCACGCTGAACACGATCTCCACGATCGGTGCGTTCATCCTGGGCTCGTCGATGCTGCCGTTCATCTGGAACGTCTTCAAGAGCTACCGCTACGGCGAGGTCGTCACGGTCGACGACCCGTGGGGCTACGGCAACTCCCTCGAGTGGGCCACCACCTGCCCGCCGCCGCGCCACAACTTCTACGAGCTGCCGCGGATCCGGTCCGAGCGCCCGGCGTTCGAGCTGCACTACCCGCACATGGTCGAGCGCATGAAGGCCGAGGCACACGTCGGCTGGGGCTCGGGTAAGCACAGCACGCACGTGTCCGAAGGCGCGCTCGCGAAGAAGTAGGACACCACCGAACGACAGGGTGTGCACCTGCTGGGTGACCAGCGGGTGCACACTCTTTTTGTGGGTAATCGAACGGAGCAGATCGACTTGGCCGACACCACAGTTCTCGTGACCGTCACCGGCCCCGACCGACCAGGCGTCACCTCGGTGCTGCTGGCGACGTTGTCCCGGCATCAGGTGAGCTTGCTGGACGTGGAGCAGGTGGTCATCAGGGGTCGACTCACCCTCGGGGTGCTGGTGTCGTGCCCCAACGACCCCGAGGCGTTGCAGGACGAGCTCGAAGAGGCGATGAACACCGTCGGCATGCAGGTCGACGTGTCGGTCGACGCGCAGATCGGCAAGCCGCCGATGTCCACGCACGCGGTCGTGGTGCTCGGCGCCCCGGTCACCGCGAAGGCGTTCAGCGCCATCTCGCGTGAACTCGCCACCGGTGGCGCCAATATCGACTCCATCCGTGGCATCGCCGACTACCCGGTGACCGGGATGGAACTGATGGTCACCGCGACCGACACCAGCGACGAAGGCGACGCGCGGCTGCGCACCGCGCTGGCCGAGGTGGCCGTCGCCGAACAGGTCGACATCGCGGTGGAACGGGCCGGGCTGGCCCGCCGGGCCAAGCGCCTGATCGTGTTCGACGTCGACTCCACCCTGATCACGGGCGAAGTGATCGAGATGCTGGCCGCGCACGCCGGCGTCGAGGATCAGGTCCGCGAGGTCACCGAGGCCGCGATGCGCGGCGAGCTCGACTTCGCCGAATCGCTGCGTCAGCGCGTGGCCACCCTCGAGGGCCTCGACGAGTCGGTGATCGAGGAGGTCGCCGACCGGATCGAGCTCACCCCGGGCGCGCGCACCACGATTCGCACCCTGCGCAGGCTCGGCTTCCGCTGCGGTGTGGTCTCCGGTGGGTTCCGGCAGGTGATCGAGCCGCTCGCACACGAGCTGGAGCTCGATTTCGTGCAGGCCAACACCCTGGAGATCATCGACGGCAAGCTCACCGGGCGGGTCGTCGGCGAGATCGTCGACCGGGCGTTCAAGGCGACCGCGCTGCGCAAGTTCGCGGCCGAGGCGGGGGTGCCGATGGAGCAGACCGTCGCGGTCGGTGACGGCGCCAACGACATCGACATGCTCAACGCGGCCGGGCTCGGCGTGGCGTTCAACGCCAAGCCCGCGCTGCGCGAGGTGGCCGACACGGCGCTGTCGCATCCCTACCTGGACGCGGTGCTGTTCATCCTCGGCGTCACCCGCGACGAGGTGGAAGCGGCCGACGCGCGTGACGGTGGCGTACGACGGGTTCCGCTGCTCGGCCGGTAGCGTCACGCGGAATCGCGACCTCACCGACGTAGAGTGACCGCACAGGCACGTCGTCACCGCTCGTCACCGGGAGGTTGTTGTGCGCAGGTCATTTCTCGTCCTGGTCGCCCTGGCGGGGCTCGGCGGATCGACCGCCGGATGCGGTGGCGACAAGACCGAACCGTATGACGTCACCCTCCAGCCGACCGCCGTTGCGCAGTCCGCGGCCGATCCGCTGACGATCGAGCTGTTCGCCAACGGCAGCACGGTGGTGGCCACGGTGGGCCAGCGCCTGCTGGTACGTCTGCCGCGGGATCCCGCGTCGACCGGCGAGTGGGGGATGGTCAACGCCGAGAAGGGCATCCTGATCGCCGACGGTGGGCCGACCAGCGAGGGCAACGCCACGGTGTGGCCGTTCCGGGCGATCGAGCGGGGGGCGACCTCGCTGCAGTTCACGTACGGGCCGGCCAGCGAACCTTCGATCGGCCCCGAGCCGACCTTCATGGTGGATGTCCGGGTGAGCTGAGCCGGGTCGGCGCGCGGCGACGCTCGCCTCCGGGAAAGGCCCGGGAAGGCCACGCGCCCGCGCTATTAGGCTGGCGGGCGGACTGGTGTCGATCGAACGGGTGTTGTGGCATGGGTAGTGGGTTGGAAACCGAGGAGCAGGCCGAGGCCCCGGTCCGCGACGAGGCGGCCGAATTCGCCGCTCGGCACGCGGAATTGGCGCAGGGCTACGGCGGCGGCGGTGACCCCGACGACCCGGCGATGGTGCAGGCGATGCAGATGGTGCTGCACATCCCCAAGGCTGACCCACCCGCCCGCAGCGCACTGCTGGAAGCGGCCGCCGCCGCGGCGGTCGCGGTGTGCCTCGACCCGCGTTCGGGACCCGGCGGGGAGTGGGAGCCGCGGTACCTCGCGTGGAAGCGGTCGCGGATCAGGAAGGTCGCCCGGCGGGCGCGTGGTGCGCAGTGGGTGGCCGCGGGAGACGTCGACGGTGTGACGGTCGAGGTCGACGGCGCGCAGGCCCGTGCGTTCGTTCCCGGCCCGGTCGGGGAGATCGATCAGCGCATCCGCAAACTCCAGATCGGCGGTACCGATCTCGACCACGACGAGCCGGGCCCGGCGGATCCGGCATCGCCGGTGCTGTGGGTGAACGCGGCGCTGGAGATGTCGGTGGGCAAGGCAGCGGCGCAGGTCGGGCACGCGAGCATGCTGCTGGCGGGTGCGTTGCCCGTGGACGCGGCGGCCGCGTGGGCGGCCCGCGGATTCCGCTGCGCGGTGCGCGACGCCGGCGAACAGCAGTGGGTGGGGTTGGTGGACGAGGTGGCGGCGGGTCGTGCGGTGGCTGTGCGCGACGCCGGTTTCACCGAGGTGGCGCCCGGTTCGATGACGGTGATCGCGGTGCCGCCACGGGAGTGATCGCCGCGACACGCGCGACGCGAATCCGGCGGTTGGGTTGCGGTTTTCGCGACTCGCCGCGATAACGCGGTGTGGCGGCAGCGCCTCGCGGGTATACGTAACCGACAGCCGTGCACGTCGAGGTACAGGGAGGTTCCGCGATGATGACGACGATTGTGGTGATCCTGATCGTCTGGGTTGTGCTGTCGGTGCCGGTCTCCTTCGTCGCCGCGCGGATGTTGCGCAGCGAGGTTCGCAGCACGGGTGACCCGTCGACGACCAGGATCGACGAATCTCGCACGGGCCGGTCGCTGCGCTGAGAGCCCGCGTGGGCCAAGATGGAGCGCGTGTCGCAACCCGATCCCGATCTGCTCATCGACTTCTCCGATGTGACCATCCGTCGCTCGGGCCGAACCCTCGTCGGCCCGGTCTCCTGGCAAGTAGAGCTCGACGAACGCTGGGTGGTGCTCGGCCCGAACGGCGCGGGCAAGACCTCGCTGCTGAGAATGGCCGCCGCCGAACTCCATCCGACCTCCGGTCACGCGAATCTGTTGGGGGAGACGCTCGGTCGCGTCGACGTCAGCGAATTGCGGCCACGTATCGGACTGTCCTCGGCGGCAGTGGCCAGCCGCATCCCGGTGGACGAGAAGGTCAGTGACCTGGTGGTCTCGGCCGGCTACGCGGTGCTCGGCCGCTGGCGCGAGCGCTACGAGGACATCGACACCGAACGCGCGGTCGACATGCTGGAAACCCTCGGCGCCGAGCACCTTTCCGACCGTACCTACGGCACCCTGTCCGAAGGCGAACGCAAGCGGGTGCTCATCGCGCGCGCCCTGATGACCGATCCGGAACTGCTGCTGCTCGACGAACCGGCCGCGGGCCTCGACCTGGGCGGGCGGGAGGAACTCGTCGAACGTCTCGGCGATCTCGCTGCCGACCCCGACGCGCCCGCGATGGTGCTGGTGACCCATCACGTCGAGGAGATCCCGCCCGGCTTCACTCACGCGCTGCTGCTCAAGGAGGGGGAGGTGGTCGGCCAAGGTCTCCTGGGCGATGTCCTCACCGCCGAGAATCTGAGCAACGCCTTCAGCCAGTCGATCACGCTCGACCGGGTCGACGGGCGGTGGTTCGCGCGGCGGGCTCGTCGTTCGGGCGGGCACCGGCGCCGCAACTGAGCGCCGGCTCGCCGCGCTGACTCGCGGGCGCCGATTACGCGCACCGGCGCCCGGGCTGACCTGGCTGGGCGTCCGGTCGCCGGGAATCCCGGCTCACGGTCGACCAAGCGGGCGTTAGGGTGCTGAGAGGGCTGCGCTCGAAGGAGACAGCCGGTCCGGTCGGCAGATCGGTGGTCGCCGGGCGTGTGGCTCGATGGTGGAGAGGAACGATATGAGTGAGTCCGGGGTCTCCGTGCGGGACGCGTCGACCGTGATGCTGGTGCGCGACGGCGAGGCGGGTATCGAGGTGTTCCTGCAGCGTCGGGTCAAGGCGATGGCGTTCGCGGCCGGGGTGACAGTGTTCCCCGGCGGTGGCGTCGACGCCGCCGACGGCACGGCCGACATCGCCTGGACCGGCCCCGAACCCGCCTGGTGGGCCGAGCGTTTCGCCACCGACGAACAGACCGCGCAGGCGCTCGTCGCCGCGGCCGTGCGGGAAACGTTCGAGGAATGCGGCGTGCTGCTGGCCGGACCGACCGCGGATTCGGTCGTCGACGACTCGGCGCGCTATCGCGCGGCCCGCGGCAAGCTCGAGCGCCGCGAATTGTCGCTCGCCGATTTCCTCGCGGCCGAGGGCCTGGTGTTACGCGCCGACCTGCTCCGCCCGTGGTCGAACTGGATCACGCCGGAGGCCGAACCCCGCCGCTACGACACCCGCTTCTTCGTCGCGGTGCTCCCGCAGGGCCAGATCGCCGACGGTGCCACCTCCGAGGCCGCTCAGGTGGCCTGGCGGACACCGCAGGACGCCCTGGCGAGCTGGCGGGCAGGCGAACACGTGCTGATGCCACCGACGTGGTCGCAGCTCGACGCCCTGTGCGGGTTCGCCGACACCGCGGCCGCGCTGGCCGCCGACCGCGTCGTCGAGCCGATCATGCCGAAGTACTCGCCGGGGGCGGGCGGGCGTCCGCTGTCGGACTTCCCCGACAACGAACGGTATTTCGATGAGCTGCCGCAATTGGGTGCACTCGGCGGCCGGTAGGTTTCTCCCATGGCCGAATTCGTGACCCTCGAGCTGCCCGCCGAGCCGACCACCCGTGGCGTCGCGCTGTTGCGCATCGATCGTCCGCCGCTGAACCTTGTCGACGCCCAGCTGGCCCGTGAGGTGGCGGCTGCGGCGGCCGCGGTGGCCGAGCATCCCGGGGTCTCGGCCCTGATCGTCTACGGCGACGAGCGGGTGTTCAGCGCGGGCGACGAGATGGCGGAGCTGGCCGAGCTCGACGCCGGGCAGGCCGCCGCCATGGCCGCCGATCTCCAGGCCGCACTCGGCTGCCTCTCGCGGGTTCCGCAGCCGACGGTTGCCGCGATTACCGGCTACTGTCTCGGCGCCGGCCTCGAACTCGCGCTGGGCGCCGACCACCGGATCGTCGGCGACAACGTGAAACTCGGTCTGCCGCAGATCAAAGCGGGCCTGATTCCCCTGTCCGGCATCCGAAGGCTCTCGCTGCTCATCGGCGCGAGCCGGGCCAAGGATCTCGTCTACACCGGTCGTTTCGTCGGCGCCGAAGAAGCCGAGAAGCTCGGCTTGGTCGATGAGGTCGTCGCGCCCGACGATGTCCTCACCGCGGCGCGCGCGTGGGCCGCTCAGTTCGTCACCGCCGCACCCCGCGCCCTCGCCGCGGCCAAGGCGGTTTTCGAGTCCGGGCCGCACGGTCACGCCACCGCTGTCACCGAATGGTCGGCCCTGTTCGACACCGACGACGCCCGCACCGGCACCCGTACCTTCGCCGCGGAAGGACCGAACGCCGCGACCTTCACGGGTCGCTAGCAACACCGCCGGAACCTGGGTTAACTTCGTGCGGGCCGGTGTTGTGAGAACCCGGGTAACCTCCCAGCCATCCGGCGCTGGGGCGGTGCGAACCGGCTGTCCGGTCCGATGGCGGCTCGCGCTCGCGGGAGCCCGGCGGCCGGTCGTGGGTGCAGGAAAGAGCAGTCTCTTGTCCCAGCAGCGGCGTGCCCGGGCGCACATATTAGGCTGGCCTGCATGACGGTCCATCCCGACGACCCGGCGCCGAACCCCCACGCCACCGCGGCCCAGGTCGAAGCAGCGCGCAAAGACACCAAACTCGCCCAGGTCCTGTACCACGACTGGGAAGCGGAGACCTATGACGACAAGTGGTCGATCTCCTATGACGAACGCTGTATCGCGTATGCGCGCGGCCGGTTCGACCTCGCCGTCGGCCCGGCTCCGCTGCCGTACGAGCGTGCGCTCGAGCTGGGCTGTGGCACCGGATTCTTCCTGCTCAACCTGATGCAGGGTGGCGTCGCCAAGTCGGGTTCGGTCACCGACCTCTCGCCCGGCATGGTGAAGGTCGCGCTGCGCAACGCCGAGCACCTCGGCCTCGATGTCGACGGGCGCGTCGCCGACGCCGAGACCATCCCGTACGACGACGACACCTTCGACCTGGTGTGTGGCCACGCCGTGCTGCACCACATCCCCGACGTGGAACTGGCGCTCAAGGAGTGCCTGCGCGTGCTCAAGCCGGGCGGGCGCTTCGTGTTCGCCGGTGAGCCCACCACCATCGGCAACATCTACGCCCGTCGCCTCGGCCAGGCCACCTGGAAGGTGACCACCGAGATCACCAAGCTGCCGTTCCTGTCGGGCTGGCGTCGTCCGCAGACCGAACTGGACGAGTCGTCTCGCGCCGCCGCGCTCGAGGCCGTCGTCGACCTGCACACCTTCGACCCGAGCGATCTCGAGAAGATGGCAAAGTCGGCCGGTGCCGTCGATGTGAAGGCCACCACCGAGGAACTCGCCGCCGCCCTGTGGGGCTGGCCGGTGCGCACCTTCGAGGCCGCAGTCCCCGACGAGAAGCTGACCATGCCCTACCGCCTGGCGCAGTACCGCGCGTGGCTGGGTCTGAGCTGGCTCGACGAGAACGTGCTGCGCAAGGTCGTGCCGCGCGAGTTCTTCTACAACGCGATGATCACCGGCGTGAAGCCGGGCGCGGCGCAGAAGTAGGTGGGCTATCGCTTCGGCCGCGACGATGTCGCCTATCTCGGCAGCGCGGCAGGCCGTGCCGCGCTCGCCGAGGTCGACCGGCTGGAGCTGACGACCGCGACGCACCTGCGCGATATCGAGCAGGTGCGTCGTTCGCACGGTGCACTCGCGCCCGCCTTGATCGAGACGGTGCGGTTGCGCCGTAAGGCCGTGGTGAAGCTGCCCACGGCAGGGGAGTGGCTGTTCACCGACGACGCGCTGCAACAGGCGACGCCCGCGCTCGTCGCCCGGCATCGGGCGACCCGCCTGGCCGGCCGCGCGGTGCACGACGTGACTTGCTCGATCGGCGCGGAACTGTCCGAGCTGGCCGCGGCTTGTCCGGCGGTGGTCGGTAGCGATCTCGACGATGTCCGCCTGGCCATGGCCGCCCACAATCTCGGGGTGGGGCCGGTGTCGGCGGTGGATCGCGGCCCGGCGATCAGTGCGGATGCCGCCCCGGCAGCGGCTGGTAGCCGAAACATCGTGTTGGCCAAGGCCGATGCTCTCGTACCGACCACGCGCGACACCGTGATCATCGCCGATCCGGCTCGTCGGGCCGACGGCCGTCGCACCTACGATCCCGCGAAACTCCAACCCCCACTTCCGGATCTGCTCACCGCCTACGCGGGCCGCGATATCGCCGTGAAGTCCGCACCCGGCCTGGATTTCGATCGCCTCGGCTGGGACGGCGAGGTGGAGATCGTCTCCCTCGACGGCGCCGTCCGCGAAGCCTGCCTCTGGTCGCCCGGCCTCACCGAACCCGGCGTCACCCGCCGCGCCACCGTCCTGAATTCCCACGGCGGCGCGACCACGCTCACCGACGCCGCCTCCGACGACATCCCCGACCGCGCCCCCGGCGACTGGATCATCGACCCCGACGGCGCCGTCGTCCGCGCGGGCCTGGTCCGTCACTACGCCGCGAAACACGGCCTCTGGCAACTGGACCCACAGATCGCCTACCTCACCGGCGACACGGTCCCTGCGGGTATGCGGGGCTTCCGCATCGAGGACCGTTTCGAACTCCGCGAGAAGACCCTCCGCCAGGAATTGAACCGCCGTGACTGCGGCTCCCTGGAAATCCTCATCCGCGGCGTCGACGTCGACCCCGATGGACTTCGCAAGAAGCTCAAGCAGCGCGGCTCGACGCCGTACACCCTGGTGATCACCCGCATCGGCCGCGCCGGCGTCGTCTTCCTCTGCCGAGCGGTCGCTCCCACCCGCTGACAACGCACCTATGGCAGGCCGCACGTGGTCACAGGTCAGGCTTCCATCTTCTTCACCACGCGCTGCACCGTGAGCCAGGTGCGGGTGGTGATGTCCTTGCCGTAGATCTTCTCCAGGCGGGCCATGAAGTCAGGGGTCGCGCCGGTGCTGTTGTCGATGACGGTGAGGAAGGCGCGGGCCTTGCGGTCGTAGCCGATGACGCGGGTGAGGGGGTCGTCGTCGAAGGTCTTGGTGTCGGCCTCGCGCATCGTCGTCTTGAAGAAGGTGACGGTGAGATAGGAGCCGCGTTCGTGGGGGAGACCTTCGAAGGGGTCGCGGTCGAGGAGCGCGCGCAGTTCGGGACGGCTGCGGATGATGGTGCCGCCCGGGATGCCGAGTTCGGCGTTGAGTGCCTGCTGGATGCGATCTTCCAGGTCGGCGGGGTCGTCCGCGGTGCGGAAGACGACATTGCCGCTCGTGAGTACCGACGCGACCTTCTCGAAGCCCAGCCCCTCGAACACCCCGCGCAACTTCTCGTTGCGCATGTTCGGGTTGGTCGGCATGATCCCCCGCAGCAGCGCCGCATAGCTTTCCACGTCGCTGACCGTACCGACCCCCACCGACAGAAACCATCGCATCCGGCGGCCGTGTCAGCGAAGCACCCGGAGTCAGGACTGAGCGGCGGCGTTCTTCTTGCGTTCGATGTCGGCCAGCGCCGCCATGTAGGCCTCGCGCTCCTCGGCACTGGCATCCCAGGCGACCTTGCGGTTCTTCACGACCTTGGCGGGAGCGCCGACCGCGATGCTGTAGTCGGGGACATCGCCACGCACCACCGCGTGCGCGCCCAGCACGCAACCGCGGCCGACCCGGGTGTCACGCAGGACGGTCACCTTCGCCGCGATCCAGGTGTCGGGGCCGATCCGCACGGGGCTCTTCACGATGCCCTGATCCTTGATGGGCATGTTGATGTCGTCCATGCGGTGGTCGAAGTCGCAGATGTAGCACCAGTCGGCGACCAGGGTCGACTCACCGATCTCGATGTCGAGGTAGGTGTTGACGACGTTGTCCTTGCCGAACACCACCTTGTCGCCGATCCGCAGCGAGCCCTCGTGGCAGCGCAGGGCGTTGCCGTCGCCGATGTGCACCCAGCGGCCGATCTCCATGCGCGCGAGTTCCGGGGTCGCGTGGATTTCCACATTGCGGCCGAGGAACACCATTCCGCGCAGCACGATATGCGGGTTGGCCAGGCGGAACTTGGCCAGCCGGTAGTAACGCACCAGGTACCACGGGGTGTAGGCGCGGTTGGCGAGCACCCAGCGCAGCGAATCCCTGGTCAGAAATCGGGCCTGCTGCGGATCGCGGCGGCGTGATCCACGCCAGCGCGCGCTCAGCGGCGCGCCCCACATGCTCGTCACGAACTACTCTCCCGTCATGATCGCACCGGGCCTGCCCCGGGGATTCGGTCCTCGGGTACACAGAGTACTTTCGCAGGGCACACTTACCGTGCCATACCCCGATTACACAGGGAGATCAGCAGGTGCGAACTCGGACTCGCGTCGTTGCCTCGCTCGCTGCCGCCGGTGTGGTGGCGCTGGCCGGGTGCGGCACGGATGTGGACGACATCACGGTCGGCGCCGGAAAAGGCTGGCCCGCAACGCATCACGATGGCAGCAACGCGAGCGGCAGCCCGGTGCGGGGTGCGGACTCGATGTCGCTGAGCTGGTCACGTCCGGTGGGCGGCCCGATCGCCCAGCCGTTGACGATCGGCGCCGAGGGCCAGATGTTCGTCACCACGAGCACCGGCAACTGTGCGATCTTCTCCTTTCAGATGCTCACCGGCCGCAAACGCTTCTGCAACCCGCTCGGCCCGTCGACGATCGAAGCGCCGACCGTGCTCGACGGAGTCAGCAATGTGTACGTCGGTGACGACGGCGCGGTGAATTCGTTCAACTACCTCGGGCAGCCGCGGTGGCGCACCCCGGTGGCGGGCGTGCCGGTGGCGATCCAGTTCACCGGCGACGGCAACGTGCTGACGGTGACGCAGTCCGGTCAGGTCGACGTGCTGAGCCGGCAGACCGGCGGTCGGGTGGTCCCGACCCTGCAGCTGCTCGGTGAACCCGACTTCCTGAAGTACCCCGGTCTCACCCGTCCCGCGTCCGGCGACGGGCTCGACGACTGCCAGACGGGTGGTCCCCGCTGTGCCGTCGCCAACACCACTGCCGTCGACCCGTCGACCGGCCGCTTCTTCGTCACCGTCTGGGAGCCGGGCAAGCAGGCCGCCGCTCTGCGCGCGATGCGCTACGCCGACGGCGCCGTGACCCAGGAGTGGAGCGCCGAGGTACTCACCGGCGGCTGCGCGACCAGCCCCTCCCTCTCCGCCGACGGCGACACCGTCTACATCGGCGACAACAGCAAGCGCCTGATCGCCCTGAACACCACCGACGGCGCCACCCGCTGGACCCAGCCGTTGCCGTGGGCGCCGCAGGGCGGCATTTCCGTGGCGGGCGACCTGATCATCCCGGCGGGCGACGACGGTTACCTGACCGCGCTGCGCGACAAGGACGACAAGGCCGAGATCGTCTGGGAACGCAAGGATCTCGCCCTGCGTGGCACCCCGGCACACACCGCGGGCGATATCGGCTACACCGTCGCCGCCATCGGCGCGGGCCTGAGTCTCATCACCTTCGACACCACCACCGGCAACACCATCGACTCCGACCCACTGCCGGCCGCCACCGGCACCACCACGGGCACCTCCATCGGTCCGGAAGGTGAAGTCGTCGTCGCCACCCGCCTCGGTGAGATCTTCGCCTTCACCCCGGACGCCTGAGTACCCGCGAGCTTCTTCCGCCGCGCACGGACGAGGTACGCCTGAATCGCCTCAGTACGGGTTGGCTCGGTCCAGCCAGCGCGCGTCGAGTTCCGTCGCGCGCTGCCGGGTGAAGGAAATACGCGCCGGATCGCCGTCGGCGGTATAGCGCTGGTCCGGGTTCGCGGCGAGCCAGTCCAGCCAATAGGCCGAATCGAACGGGACCGCACCCCGGCCCGATCGGATGCGCGGCACCCCGCCGGGGTCGACCGCGCCGTAGGGGGCGGGGGCGGGGTTGGAGCCCACCAGCATCACGGCGTCGAAGCGGTAGGAGGTGCCGTTCCAGTGGCCTGCCGTGGCCAGTGCGTGGTCGCGGGGATGGATGCCGAGCGGTAGCGCCATGGTGCGCACGGCCGCTCCGGGCGCCGCCGTGGTCACCGCGCGCACATTCTGCACCAGTTCGCGTTGCACGCCGTCGGCGTCCAGGCTCGCGAGGTTGGCGTGATCGGCTGTGTGCGCGCCTATTTCGTGGCCGTTCGCGACCAGCCACGGCAGCGCGCGCGGGTCTGCCCCGAACGGCTCGTTGTTCACGTAGAAGGTGGCCGCCGGGCGGAAGTCGGGGTAGCGGGCCCCGAACTCGGCGAGAATGCCCGCGGCACTGTCCGGTGCCACCGCGCCGGTGTCGGTGAAGCCGAGTTGGCTGCCGGTGGAATCGTCGAAGGTGAGTACCACCGGGTGGGTACCGGCGGGCAGGTCGAGGTCGCCGGAGATGTATCGCGCGGCGGTGACCGGGCGGTAGTTCTCGCGGTACAGCCGTTCGAGTTCGTCCCGGAATTCCGCCGGGGTCTGGTCGTATTCGCCCGCCGGATTCGGGGTGATCTGGTGATACATCAGGACCGGGACGAATCCCAGTTCGTTGGCGGCGATCTCGGCGGGATTCGGCGGTGCCGGTTTCGCCGTCGTCACCGGCACCGTCGTGTGCGCCGGAACCGCGGCATTGTTCACTGCGGTACAGGCTGTGAGTGCGGCCGCCAGCGCTGCCGCCGACACGAGCCGAAACATTGTGTTCGAACCGCCCATCATCAATGCGATATTACGCCGCGGCGACGGATTACAGTCGATCTATCGATACCGAGTACGCCGCGTCGGAACTGCGAAATAGTTGGCGTGTCAATGGTTTTGAAAGGCGGTGTTGACGGTGGAATGGCAGCTCCGATCGGCCGATCGACGGCGATGGATGGCTCCCGTTATCGGTGTCGCCCTCGCGTCGCTGGTGGTCTCCCTGGTAGCCGGATTCGCGCTGAGTAGATCCGCGGAGTCGCCTGTCGCCGACAGCGTGCCGCCGACGCTGCGGATGACACCGACCGATCCGGTGAGCTCCTATCGCGCGCCGGTCGTGGTGCGCGGCACCGCGATCGACGCGGCTCGCGTGTCCATCGGCCCCGATTCGGTGGTCCCCGCCGCGGACGGGACATTCGAACTCTCGGTGCGATGGGCCCCCGCTTTCGAGGTCGTCGCGACGGACGCCGACGGCAATCAGACCAGCAGCACCGCGGTCACGTCGAGCACGCTACCGAGGATGCGCGCGGTGCACGTCACCGCGCACGCCTGGTCGCACGAGGGACTGCGCGAAGCTGTTCTCGATCTTGCCCGTGAGGGCCGTATCGATACCGTGCAGCTCGATATCAAGGACGAGGACGGCGTGATCGGCTACGCCTCCCAGGTGCCGCTCGCCCTCGAATCCGGTGCCGCCGCGGCGATCTACGATGCCCCGGCAGCTCTGCGGCAATTGCACGATATGGGCCTGCGGGTGGTCGGGCGCATCGTCGCATTCCGCGATCCGACTCTCGCGGGCTGGGCCTGGCACAACGGCCGACCCGACTGGGTTGTCCAGAATCCTTCCGGGCAACCCTATTCCAGCCACTACGGCCCGATCGCCTTCACCAATTTCGCCAACCCCGACGTGCGTGGATACAACATCGATCTCGCGGTCGAGGCAGCGCGACTCGGCTTCGACGGCATCATGTACGACTACGTCCGCCGCCCCGACGGCAGCCTGAACAGCATGCGTTTCACCGGCCTCACCGACACCCCCGCCGCCGCGGTCGCGGGCTTCCTCGCCGAGAGCCGCTACCCCGTGCACCTCGCGGGCGCGCACCTGAGCGCCGCGGTCTACGGAATCGCCTCCACCCGCCCGGACGAGATCGCCCAGGACATCCCGCTCATCGCCCGCAGCGTCGACTTCGTGGCGCCCATGATCTACCCGTCGCATTGGGGCCCCGGCGAATACGGCGTCGCGAACCCCAACGCCCAGCCCTACGACATCATCTTCCGCTCACTGCAAGACTTCACGGCGGCCACGGCGGGCACCGGCGCGAAAGTGGCCCCGTGGCTCCAGGACTTCAGCCTCGGCGTCACCTACGGCGACGCCGAACTCCGCGCCCAGATCGACGCCACCCGAGACGCGGGCATCGACAGCTTCTTCCTCTGGAACGCCGCCACCCGCTACCACGGCGGCGGCCTCCAACCGGCCTGAGCCGGAGCAGGGTGTCTGCCGAGCCGACGCCGCGCCGCTCACTGCACCCAGGCGAGTGCATCGCTCTCGTCGGCCAGCGCGAACACCCGCACCTGCGCCGGGATCAGAAACCCGAACAGATGCACAGCCTCGCCCAACATCCGATGATCGGTGACCAGCGCGATCCGCCCCCGCGCATCCCGCGGCACCTTCACCAACTCCAGATCCTTCGCCATCGCCCCCAGCGAATACCTGTCGAAGTCCTCGCCGAGCACATACACCAGATTGACCGGCTCTTCCCGCTCGACGGCTTCCCTGATCGCCGGATCGAGCACCGTCGCGTAGTCGTCGGCAGTCACCGTCCCACTGGCCCGGAACCCGATGGTCGCCGCGGGCAGATCAGAAATCGGCTGCAAAGGCATCGGCTCTCCTCGACTCGAAGACATAGATCCAGACTTCGCGACCCTAGACCCGCCCCACCGCCCCCCACCTCACCCATCGCGGATGAACCGCCCAGAACCTCCTCCGAGCGGCCATTCGAACTACTCGGCTGTTTCCGTCGGGTCCAGGCCGGCCTGTTTCGGGGCGGCGGGGACCCACTCACGCAGCGGTTGCATCACGGCGCCGTAGAAAGCGTCGGTGGCCGTGGTGACGCTGGCGATGAAGCTGGCCGCGGTGCCCGAGCGTTTGTTGCCCATCGGGAAGGTCTGTTCGAGGGTGAACGAGACGATCGGGCTGGTGCGGCCGTCGATGAGTGACTTGGGCGTGGTGCGGACGGTGTCGAGGAATTCGCACGTTTCGTTGCCACGCTCGGCGAAGACGGCTTCGACCTGGACGCGGCCGGGCGCATCGGTGAGCTGTTTGGTCAGCCACGACACACGGCGGCCTTGCGTGCCCTCGTCGGGCGCGGCGATGGTGGTGCGGCAGCGGACCTTGTTCGTCCGCACATCGGCGATAACGGTGAGGTCGCCGGCGGTGTCGGGGATGCGCAGGACGGCCTCGAACGAACCGTCGGTGGCCAGCCGTTCGGCGACGGCGGCGGCCCGCACCGCCGGATCGGCGTGGAACTTGCGGGCGAGGACATGCTTGACCTCGACACCGAGTTCGGCGGTGAGTCGCAGCGCGAGATGCCTGCACAGCGACACCCACGTGTCGGCGACCGTCAGTGCTTTCGCGTCACCCGCCCGCAGTGTTCCCTGGGTCACGGCGTCACGGACGGTGACCCAGTGTCTGCCCATGTCGACGAACTCGGCCGCACCCGAACGGGGATGATCGAGAAAGCGCAGGAATTCGGCGAGAATCCAGGCTTGCAGTGCGTCGTCGATGCCACCGTGGGTGGTGAGCATGCGCGCCTCGTGGGCCACTTCGGCCCACGACAGGTGGCGCAGTGCCACCTTCGTCAGCTTGCGGCGGTCGACTTGGACGGGTAGTTCGCCCGGTCCGGCGGGGATGTCGTTGGACAGGCTGACGACGGCGTCGTACTTCTTTCGCCGCGCGACGTCGAGGTAGCTCTCGAGTTGGTCCCGCCGCAGCTTGCCGTTGCCCGTCTTCACTTCCAGCAGCCCGGTCCACTGCTTGGCACCGCGACTCACCTTCAACACCGCGTCCGGGATGACTTTGGTATCGCCCGATTCGTACTGCACCTCGAGATAGCCCTCGAAAGCCCCTGCGGGCGCGCCCATTCGGGCACAGATGGCCCGGGCGAACGGACGTACGGCCTGCATGGTGGCGATGAGTGCGGAGGTGGTGCGCCGTTCCTGTTCTTCGCCCGCGCCGACCCCGACGACCGAGAACAACCGAGCGGGTTGCCACGTATCCGATTCGGCCTGCCTGAATTCGATCGGCTTGGTTTTGCGCACCACGCGCTTGGCGGTCGCTACTCCGCGCGACGGTGTCTGCACGGCGGGGGTCTCGGGGACAACGACTTCCGGCTCAGCGGGTGCTGGCGCAGGGTCCTCGACAGTGACCCCGAAATCGGTTGCCAGCCCGGACAGGCCCGACTCCCAGCCCTGCCCGACAGCCCGCACCTTCCAGTTGCCGTCGCGCCGATACACCTCGCCGAAGACGAATGCCGACTCCGTGTCCGCGTCGGCGGTGAGATATTCGGCCAGCGAATGCCCGGCCGGATCGATGACGTGGAACGCGAGTTTGCCCAGCGCACCGAATGTCCCCTCACCGACGCTGCCCGCCAAGGCGATGGTGTGGACGTGCACGGGAACCGCCGACAGGTCGATCGAGATCCTGGCTTGCTTTCCTTCCTCGGTGGCACTCGTTCCGAGGAAACATACTGAGCCGTCGGGTGATTCGGTCTGGTTGTAGAAGACGAAGTCGGCATCGGACCCGACGCGCCGGTCGGCGCCGAGTAGCAGCGCGGAGGCGTCGACTTCGATCTCGGGTTCCGGCCAGCCGATCACGATGTCGACGCGGTCGACATCCTCGGGAAGCGGAATGTTCTGGCCCTTGGACAGCAGCGGAGACGACACAGTGGCGGTTCACCCTTCGAAGGTCGGCGTTCAGTCGCAAGGCTGATGCAGCCGACCCGCTCGCTGACCCCCTTGGCGCACACCGCGATGGCATGACGGTGCCGAGGGTTGTCGGCGGCGAAACCTACTCTGTTACACGGATCACGTTTGAATGATCGCCCGAATGGAAAGGGGTGGGTTACTTCGGATCGCGTTCCGGTAGGGGTCTTTCCACGATGTCCGGGCGGCCGAGGGAGGTGCGGACTCGGCGTTTGGCGGCGGTGTAGACCTGGGCGGTTTCGGCGGCCACCACGTCCCAGGCGAAGTCGGCGGTGAGGCGTTCGCGGGCGGTGTGGGCGCGGGCCTGGGCGGTGGACGGGTCGTCGAGGACGGCGCGGGTGGCGTCGACCAGGCCGTCGATGTCGGCGGGGGCGAAGGACGCGCCGGTGACGCCGTCGATCACCGCTTCGCCCAAACCGCCTGCGGTGGAGGCGATCAGGGGGACACCCGCGGCGGCGGCCTCGAGGGCGACGATGCCGAAGGGTTCGTAGCGGCTCGGCAGGACGATGGCGTCGGCGCCGTGCAGCCAGCCGAGGAGTTCGTCGTGGCCGAGGCTGCCGACGAAGTGGACCGCGCGGGCGACGCGGTGCACACGGGCGCGTTCACGCAGCCACTCGAACTGGGTGCCGACACCGGCGACGGTGAGTGTGGTGCCGGGGTGGGCGCGGCGGATGCGGGGGAGAGCGGCGATCGCGTCCTGCACACCCTTCTCGTACTCGAGGCGGCCGACGTAGAGCAGGCGCGGCGGGCCGGAGCGCGGCGCGCGGGAACGGAAGGTCCACGAGCCGACGTCGATGCCGTTGCG
This sequence comes from Nocardia sp. NPDC056541, assembly GCF_042794235.1. Taxonomy (NCBI): domain Bacteria; kingdom Bacillati; phylum Actinomycetota; class Actinomycetes; order Mycobacteriales; family Nocardiaceae; genus Nocardia; species Nocardia sp. NPDC056541. Next base: position 300,048 of record NZ_JBHTUD010000008.1, read on the forward strand.
GATCACCGTGATCGGCGCGAGCTCGGGCCCGTAGAGCCGGTCGACTTCGTCCTGCATGGAGGTCGAGCAGGTGATGAGCTGATCGGACTCGTTGGTCAGCCACCACTCCACCGAGTGGACCTGCTTGTTGACCCGGCCCGACACCCAGCCGCTGTGACGGCCGGCCTCGGTGGCGTGGATCGTCGAGACGAGCGGCACGTCGTAGTACTCGGCGAGCGCGATGGACGGGTGCGCGACGAGCCAGTCGTGCGCGTGCACCACATCGGGCGTCCAGCCCTCTCCGACGCCGGGCTTGCCGAGCGCTACCCCGGCACGCACCATCGCGTGCCCCATGGCCAGTGTCCAGGCGAGCATGTCCTCGCCGAAGTCGAAGCACGGCGGGTCTTCGGCCACCGCGACGACGAGCACGCCGTCGGCGATGTAGGAGTGGGTGGGGTGAGTGACCGAATCGGTCCCCGTCGGGCGGCGGGCCAGCACCACGACCTCGTGACCGGCCGCGGCCAGCTCGACGGCCAGGTGATGCACATGCCGACCGAGCCCACCGACCACGACCGGCGGGTACTCCCACGACACCATCAAAATCTTCATGCGGATCCTTCAGCGGCGGCCGACGGGACGACGGTCGGCAACCGCCGCGCGTCCAGACCAGGGAAGAATCCGTCGGCCATCGCCCATCCTGCCGCGAGACGGGTCGCTTTGGCGAACTGACCGGCGCCGATCGCCTCGGCGAGCTCCCTGACGGCGTGCGCGTGTTCGTGCGCCCGATCGCGCGCGTACCCGGCGGCGGAGTCCTTGCTGACCATGAACGCCCAGTCGCTGGACACCGTGAGAATCGCCTCACGCAGCAACTGATCGGCGACCGGGTCGCGCAGGGATCCGTCGCGGCGCACTTTGTCGAGGGTGTCCAAGGCCAGGCGAACGATGTCGGCGTTGAGCGCGACGAGGTCGGCGACCTGGTCGCCCGCCCAGACCCGCCAGTCCTTGCCCGAACCCCACGAGGAGTCGTTGAGCTGCACAGGTTCGCCGACGAAGCCCTTCTCGCGGGCATCGGCGAGGGTGCCGACGTTCACCCCCGCTTCGGGCAGGGCGCGCAGCACTTGTTCGAGCCACTGCGGCCCTTCGTGCCACCAGTGCCCGAACAGCTCGGTGTCGAACGCGGCCACCACGAGGGCGGGTCTGCCGATCCGCGCGGACTCCTCGATCAGCCGGGCACGGACGGTCTCGACGAAGTCGGCGACGTCGCGGGTGACCGCTTCGGCCGCCAGTTCGGGATCGTAAGGGGCCTTGTCAGGACCGTCGACGGTCTTGCCCGTGACGCGCGAGGGTTTGAGCCCGGTCGCGTGGTCGTAGTGGTGGAAATCGCGGTAGGCGCTCTGGCCCGGGTAGCCCTGTTTCGGCGACCAGACCCGGTAACTCACGGCCAGGTCGCGCCCGAAGGCCACGACCTCGGAATCGCGGACCGGCCTGCCGAGCGAGGTGTCGCCGCGCAGCGAAGGGCCGTCGACCATGAAGTGGGTGATGCCCGCGGCGTCGTAGCCCCGTTCCATGCCGGGCGTGTAGCCGCATTCGGGTGCCCAGATGCCGGTCGGTGTGGTGCCCCAGCGCAGGCGCGCGTCGGCCAGGCCCTCGGTGAGCTGGAACTGGCGCAGGCGCGGATCGAGCAGCGGCTGGAACGGGTGCGCCAGCGGTCCGCCGAGCAGTTCGATCGCATCGGCATCGATCAGCGAACGCCAGACCGGCGAACCGCCGTGCTGCCAGTTCTGTTCGAAATCGGCCAGCGCGGTCGCGGCGAGCCGATGTTCGTGACGGCCCAGCGCCACATTCCCCGACATCGACGCCTCGTCGGCGCGCAACTGCCAGTTGCCCAGCCAATGGTGCATGCCCGCGAGGCAGTGTGGATCGTCGAGCTGCGCGGCGAGTACCGGTGTGATGCCGAGGCTCAGTAGATGCGAACGGCCTTCGGCGGCAAGATTTTTCAGCACCTTGACCAGCGGCAGATAGGACGCGGCCCAGGACTGGTAGAGCCATTCCTCGCCGACCGGCCAGCGCCCGTGATGGGCGAGCCACGGCAAGTGGGAGTGCAGGACCAGCGTGAACTGGCCCGGCACGGCGGAGCGGGAATCGGTCAACGTGGTGCCTTTTCGGCGATCGCGACCAGATCCAGGCTCGCGTCGATATCGCCCGCGCGCAGGTCGAAATCATCGATGGTGACGGCGGCGACGTCGGCGGTGAGGTCGGCGGGCCACGGCTCACCGGCCAGCGCGCGCTCGATCTGGGCGTCGATGAACGACCCACCGTGCTTGGCGTCCAGCGCTTTCAGGCTCGCGCCGTGGTGCACGCCCAGCATCTCGGAGACGGTGAACCCGGCCTCGACGAGCAGTTCGGTCAGCTCGGCGGCGTTGAGTTCGCGGGTGTGGAACGGGTTGAGGGGGGTGTCGCGACCGGGGGAGAAGGTGATCCGATTCGGGGTGCTGATCAGCAGCACGCCGCCGGGGCGCAGCACGCGCAGGCACTCGCGCAGGAACTGTCCCTGGTCCCAGAGATGTTCGATGACTTGGAAATTCACCACGACGTCGACGGACTCGTCGTCCAGCGGCAGCGCTGCGAGGTTGCCCTGGATCATCTGCACGCGCGGGTAGCGCGCGCGGACGTGCGCGACGGCGCTCTCGTCGTAGTCCAGACCGGTGACGCGCTGGGCGACGCCCGCGATCATGTCGGCGCCGTAGCCCTCGCCCGAGCCCGCCTCGAGCACGATCTTGCCGGTGCAGCGGTCGAGCAGGCGGGCATAGGCGATCTCGTGCCGACGGAACCAGTAGTTCTCCTCGGCGATGCCGGGCACCGTCCGCTCGCCGGTCAACGGCAGTGGTTCATGTGTGGCGGCCACGGGTGCGGCAGGGATCACAGCCTCGCTCATTGGTCCGAGGTTACTGGTACCGCCGGTTCACGCAGGAGTCAGGGACCTCTTGCGCAGGTAGGTTACCCACGAGTAACTTAGCGTAGGGTAGTGTTCCGATCTGAGCTAGATATCTCACACGGACGTACGGCTCAGCTCGTGCGGCCCCACCACACACGTGTCCCCAGAAGGAGGTCGACGAAGACCGATGCCGAACATCGTCGTACTCATCAAGCAGGTCCCCGACACCTGGTCCGAGCGCAAGCTGACCGATGGTGACTACACCCTCGACCGCGAGGCCGCCGACGCGGTGCTCGACGAGATCAACGAGCGCGCCGTCGAGGAAGCGCTGCTGATCAAGGAGGCCCAGGGCGGTGAGGTCACCGTGCTGGCCGCCGGTCCCGACCGCGCCAACGAGGCCATCCGCAAGGCGCTGTCCATGGGCGCCGACAAGGCCATCCACATCAACGATCCGGCGATCCACGGCTCCGACGCCGTGCAGACCGCCTACGTGCTGGCCGCCGCGCTCGGCCAGGTCGAGGGTGTCGAGCTGGTCATCGCCGGTAACGAGGCCACCGACGGCCGCGCCGGTGCCGTGCCCGCGATCATCGCGGAGTACATCGGCATCCCGCAGCTGACGCACCTGCGCAAGCTCACCGTCGACGGCGACAAGATCACCGGCGAGCGGGAGACCGACGAAGGTGTCTTCAAGCTCGAGGCGTCCCTGCCTGCGATCGTCTCGGTCACCGAGAAGATCAACGAGCCTCGCTTCCCCTCCTTCAAGGGCATCATGGCCGCGAAGAAGAAGGAAGTTCTGGTCTTCACCCTGGCCGATCTGGGCGTCGACCCGGAGACCGTCGGTGTCGCCAACGCGGGCACCCAGGTCACCGGTGCCACCCCGAAGCCGGCTCGCACCGCGGGCGAGAAGATCGCGGACGAGGGCGAGGGCGGCAACCAGATCGCGTCCTACCTCATCGGTCAGAAGATCATCTGATCCGGCGCCGTCCGAGACTTCCAAGGAGAAAGAACTAATGGCTGAAGTACTTGTGCTCATCGAGCACGCCGACGGTGCCGTGAAGAAGGTCAGCACCGAACTGCTCACCGCCGCCCGTGCGCTGGGCGAGCCCGCCGCCGTCGTGACCGGTCCCGCCGGTACCGCCGACAAGCTGGCCGCCGCGCTGGCCGCCGGTGGCGCCGAGAAGATCTATGTCGCCGAGTCCGACGACATCGAGGGCTTCCTGGTCACCCCGAAGGTCGACGTCCTGGCCGGCCTGGTCGATTCCGCCGCGCCCGCCGCCGTGCTGGTCGCCGCCTCCGCCGAGGGCAAGGAGGTGTCGGGCCGCCTTGCCGCGCGCATCGGCTCCGGCCTGCTCGTCGACGTCATCGGCGTCAACGCCGACGGCTCCGCTGTGCACTCCATCTTCGGTGGCGCGTTCACCGTCGAGGCCAAGGCCACCGGCGACGTGCCGGTGATCTCGGTGCGCCCCGGCGCCATCGAGGCCGCTCCGCAGGCCGGCGCGGGCGAGCAGGTCGTCGTCGAGGTTCCGGCGCAGGAAGACGGCGTCGTGAAGGTCATCTCGCGTGACCCGATCGTCGGTGGCGACCGCCCCGATCTCGCCGAGGCGAGCATCGTGGTCTCCGGTGGTCGCGGTGTCGGTTCCGCCGAGAACTTCTCGGTCGTCGAGGCGCTGGCCGACTCGCTGGGTGCCGCTGTCGGCGCCTCGCGTGCCGCCGTCGACTCGGGCTACTACCCGGGCCAGTTCCAGGTGGGTCAGACCGGTAAGACGGTCTCCCCGCAGCTCTACATCGCACTGGGCATCTCCGGCGCCATCCAGCACCGCGCCGGCATGCAGACCTCGAAGACCATCGTCGCTGTCAACAAGGACGAGGAAGCACCCATCTTCGAGATCGCCGACTACGGCATCGTGGGCGACCTGTTCAACGTCTCCCCGCAGCTGACCGAAGCCGTGAAGTCCCACAAGGGCTGATCACCACCCGGTCGGTTCGACCTCGGCCCGCGAAACCCGTTCCTGCGCCAGCGCAGCCCGGTTTCGCGGGCCGTTGCCGTTTCCCCGACCGGGCACGGGGCGCTGAGCGGTCGACCTCGCAACATCGAGCGGGGCCGGTCGCGGAGTCGGCCACCGTCGCGAAGGCGTGTGGCGCAGGTACTTCGGTGGACCTCGCCGACGGCGGGTAGCGTGCGAGTCGTGTTGGAATCGGGGGCGGGCTTCGCTGGATATCGCTTGGAGCGGGTGCTCGGGCAAGGGGGGATGGGGACGGTCTATCTGGCCGAGCATCCTCGGTTGCCGCGCAGTGTCGCGCTGAAATTGCTGAATCGGGAGTTCTCGGCCGATCAGGAATTGCAGCGGCGGTTCGAGCGGGAGGCCGATGTTGTCGCGCAGCTGGATCATCCGAGCATCGTCGGGGTGTACGACCGTGGCAGCGATGACGGGTATCTGTGGATCGCGATGCAGTTCATTCGCGGAACCGATGCCGCCACGTGGGATTCGCGTGCGCACGAGCCGGGGGTCACCGCGCGCCTGATCGGGGAAACGGCGTCGGCACTGGACTACGCCAACCAGCACGGAGTGCTGCACCGCGACGTCAAACCGGGCAACATCCTGATCGCCGACGCCGAACACGGTCGTGAAATCCGGGCGGTACTCACCGATTTCGGGATCGCCCGGGTGGCCACCGCCAATACGCAGCTCACGGCGACGGGTACCTTCACCGCCACCCTCGCCTACGCCTCGCCCGAGCAACTCTCCGGTGAGATCGTCGACCACCGCAGCGACCAGTACTCGCTGGCCTGCACCCTGTTCGCGATGTACGCCGGGCATCCGCCCTATACCGCGACCAACCCCGGCCAGGTGGTAGCGGGACACCTGTCGCACCCGGTGCCGCGACTCACCACGGTGCGAACGGATCTGCCGCCTGCGGTCGACGACGTCATCGCCCGCGCGATGGCCAAGCGGCGTGACGAGCGGTTCGGCAGCGCAACGGAATTCACCGAGGCGATCCGGGATGCGCTCGAGGGCAGGCATGTCGCCGCGCCGACCGTGCGCCGGCCGTGGACCGACCCCGCGCACCAGGTCCCGGGATCCGGTGAACACGCGCAGCGACCGTGGACCGATCCCGCCCGGCAGTGGCACGGCTCCGGCGGACATCCGCAGCAGCCCGTCCTCCCGTCGTATGGTCACAGTGAACAGGTGCAGCAGCACAGCCCGCAGGTGCAGGGCGCCGGTGGGCACCCACAACCCGGCTGGGGGCGCGCGGAATACGGTGCGCCGGTGGGTGATCCGCGGATGTACCCGATGGTGGCGGGCAATCAGTGGTACCAGGCCCCGGTCGGCGGCCCGGAGCCGTCGAAGGCCGCCGCGTTCTTCGTCGGCATCGTGACGCTGCTGTTCAGTCTGTCGATCGCGGCCTTCCTGATCTACGGCATCACCGAAACCGTCGACGAGATCGACCGGGGCAAGGATCCGAGCGGGTCGTTCATCGCGATCGCGATTCTCACCGTCGTCGTCGCGTTCACCGGCAGCGGCGCGGTGTTGCTGCTCTGCGCGCGCACCGCCGGTCGTGTCATGTCGATCGTCACCGCGGTGCTCGTCGGGCTCTTCGCGCTGTTCGGGGTCATCGGGTCCGCGGTGGGCGAGGTCTACGCCGCCACCGCCGCCAGTGCCGCGGTGTTCGTCCTCGCGGCGGCGCTGGTCGGTTTCGCGGCATCATCGTCGACCGGGCGCTGGATCCGCTATCGCAAGGCGGTGCGCGCGAGTCGTTGGCGATGACTCGCGGTGCAGGCGGCCATCAGTAGGGTGGGCTGATGTCGTCTGGGCGTGTGGTGCTGCCATCTTCGGTCGAGGAGACGGTTCGCGCGGTGTTCGGTGCGGCCGGGGCGCGGTGGATCGACGCGTTGCCCGAGGTGGTGGCCGGGTTGGCCGCGCGGTGGGGGCTGACGGAGTTCTCCGCCCCGTTCGGTGGCGGAACGCATGCCTATGTGGCGGCCGCGCGGCGCGTGGGCGGGGCATGGGTGGTGTTGAAGGTGCCGATGGTCGACGAGGAGAACGTCGCCGAGGCCACCGCGCTGCACAGCTATGCCGGCGACGGTGCGGTCCGGCTGCTCGATTTCGACCCGGCCAGCGGTGCGATGCTGCTCGAATGGGCCCGTCCGGGCACGGAATTGCTCACCCAGCCGGGGTTCCCGAGCCTGGAGGGGCGACCGGAGAACGCCGACAAGGTGGCGTTCGCCTGCGGGTTGTATCGCCGACTGCGGCGTCCCCGGACCGCGGTTCCCGCCGGTTTCCCGGAACTGCCCATGGCCACCGATATCGTGACCGGTCTCCGTGCGCGGCTGGCCGATCCGGAACCCGCACTGGCCGAACACCTCTCACCGCTGCTGCGAGAACGGGCATTGAGCAGGTGTGCCGAGTTGAGCGAGCCGGCCGGTGAACTGCTGATCGTCAACCGCGACACCCATCTCGGCAATATCGTGGCCGCCGAACGTGAACCGTGGCTGCTGATCGATCCGAAACCCTGCCTCGGCGAAGCCGCCTTCGACGCGGGCTTCCTGATCATGATCCAGGTCCAGACGACGCCGACCCCCGAACACGCGCGCGCCGTCGTCGTCACGACCGCGCGTCACCTCGATGTTCCGATCGACCGCGCGGGCGCCTGGGCTTTCCTGCGCGCGATCGAGGAGATCGTCTGGTCGGTCGAGGACGGCGACGACGACACTCTGCCACTGCACGTGGCGGTCGCGACGGCGCTCGCGGGCGACCCGTGGCGATCCGGCGACCCGACCTGAACGGCCGGGGCCACCACGATTCACGGCCGGTGCAGCGCATCCAGCAGGGTCTGCACGATCGGGTTCTCGCGGGCGTCCTCACGCAGGACCGCTGACACCGGGATGCGAAGGCGGTGGTCGGTGAGGTCGAGGGTGAGCAGGCCCTTGGTGGGGCCCTCGTAGAGGATCGTCCAGGACTCGGGGCGGTTGAGCAGCTCCATCGTGGCGGTGTGATCGGGCGGAATCGGCGGGCCGAAGGTGGGTCCGGTCGGGAGGTCGGCGAAGGCGGAGCGGATCAGTGTGTGCAACAACACCTGCTCCTGCTCGGGCGGGAGCAGCAGGGGGTAGGGGCTCAGATCGGCGAGGGTGACCGCGCCGCGTTCGGCCAGCGGATGATTGCTCGAGATGGCGATCACCAGGTCTTCGACCCACAGCTGTTCCACCGCGAGGCCCGGCTGCTCGACGCTGCCGCGGATCAGCGCCAGATCGCAGTCGCCGTCGGCCACCGCGGTGATCCGCTGACGGAAGGGTTTGATCACGTATTCGATCTCGGCGTCGGGGTGGGCGGCCCGCGCGGTGGCGATCGCCGACAGCGACGGCGCGGCGAAAGACATGTTCGCGGCCAGGCGAATGCGCGGTCCGGTGGTGCGCACGGCGGCACGGATCGCCGATTCCAGGCTCAGCATCTGCTTGGCCAGTGGCAGCAGGCGCGAGGTCGCGTCGGTCGGGACGACGGCGCGGGTGGTGCGCTCGAACAGTTGCGCGCCGAGGTCACGTTCCAGTCTCGCGATCTGGTGGCTGATCGCGGATTGGGAGATGAAGCAGCGGTTGGCCGCGCGGCTGAAACTGAGCTCCTCGCAGACGGCCACGAAGTAGGCCAACTGTCGAAGTTCCACCAGGTACCTCCTATTGATTAGTTATACAGATAAGAGTCATCTCTATTATGCGCCCAGGCAGTGGAAACATCTTCGTTCCGCATCGCGTTTACTCATAGGAAAGGATTTATTACCGATCTGGAACGCGATCTTGGAGCGAGTGATCATGGAACACACAGATGTCGTCATCGTCGGCTCGGGCTTCGGAGGCCTGGCCGCAGCCAAGCAACTGGCCAAGTCACGAGTCGGTGTCGTGCTGATCTCGAGCACGCCCGAACACCTGTTCCAGCCGCTGCTCTATCAGGTGGCGACCGGCGTGCTCGCGCCCGAGGAGATCGCGCCGCCGATCAAGAACGTACTGCGCCGCCACCCCGAGATCGACGTCCGCCTCGGCAAGGTCACCGGTATCGACGCCGAGAACGCGGTCCTCACCTATGAGACCGCCGACGGTCCCCGCCAGATCGCCTACGCCTCGCTGATCGCCGCCACCGGCGCCAGCCAGAGCTACTTCGGCCGCGACGACTTCGCCGAGAAGACCTATTCGCTCAAGACCATCGACGACGCCCAGCGCCTGCGCGACCAGATCGCTCACGTGTTCGCCTTGGCCGAGGGTGCTGACGAGGTGACCAGGCACCGCCTGCTCAGCTTCGTGGTGGTCGGTGCGGGCGCGACCGGTGTCGAGGTGGCCGGCCAGATCAAGGAACTCGCGAAACGGCACTTCCACCAGCAGGTTTCGGTGACCCTGGTCGAGGGCGCCGGCGAGGTGCTGCCGCCCTTCGGCGGCGGGCTCTCGGAATACGCGAAACGCTCGCTCACCGACAGCGGCGTCGAGGTGCTGCTGGGCACCTTCGTTACCGACATCGACGAAGGCAAGGTGACGGTCAAGGACAAAGAGGGCATGGAGCGCCGGATCGCCGCCGAGACGGTGGTGTGGTCGGCGGGCGTGCAGGTCGGCGGCTTCGCGACCTTGCTCGCCGAGGCCACCGGCGCCGAGACCGACCGTGCGGGCCGCATCCTGATCAACCCCGACCTGACCGTCGGCGGCCACGCCGACATCTACGCCATCGGCGACATGACCTCGCTCAACGGCTACCCCGGCCAGTCGCCGGTCGCCATGCAGGAGGGTCGCCACGCCGCCGACATCATCCGGCGCAAGAAGGCCGCGGGCACGCCGTTCGTCTACTGGGACAAGGGCAGCATGGCCGTGATCAGCCGCTTCAGCGCGGTGGTGAAGCTCAACGAGCGCGTGACGTTCAAGGGCACCATCGCCTGGGCGATGTGGTTGGCCGTGCACCTGATGTACCTGGTCGGCTTCCGCAACCGGTTCGCCGCGGTGGCGGGGTGGCTGGTCGCGTTCATCGGGACGGCGCGCCCCGGCTTCGACGAGGCCGAGCGCGCTGAGGCCGAGCGGGCGAAGGTCGAGCCGGTGAAGGCTGAACCGGCGAAGGCCGAGTCGGCGGACGCCGATCGCGCCGACGACACCGTTGCGGCGACCACCAAGGAGCGGGTGAACGCCTGACTCACCCCTGCGACGGCCTGCCGAGGAATCGGCGGGCCGTTGTCGTTTTCGCAATGCTCGAAATACCCGATCGCGAAGTGGGTCCAGCGCCGAGATCGGTCGTGTTCGGCTAGAAACCCGCAGGTGGGCGAACGATGGGCAGCGGGTCGGTAAACGCCCGGTGTGACGCCCATCTCGTTCACCGAACGGGCATCGGCACGACACTGGAGCGTCGCTCCGATGCCAGCTCGGACTGGCTTCATCAGCAGTATGACAATTTCGTCCGTGTTGACCGCCCCGGCGCCGGACTCCGGGGTGGGGAAATCTCGGTACTCCTTGGTCGTCGCGTCTGATGCCGAGCACCGGGAAGCCGCACAGCGACTGCGCTATCAGGTGTTCGCCTCCGAACCCGGTTTCCAGATGCCCGAGAACGCCACCGGCCTCGACGCCGACAAGTTCGACGAGCACTGCGACCACCTGCTGGTTCGGGACGAGTTCTCCGAACAGTTCGTCGGCTGCTACCGCATGCTGCCGCCGGACAAGGTCGACGCGGCGGGCGGCTACTACACCGCCACCGAGTTCGATCTGACCCAGCTCGATCCCACCGGTCACCGGATCGTCGAGATGGGCCGGGCCTGCGTGGTGCCCGATCACCGCAACGGCTCGGTGCTCACCCTCATGTGGGCGGGCATCCTGCACTACATCCAGCTCACCGGATACGACTGGGTGATGGGCTGTGTGTCGGTGCCGATGCGCGATTCCCCGACCGATCCGGCCGGGGTGAACGTGCGCGGCGTGCGCGACCAGCTGCTCGGCCGCCACGCGTGCGACCCCGAGCGCCGGGTGCACCCGTACAACCCGGTCGTCGTCGACGGACTCTCCCTCGATCAGATGACCCCGCCGAGCCGCCCCAAGATGCCGCCGCTGCTGCGCGGCTACCTGCGCCTCGGCGCCGAGATCTGCGGCGAACCGGCCCACGATCCCGATTTCGCCGTCGCCGACTTCGTCGCGCTGCTCGGCATGGAAACCATCAACACCCGGTACCTGGAGCGGCTGCAGAGCGCGGCCGCCAATTTCGACGGGAAGTAAACCCATGGTGTTCGACGCGCCGCTCGCAACGCACTCTCATTCGTGGATGCCGTCGAGCCCCTGTGGGTCCGGCTGCATCGAGCCGATCGACGAGGTCGGCACCGCCAGGATGTTCGCCCGGCTGGCCGGAATGGCCGGGCTGGTGCTCAGCTTCCCGGTACTGACCGTGGCCACCCCGAAGTCGCGGCGCGAGCAGTTGCAGCGCCGTTACGCCAGGGCGGCACTGAGTTGCCTCGGGATGCGATTACGCATCATCGACAATCGGATTCCCGAGCAGTCCTCGGCGGAGGGTTTCGCCGACACCGGCATCGCGGTGATGATCGTGGCCGGGCACATCGGCTGGGCGGATGTGGTGGCGCTGGCTGCGGTGCAGCCGGTGAGCTTCGTAGCCCGTGCCGACATGGTCGAGTGGCCGCTGCTGGGCAAACTCGCCAAGCTGACCCGCGTCATCCCGATCGAGCGGGCGCGACTGCGTGAACTGCCCGGCGTGGTCGGGCAGGTGGCCGACCGGCTGTCCGCCGGTAACCGGATCGTTGTCTTCCCCGAGGGCACCACCTGGTGCGGCCGGGCCTACGGTTCGATGCGGCCCGCCATGTTCCAGGCCGCCGTCGACACCACCACCCCGGTCCAGCCGGTGCGGCTGCGGTATCTGGACAGTGCCGGAATGCCGTGCACCGTACCCGGTTTCGTCGGGACCGACACCTTCGCCGATTCCGCGAAGCGAGTGCTGCGCAGCAAGGGCATGATCGCCGAGATCGTGCTCGAGCCGCTCGAACACCCCGGATTGGATCGCCGGGATCTGGCCCGGCGCTGCGAGGCGGCGGTGCGGGGCACCGACCGTTCCCGCCACGGGGTGGCCGACACCCAGTGGATCGAAGCGGGCAATACCCGCGTGCAGGACCCCTCGATGGGGGAGCAGGGGGAGGTTCGCCGACCGGCGAGGGCTACTGCCTGGTAACCATTCTCGGCCGGAATCATCGACTGCCGGAGACCGCGTTCGCGGTCTCCGGTTTTGTCGTCTGTGTCGGACGAATCGTCACGGACGTGCAGGTCGGCGACGGGCCGACAAATAGTGGGAATGTGAAAAGCTCGCGTCCGCTCGGAGATGTTTCGTCCTGCGTATGACCTGCGTATGAGCTGTGTAACAAACTGGCCAGTCGGCTATACCCATTGGTGTGTACGTTGAAACGATCAAATTGCCACTGCGCCGAAATTGATGAGATATTTGCGGTACCGTCACGCAGGATTTTTCCGATACCCCGTGTAGCCGAGAGTCCAGGCGATGGTCGAGATGTGCGATCGCAAGGGTGATCCATGGTGAAGGGAAGCCTTTCCGGTGACTGAGCAAGCTTCTGGCGTACGCCGTCGCGCCGCGCGTCGAGTCCGCCGCGCGCCCGTGACGTCCACGTTGCCGCGCCTCCTGCTGGCCGCCGTCGAGCGTGCCCCCGAGGCGCCCGCATTGCGCTTTGCCGGGCAGACCCTCACCTACACCGAACTGGACCAGTGGTCGTCGCGTCTGGCCAGGGTGCTGATCGCCCGCGGCCTCGGCCCCGGTGACCGGTTCGTCCTCGCGCTGACCCGCTCGATCGAGTCCGTGGTCGCGGTCTGGGCGGCCGCCAAGTCCGGCGCCACCTTCGTGCCCGTCGATCCCCGCTACCCGGCCGAACGGGTGGCCCATATGCTCGCCGACTCCGGTGCCGCGTTCGGGCTGGCCACGGCGGCGGACGCCGCCCGGCTCGATGCCGGGATCCAGTGGCTCGCCCTCGATTCCGACGAGTTCGGCGTCGAATGCGCCGCGATGTCGGACGAACCCGTGAGCGCGGGCGAACGCGTCCGCAGGCTTTCCCCGGACGACCTCGCCTACATCATCTACACCTCCGGCTCGACCGGCGTCCCCAAGGGGGTCGCGGTCACCCACACCGGTCTGGCCGGGCTGTGCGCCGAACAGGTCCGCCGCTTCGGCATCACCCCCGCCTCCCGCACCCTGCACTTCGCCTCGCCCAGCTTCGACGCCAGCATGCTGGAGATGCTGCTGGCGATCGGCGCGAGCGCGACGATGGTCATCGCGCCGCCCGATGTCTACGGTGGCGACGAACTGACCGAACTGCTGCGCGCCGAACGGGTGACCCACGCCTTCATCACACCCGCCGCCCTGGCCGGGCTCGACCCGGCGGCGCTGCCGGAACTGGCCGCGCTCGCCGTCGGCGGTGAGGCCTATCCGCCCGAGTTGATCGCGCGGTGGGCGCCCGGCCGCGCGTTCTTCAATGTGTACGGCCCGACCGAGACCACCATCGTCTGCGCGATGAGCGATCGGCTGACCGCCGACGACGTGATCACCATGGGCGACACGATCCCCGGGATGACGGCACTGGTCCTCGACGCCCGCCTGCGCCCGGTTCCGGATCGGGTGCCCGGCGAGCTCTACCTCACGGGGGAAGGTCTGGCCCGCGGTTACCACGATCGCGCCGGGCTCACCGCGAGCAGATTCGTCGCCGACCCGCTCGGTCGCGGCAGGCTCTACCGCACCGGTGATCTGGTGCAGTGGGTTCCCGTGCCCGGCGGGGTCGGCCTGAAATTCCTCGGGCGCACCGACGCGCAGGTGAAGCTGCGTGGCTTCCGCATCGAACTCGGCGAGATCGACGCGCTGTTCGCCGCCGACGACACGGTGCGCTTCGCCGCCACGCTGATCCGGACGCTGCCCAGCGGGGAGAGCGCGCTCGTCTCCTACCTCGTCGCGGCTGCGGGTGCCACGATCGACACCACGGCACTCATCCGGCTGGCCGAGCGGCGCCTGCCCCAGCACGCGGTGCCCGCCGCGATCGTGGTGCTCGACGAGGTGCCGTTGACGCCGGTCGGCAAGCTCGATCACCGGGCACTGCCCGCGCCGGAACTCGCCGCCCGCGAGTTCGAGGAGCCGCGCGGTGACACCGAGCGCACCGTGGCCGCGGTCTTCGCCGAACTGCTCGGCGCCGACCCGATCGGGCGCGGCGACGACTTCTTCGCTCTCGGCGGCAATTCGCTGCTCGCCACCCAGCTGGCCGGTCGGCTCGGTGCCGCGGTCGGTGTGCGGGTACCGGCCCGCACCGTGTTCGAGCACGGCACGGTGGCCGAGCTGGCCGGTGCCCTCGACGCGCTGGTCGGTGCCGCGTCGGCACGGGTACCGCTGACCCGGCGCGAACGTGGTGCGCACGTCCCGCTGTCGCTCGCCCAGCAGCGCATGTGGTTCATGGCGCGGCTGGATCCCGACTCCAGCGCCTACAACATCCCGGTCGCGCTGCGGCTGTCCGGCCCGCTCGACACCGTCGCGCTCACCACCGCACTCGACGACGTGCTCGAACGCCACGAGGTGCTGCGCACGGTGTACCCCGAGCACGAGGGCGCGGGTTTCCAGCAGGTGTTGCCCGTGGCGCAGGCCGGCCTCGACGTGCTGGTCGACCCGATCGCGGAAGCCGATCTGCCGGGCGCACTGGCCAGGCTGACATTCGGCGGATTCGACGTGTGCCGTCGAGTTCCCGTGCGCGCGGCCGTGTTCCGGCTCTCCGCGACCGACCATGTGCTGGCGGTGGTCGTGCACCACATCGCCACCGACGGCTTCTCGCTCGGCCCGCTGACGCGCGACCTGATGACCGCCTATGCCGCTCGTGCCGCCGGTACGGTGCCCGGCTGGGCGCCGTTGCCCGTGCAGTACGCGGACTACACGCTCTGGCAGCAGGAAATGCTCGGTGCGGCAGACGATGCCGGCTCGCTGCTGGCCGAACAGCTCGGGTTCTGGCGCACCGCGCTCGCCGGTGCCCCGGCCCTGCTCGAGCTGCCCACCGACCGGCCGCGTCCGCCGGTGGCGGGAACTCGCGGTGCCGCACAGGACTTCGCGGTGCCCGCCGAGGTGCACGCCGCGCTGGAAACCCTGGCGCGCGAACACAATGCCTCGCTGTTCATGGTCGTGCGCGCCGCGCTGTCGGTGCTGCTGGCGCGGGTCGCCGGTACCGAGGATGTCACCGTCGGCGCGCCGGTCGCGGGCCGTGGCGAACCCGAGCTCGACGATCTCGTCGGTATGTTCGTCAACACCATCGTGTTGCGCACCCGCGTCGACGCCGCCGAATCGTTCGCGGCCCTGCTCG
This sequence comes from Nocardia sp. NPDC056541, assembly GCF_042794235.1. Lineage (NCBI taxonomy): Bacteria > Bacillati > Actinomycetota > Actinomycetes > Mycobacteriales > Nocardiaceae > Nocardia > Nocardia sp. NPDC056541. The sequence continues at coordinate 315,304 of NZ_JBHTUD010000008.1, forward strand.
ATAGGGTTCGCGATATCGATCTGGCCGCCTTCGCCCACGCCGATGTGCCCTTCGAACGCCTTGTCGCCGAACTGGATCCGCCGCGCACCCAGGCACACCACCCGCTGTATCAGGTGGCGCTGTCGTTCCAGAACTTCGGTGCCACGCGCCTCGAACTGCCCGAGCTGACGGTGTCGGCGGTGGATCTGGGCGAGGAAGCGGCACCGGTGGATCTCCAGCTCACCGTTGTTCCGCTCGAGGACAGTGACGGACCCGCCGGTCTGCGCTGCTCGTGGCGCTACGCCACCGACCTGTTCGACGCCTCGACCATGGCGACGCTCGGTGCCCGGCTGGCCGGGCTCCTGGCCGCGGCCGTCGCCGCGCCGCACCGGCCGGTCGGCGACCTGCCGGTGCTGACGGAAGCCGAGCTGACCGAGCCCTCCGGCGAGCTCCGGCTCGTCTCCGACACGACGTTGCTCGACGAGTTCCAGGCCCGCGCCCAGCATCGTCCGGACGCACCCGCGGTCACTTTCGACGAGGTCACGGTGACCTACGGCGAGCTGGCCGGGCGCGTCAACCGGCTGGCCCGGCTGCTGGTCGCCGACGGCGTCGGCCCCGGAAGCACGGTGGGCGTGGCGATTCGGCCGTCGATCGATCTCGTCGTCGCCATGTACGCCGTGTTCGCGGCCGGTGGCGCCTACGTGCCGCTCGATCCCGATTCGCCCGCCGAACGCCGCGCCGACATCCTCGCCGCCGCACAGCCGGTCTGCCTGCTGACCACCACCGGCGACGCGATCACGGCCGACGGACTGCCGGTCGTGGAGGTGGACCGGGTCGCGCTGTCGCACTTCTCGGACGCCTGGCTGACCGACGCCGACCGGCTGCGTTCCCTGCACGCCCTCGACCTGGCATATGTGATCTTCACGTCCGGTTCGACGGGCAAGCCGAAGGGCGTCGGCGTTCCGCACGCGGCGATCGTCAACCAGGCCGCGTTCATGGTCGGCGAGTACGGGGTGGGGGAGTCCGACACTGTCCTGCAGTCGATTCCGTTCACCTTCGATGCCTCGATGATCGGTTTCGCTTCCCCGTTGCGCGCCGGTGCGCACATGATCGTGGCCGCCACGCAGGGGCTCACCGATCCCGCTTACCTCGCCGAACTCGTTGCCCGCCATCGTGTTACCGGTACGACGATCGTGCCCTCGGTCCTGCAGATGCTGCTGGATTCCGCGCCCACCGGCGCCCTGCGTTCGCTGCGCGCGGTATGGGTCGGCGGTGAGGCGCTGCCGAACGCCACCATAGAACGCTTCACCACCGTCACCGCGGGTCGTCTGCACAATCTGTACGGCCCCACCGAAGCCACCGTGTCGATCACCGGCGCCGATGTTACCGAGGTGGGCGACGGCATCGTTCCGATCGGCTTGCCGCACTGGAATTCTCGAGCCTACGTGCTCGACGCGCGGCTGCGGCCGGTGCCGGTCGGCACGCCCGGCGAGCTGTACCTGGCCGGCGCGCAACTGGCTCGCGGCTACCTCGGCAGCCCCGACAAGACGATGGAGCGATTCGTCGCCGACCCGTACGGTCCCGTCGGTGAGCGCATGTACCGCACCGGCGATCTGGTGCGCAGACTCCCGTCCGGTGACCTGACCTACCTGGGCCGCACCGACGTTCAGCTCAAACTGCACGGCCTGCGCATCGAACCCGGCGAGATCGAGGCGGCGCTGCGCACGCATCCGGCGGTCGCGGGCGCGGCGGTCGCGGTGCATCACGAACAGCTGGTCGGCTACGTGACACCCCTCGACGCGTCGGTCGACACCGTCGAGGTGCTGGCGACCATTCGAACCCTGTTGCCCCCGTACATGATTCCGCACCGTCTGGTGGTGCTCGACGAGTTCCCGCTCGGTGCCACCGGCAAGCTCGACCGCAAGGCGCTGCCCGCGCCCGCCGTGGAGATCCGCGAATACCAGGCACCGGCCACCGCCGACGAGCAGATCGTCGCCTCGGCGATCGCCGGAGTACTCGACCTCGAACGAGTAGGCCGTGACGACGACTTCTTCGTCCTCGGCGGCACCTCGCTCGCGGCGATCCGGGTGCGCGCCACCCTCGCCGAGCAACTGGGCATCGAGGTGCCGCTGCGCCTGCTGTTCAGCTATCCGCTGGTCAGCGACCTGGCGCTGGCGTTGCGCGACGAGTCGTCGGCCTCGGCCGCCGGTCCCGATCCGGCCGTGGACGCGATCCTCGACCCGTCGATCGACCTCACCGGCTGCGCGCCCCAGCGCACCGGCGCACCGGCCACGCTGCTGCTCACCGGCGCCACCGGGTTCCTCGGCAGCTTCCTGCTGCGCGAACTCCTCGAACAGACGTCGGCGACCGTTCACTGCCTGGTCCGCGCCACCGATGACGCGGGCGCGGTGGATCGCGTGGTCTCCACCGCCGCGAAGTACCGCATCGATCTGCGGCCCTATCGCGACCGAATCGTCGGCGTCCCCGGCGATCTCGCGCAGCCGAACCTCGGCATGGACCCACTGCGCTTCGCCGAACTCGCCGCCAGGGCCGACGCGATCTATCACAACGGCGCGCTGGTGAACCACCTCGAACCGTATGCGCGGATGCGAGCGGCCAATGTCTGCGGTACCACCGAGGTGTTGCGCCTGGCCACCACCACCAGGGTCAAGCCGATCCACTATGTGTCGACCCTGTCGGTGCTGGCGGGGGTCCCGCAGGACAACGGGGTGCCCGCGGGTCTGCCCGGCTACGCGATGACCAAGTGGGTCGCCGAGCAGCTCGTGCACGCCGCGATCGAGCGTGGCGTTCCCATCGCCGTCTACCGCCCCGGCTTGATCACCGGCGACTCCCGCACGGGCGTCGCCCCGGCCGAGGACGCCTGGTGGACGATGTTGCGGTCCATGCTGGTGCTCGGGGTGGCTGTCGATGTGCGGGCGATCGCCATCGAGATGGCCCCGGTCGACCATGTCGCGGCGGGGATCGTCAGCCGATCTCGCCAGGCGGCGGCCATCGGCAACATCTTCCGGGCCTCCGGCGCGCAGGTGCCGCTGCAAGTCGTCTACGAGGAGATCCGCAGTCGCGGTTACCGTTTCGACTTCATCGACCCGATGGAATTCGGCCTCCAGCTCTCCACCGCGGCCGAACGCCAGGACGCGGACCCCATCCTGGCGCGGGCTTCGGCACTGAGCGGCAACTACGCGGCCGCCCTCGCCAAGGCGAATCCGGCGGCGGTGCTCACCCGCGTGGAATCGGCCCCCGCCGAACCCTTCCGCGGCCTGCCGATCGAGTTCCCCGCGGTCGACGCCGCGGTCATCGCCCGCTACTTCGACCACTACATCGACATCGGCTTCTTCCCGGCGCCCGGAGCGGACCATCTCACGCACGCGTGAGCGGGAGCCCGCCGAGGTTCCCGCAGGAGCACCGGGCTCCTGCGGGAATCAGCACTACTTCGCGTAGTCGTAGAACCCGCGACCGGTCTTGCGGCCCAGTCGGCCCGCGTCCACCATCCGGCGCAGCAGCGCGGGCGGGGCGAGGTGCGGCTCGGCGAACTCCGCGTAGAGCGACTCCGACGCCGCGAGGGCGATGTCGAGGCCGACGGTGTCGAGCAGCGTCAGCGGGCCCATCGGGTAGCCGCAGCCGCCCTTCATCGCCGCGTCGATGTCCTCGGCGGTGGCGTAGCCCGACTCGAGCATCCGGATCGCCGAACACAGGTAGGGGATGAGCAGCGCGTTGACGATGAACCCGGAGCGGTCACCGGCCTGCACGGCCATCTTGCCGAGGGTGTTCTTCACGTAGTCGGTGACGGCCACGGCCGCTTCCGGCGCGGTCACCAGGGTCGAGATGATCTCGACAAGAGGCATCACCGGCACCGGGTTGAAGAAGTGCACGCCCACGACCCGCTCGGGCCGCTCGGTCGCCCCGGCCACCTTGATCACGGGGATCGAGGAGGTGTTGGTGGCAAGGATGCCCTCGGGCTTGACGATCTTGTCCAGCTTGCCGAAGATCTCGTACTTGAGCGCCTCGATCTCCGGCGCGGCCTCGATCACCAGGTCACGATCGGCGAACTCGTCCATGTCCAGGGTGACGCGCACCCGCGCGAGCACCGCGTCGGCCTCGTCCTGGGTGATCTTGCCCTTGGTCACGCCACGGGCGATCGAGGTGGCGATCCGGTTCTTGGCCGCCTCGGCGAACTCCGGCTTCGTCTCGAGCACGAGCACCGAGCTGCCCGCCTTGGCGCACACCTCCGCGATCCCCGCGCCCATCGTGCCGCCACCGATTACACCGATCAACTCCACTGGAGAACTCCCAACATCGCATTGCCCTGGCTGTCCCGGAGATTATTTCACCCGGGCTGGCACTCAGTGCCACAGGCTGCCGGAACGTGAGCTATCGCACCAGCTGGACGCGACGCTGACCAGGGCATTCGTCAGCGAGCCGACTCACTTACCCGCCGGGTACACGGCGTCGACTTCGACCTCGACCAACCATCCCGCCACCGGCAGGCTCGCCACTTCCAGGGCGAAGCGGCTCGGTCGTGCCGCGTTGCGGACCAGCGGTGCGGCCGGGGCAGCGGTGCCGAGGGGGACCAGCTCGGTGTCGCCGGTGGTGAGGTTCGTATTGGCGAAGAACTGCCGGTAGGCGCGGTTCCAGCCGGCGTAGTCGGCACGGTCGGTGCCGGGCGCGTTGTCGAGGAACACCCGCATGGTGATCACGTCGTCCAGGGTCAGGCCCTGGGCTTCGAGGTTCTCCCGGATTCTGGCCAGCACCGACATGCCCTGCGCTTCGGTGACGGTGACACCGGCGGGCAGCTTCGCGTCCGCGAACTGCTGGGTGTCGATGAAGGATTCGGGGCTGCCGGTGGGGGCGGCCTTGTTGGTGGCGGTGGGGCCGAGGCCGCTGGTCTTGTAGACGGTAGCGTCGGCGGCGATCGTCACGCCTTGGGCGATCATCGGATTCGCCTGTCCCGCTTCGAGAACCGAAGTACTCGGCGCAGTGGACGGCTGCGACTCGGCCGGGTCGGCCGAGCAGGAGGTGAGGGTCAGCGCCGCGAGGGCCGTCGCGGCCAGGGTGATCGTCGTCTTCATGGTCGATACTCCTTGTCGGGGTGAGAGATTCAGGCGGCAACGCGGGCGTGCAGGGCGGTCACCACGTCACGGGCGGAGGTGAAGGCGCCGTGCTGCCAGGCGATCGCGTTGGACAGGTGGTCACCGGCGAAGTAGATGTGCTCTACGGGGGCAAGGAGTTTGGTGTACTCGGGGGTGGCCTCACCGCCGTGGGAATTGCTGCCCGACCACCCGACCCACGCGCCCTCGGAATACTTGGTTCGCCGCCAGCTGCCGGAGAACGACGAGGCGATGTCGGCGCGGTACTTGTCGCCGTGGATCGCTGCGCCCTCGTCGACGGCCTTCGCCAGACGTTGCCGGTGGGTGAGTGATTCGAAGGCCTGATGACGTTTGCCGGTGTTGTAGTAGCCGACCACCACGCCACGGTCACCGTTGTAGTGGTCGTAGGGGAACATGATCTGCGCGATGTCCTTGTCGGTATTGCTCGCGCCGCCGTAGATCCGGTCGTCGAGCTCCCACCAGCGGCGCGAGTATTCGATGCCGAGCTTGCCGGAGGACACTGGGATCGCGGCTTTCAGCGCGGTGAGCACATCGGCGGGCAGGTTGTTGGCCAGGCGACCGACGAGATGGGGCGGCAGCGTGCAGATGCAGTAGTCGGCATCGAGGGACTTGCGCGCGCCGTCCTGGGTGTACTCGATCCGCACACCCTCGGGGGTGTTCTTCATCGCCGACACCTCGGCACCGAAATGGATGCGCTGCGTGCCGATCTCGCGCTGGAAGGCGGCGTAGATGCGGTCCATGCCACCGACCGGGGTCATCATCATCATGGCCTGGTCGTAGCCGAATTCGAAGCTGAAATTGCGGCCGAGACCGCTGCGGATCGTGTCGGACATCGGGAACGGTTTCGGCTGTTCGCCGAAGTTCAGACCCGCCCCGGGTTCGGAGGTGTAGCCGCGCCGGGTCGAGCCGAGATAGCGGCCGTCACTGGAGAGGTCGCCGAAATCGCGCAGGAACGACGACAGCGCTTCCTTGTCGGCGCCGGAGAGCACGTCGTCGAGTGCGCCCCGCGACGCGGCCTTCTGCAACAGCTCGGACATGTAGCCGTACATGTCGGCCTTGGCGGCGCGGTACTGCACCGACTGCCCGGAGATCGAGGTGCCGCTCTGATAGTTGACCAAGGTGGACGCGTTCTGGTTGCCGAACGGCTGGATCTCGACACCGAGTTCGCGACAGTAGTCGAGGGTGATGTGGCCCTGCGGGATTCGCGTGGCGCCCAGATTGAAGTAGTGCCCTTCGGCGAAGGTGCAGCTCTGGGTTTCGCCGTTGAGATCGGTTTCGGTGGTGCCGTTGCGCACCGACCACACCCGTCCGCCCGCTCGCTTCCTGGCTTCGAGCACGGTCACGTCGTATCCGGCCTTGCCCAGTTCGTAGGCCGCGCACAACCCCGCGGGGCCGCCGCCGAGGATCGCCACCTTCGCGCCCCCGTCGCCCTTGCCGATGAGGTCGCCCATGGCGGGCGAGCGGAATGACACCTGCGCCGTGGCGGGCGCGAGGCCGAGGGTCGACATCGCGCCGTAGGCGAGGCCGGCACCACCGGTGATGCCGAGACTCTGCATGAATGATCTTCTGGTGACTGCCATGGGTAGCTCCGTCCGCCGCGATATCCGTTCTGCGACAGCGTCCGCCGACGGTGGGTCGGTGCCGCTACGCCGCGGAAAACGTTCACCGATCAGCGAGTGAGATCCCCCGCGGTCGCTTTCTCGCTCGGTGACCATCGCCCCGACTCGCGCCCGCAATACCGCCGAAACCAGGTCTGGATATCCTCGCCCGCACCGACAACGCTGGGAGGTGTGTGGTGACGGCACTGGCCGACGCGGTCGCGCGCTCGTTCGCGGCCGGGGAACCCGAGCGCCCCGCGGTGTCGCCGTTGCGTGCGCTGGGGCGCAGACAACTGCCGGGTGTGGCGTTGCTCGGCCAGTCGATCGCGACCACCGCGCCCGCCGCGTCGATGGTGCTGTTGCCGGTCACGATGCTCACCCACAACGCTCTGCTGCCCGGCCTGGTGACGATCGTCATCGCGACGCTGGTCATCACGCTGATCGCGTACTGCGTCGCACAGTTCACCCGGCGGCTGTCCGCGGCGGGTGGGCTCTACACCTTCGTCAGCCACGGCGCCGGACCGCGTGCGGCGCTGACCTGTGGCGTCGGAATGCTCGTAAAGTACCTGGGCAGTGCGTCGCTGACGATGTATCACGGGTCGCAGACCGCTCTCGCCTTGGCAGCGCAGCTGGGAATCACGCTGCGCGGCTGGCAGATCGGGGCCGTCTATCTCGGCATCGCGGTGCTGATCGGCGCGGTGCTGGTGCGTGGTGTGCGGTTCGCCGCGATCGCGATTCTGGCGGTCGAGGCGTGTTCGCTGGCCTTCATCATCGGCCTCATGCTGGTGTCGGGGCCTGCTGTCGCGATCACCCCGGCCGCGCCGAACGTTCCCGCGGTGCTGGCCATCGCGATGTCGGCGCTGTTCGCGCTCGCGGGCTTCGAGAGCGCCACGTTCTTCGCACCGGAGACGCGGCGTCCGCTGGTCACCGTGACCCGTACGGTGCTGCTCACCCCGGTGCTGTGCGGGGCGCTGTTCATCTTCGCGTCGTGGGCGGCCTGGTCCGGGCATGCGGGAACGGTGGTGAACGCGTATCTGCACGGGACGGCGAGTGGGTCGAGTCTGCTCGTGGTGATCCTGCTCGACGCGGGGCTGACCTGCTCGTGGCTCGGGTCGTCGATGGCTTCGTCGAACGCCGCGTCGCGACTGATGTATTCGATGAGTGTGGAGGGTGTGCTGCCGCGCCTGCTGAGCCGGGTCGGTCCGCGGTTGCGGACCCCGCACGTGGCGTTGGTGCTGATCATCGGCATCGTCGCGACGGCCGGTTCGGGTTTCGTCGCGCTCGACGGTGTGCTCGCCGCGGCCAAGACGGTCATGCGCACGGCGCTCGCGGTGTCCTACATCCTGGTCGCGGTGGGTGCGGTGCTGTTGCTCGGCCGTATCCGCGAGCGCAGCCGCGTCGACCTCGTCGCCGGCTGGGTCGGCAGTGGGGTGCTCGCCGCGGTGCTGGTCTGTCTGACGGTGTCGGACGCGAGCGACGGTGTGGTGGTCGCGCCCGCGACGGTGCTCGCGGTGCTGCTGGCCGGTGCTGCCTGGTATCGCTGGCTGCGGGACAGTTGTCCCGAAAGTCTCACGGCCATCGGTGTTTTCGACAGTCCCGAATCCGCTGACGTGCTGCCCGGCGCCGGGGTGTTCGCCGTCAACGCCCGCGGCGCGATGGCCCTGGTAGGGGCGGACCGCGGCGAACAGTGACAACGACGACCCGCCGCGACGGCCCGACCGGGCACGAGCCGAGGGCTGTCCAGAAGGCCCTCGCTCTGCTCGAGGCGGTAGCGCAGCTGGGTTCGGGCGCCACCGCGAAGGACATCGCCGCGCAGACCGGTATCGCCCCCGCCACCGCGTACCGCCTCCTGAATCTCCTCGTTGCCGACGGCTACCTGGTGCGGATCGAGGACCTGTCCGGTTTCGCCCTCGGCCGCCGTACCCGTGAGCTCGCCGGGGCTGCCGCTCCCGAGCCCGTCTCCGGCAATCACCGGATCCTCGGTGAACTGCGCGCCCAGCTGCGTTTCGGCATCCATCTCGCCTCCTTCGCCGGCGGCCGGGTCAGGATGGTCGACAAGGACCCCGACCATGAGCTGAGTGGGGAGAAGGTGCTGCTCGCCTGCCCGCACGCCTCGGCCATCGGCAAGATCCTGTTGGCGCGGTACCCGGACTTCGCGGCCGAGGCCACCCCGCGCAAGGTCACCACCTTCACCATCACCGACGCCGCCGATCTCGCCGCCGAGCTACGCCGAGTCGCCGCGGACGCGGTCGCCGTCGAGGTGAACGAATGCCGCCTCGGCCGCAGCGCCGTCGCCGTCCCGATCCGCACCGCCGACGGCACTGTCACCGGTGCCCTGGCCGCGATCGGCAAGACCGGCCGCCTGCCCGTGCACGATCGCGACCTCATCGACTTGCTCACGTCGGCGGCCGATCAGCTGACACTGTGACCGCACACCCGAGGCCCGGCGATCCACCGAATCGCCGGGCCCCGGGTGTGCAGCGGGTCTATCGAACCGGTGTCAGTTCCGGTTCCGCGGAATCGGGTCGCCTGCGACCGAGCACCGAGTGCCTGCGCCCGTAGGCGAAGTACACGATGACACCGAGTGCCATCCAGATCACGAAGCGCAGCCAGGTCTCGATCGAGAGGTTGACCATCAGCCACACGCAGGCCAGAGCGCCGAGAACGGGAACCACCGGGACGAACGGAACGCGGAACCCGCGCGGCAGATCCGGACGGGTGCGACGCAGCACCAGCACCCCGATCGACACCAGGACGAACGCGACCAGTGTGCCGATATTGACCATTTCCTCCAGCGTGCCGAACTCGACGAAACCGGCCAGCAGTGCGCACACCACACCGACGAGCACGGTCAGCCGCACGGGTGTGCCCTTCTTGCCGGTCTGCGCGAGACCGCGAGGCAGCAGACCGTCGCGGGCCATGGCGAACAGCACCCGGGTCTGGCCGAGGAACATCACCATCACCACGGTCGACAGCCCGGCCAGCGCGCCGATGGCGATGATGTTCTTCACCCAGGTGGCGCCGTGGATGGCGAAGGCGGTGGCCAATGTGGCGTTGCCGTCGGCCAGTTCGGTGTAGGACACCATGCCGGTGAGGACCAGCGAGACCGCGATGTAGAGCACCGTCACGATCGCCAGCGACGCCAGAATGCCGCGCGGGACGTCGCGCTGTGGGTTGCGCGTCTCCTCGGCGGTGGTGGCGACCACGTCGAAGCCGATGAAGGCGAAGAACACCAGGCTGGCCGCGGCGAGCAGCCCGTACCAGCCGTAGCTGGTGCCACCGGAGCCGGTGAGGAAGGCGAACAGCGACTGGTGCATCCCCTCGGCCTTCTCCGACGGCTGCGCCGGCGGGATGTAGGGGGTCAGGTTCGACGGCTTGAAATACGTCGCGCCGACGACCAGCACCAGCGCGATCACACCCAGCTTGATCGCGACGGCGATGGCCGACACCCGCGACGACAGCTTGGTCCCGGTGGCCAGCAGCACGCCGACCACCGCGATGATCACCACCGCGCCCCAGTCGAACTTCACCGTGCCGAGGTGGAGCACCGGCGCCGATGATCCGAGCACTTCGCCGAGGTACTGTGACCAGCCCTTGGCGACCACCGACACCGCGAGTGCGAACTCCAGGATCAGATCCCAGCCGATGATCCAGGCGATCACCTCGCCGAAGGTGGCGTAGGCGAAGGTGTACGCGCTACCTGCCACCGGCACGGTCGAGGCGAACTCCGCGTAGCACAGCGCGGTGAGCCCGCACGCGATCGCGGCGAAGACGAAGGCCAGCGACACCGCCGGTCCCGCCACCGTGCCCGCGGTGCGCGCGGTGAGGGTGAAGATGCCCGCGCCGATCACGACCGCCACACCGAAGATCGTCAGGTCCTTCGCCGTCAGATCCTTGCGGAGCTTGGCATCCGGATCGTCGGTGTCCCGGATCGACTGTTCGACCGACTTGGTCCGGAACAGGCTGCTCTTGTTCATCATCGCAGCGACCTCGGAATGGCATCGAGACGGCGCTCGGCGAATCGGTTGGCGGCGGCGCCGGTCCCGATCCCCTCGGTGATGGCGGCGGCGATGATCTCGCGGCAGCGCGGGTAGATGTCGGCGACCTCGGCTTCGACCTCGGCCGGGGTGGCGGCGCGCAGTTCACCGGCCACCTGGATGAGGCCACCGGCATTGGCCACGAAATCGGGCACCCAGGTGATGCCGCGGTCGGTGAGCGCCTGCTCGACCTCGGGTGTCGCGAGTTGGTTGTTCGCCGCACCGCAGATGAGCTTCGCCTCGATCGTCGCGGCGCTCGCCGCGGTGAGGGTGGCGCCCATCGCGCAGGGGGCGTACACGTCGACCGGCGCGGTGGACACTGTCGACAGCAGCCGGACGGCGGGCAGTTCGTCGGTGATGCGCCGCAGCGCCGCCTCGTTCACATCGGTCACGCAGACCTCGGCGCCGTCGGCGAGCAGCAGGGCGGTGAGTTCGCGCCCCACCTTGCCGACACCCTCGACGCCGACCGTGCGCCCGGCCAGTGTCGGTGCGCCCCACACGAACTCGGCTCCGGCGCGCATCGAGTGGAAGACGCCGAGCGCGGTCAGCCGGGCACTGTCGCCGCTGCCGCCCGCGCCGACACTGCGGCCGGTGACGTGGCTCGTGTGCCGACCGATGACATCCAGATCGTCGGTGTTCGTGCCCACGTCACCGGCGGTGATGTAGCGCCCACCGAGGGTTTCGACGAACCGCCCGTAGGCGGCGAGCAGGTCCTCGCTCTTGTGGGTGGCCGGATCGCCGATGATCACCGCTTTGCCGCCACCGAGATCCACCCCCGCCGCCGCGGCCTTGTACGTCATTCCCCAGGACAGTCGCAGCACGTCTTGCAGAGCCGCGGATTCATCGGCGTACGGGTAGAAGCGGGTACCGCCGAGGGCGGGGCCGAGTGCGGTCGAGTGGATCGCGATGATCGCCTTCAGCCCGGATCTGTCGTCCTCGCAGAACACGACCTGCTCGTGGGCGCGGGCGCTGAGCTCGTGCGATCGGCCGAAGACTCCTGCTTCGGTGTGCGCAACGGTCACTGTCGATTTCCTTTCCGGTTCCGCGCACCAGGGTTGTGCCCTGGGCTGCGGGGTTGTGGTGCCGCGGGTCCGCGGCAGTTTCAGTTGTGCCGCTGGTGCGGCGACGTAGTGGTGGCGCGGGTGCGCTGCGGCGCGGCGATGTGCTCAGCCGCTTGCCGCGGCGGTGCACGTCGCAGTGGCTGGGTTCGTGTGGCGGTGAGGACGTGGTCGAGCGAACGCGGAGGTGGATGGTGCCGTGGGCTCGGTGGCAACGTCTCCCGTCAGGAGTCGATGCCGAGCTCGCGCAGCTGGGCGCGGTAGAGCTCGACATTGCCGAGCTTGATGTCCTCGTAGCCGCGCACGACGTCGGTCAGTGCGGCTGCCGCAGTGGCTGTTTCGTAGTTCTCGCTGGTCAGATCGTGTGCCAGCCGACGCACCATGTCGGTGTAGTGGGCCAGCAGTTCGCGTTCGACCTTGCGGACATGGGCGTAGCCGAAGGGGTCGAGCCTGGTGCCGCGCAGGAACTTGCCCTTGGCCAGAACCTTCAGCGCCACATGCGACTTCGGCCGCAGACCGATCTTCTTGTCGCGGCCCAACGCACGCAGCATCGGCGGGTGCAGCTTGTAGGTGAGCTTCTCGCCGCCGGGTACCTGGGCTTGCACATCGGCGAGGAAGTCCGGGTCCACGAGCAGCCGAGCCACCTCGTACTCGTCCTTGTAGGCCGTGAATTTGAACAGCCCCCGCGCGACCGCCTCACTGAACTCGGTGCGCTCGGTGACCGAACGTTCTGCCGCCCAAACGGATTCGACCGTCTCGAGGTAACGGTGTGCCACCTTCGCGTTCTGGTAGCCGATCAGCTGAGCCGCTCGCAGTTCCACGACCCGGCGCACCTCGCCCTCGAAGCTGGTGTTCGCCAGCAACTCCGCGGGCGCCACCGGCTGGGTGCGCCGCGGTCGGCCTGTGTCGACCGCCGCCGCGAACGCCGCCGGATCGGCGACGGCGACCCGCCCCCACCGGAACGCCGCGATGGTGGCGTTCACCGCGACACCGTTGATCCCGATGGCCTCCTCGATCGCCGCGACCGGCAGGCGCAGCCCGCCGTTCTGGACGGCCGCGCCCACGATCAGGAAATTGGCCGCTGCCGTGTTCCCGAACAGCGTCAGTGCCGCCGCGAGCGCGTCGAAGTGACTGATCGAATTCGTCGCCGTGGCAAGCCGATCCAGCAGAGTGTCCGTCGCGGGGTAGGCCACCGACTTGTCGAAGACCATGTCGCCGGTCGGGGTCTGGCTCGTCGACGCCACTGCCACGGTGCTCGCCGCGTCGCCGTACTGGAGGTAGCGGGGGTCGGTGGCGGTGAGCAGGTCGACGGCGAGCAGGCAGTCGGCGCTGCCGGGGGTGAGCCGGTTGGCCGGCTCCAATTCCGTTGTGGAGAACCGCAGGTGGGACAGCACCGGGCCGGCCTTCTGGCTCAGGCCGATCTGGTCCAGGCTCTCCACCTCGTAGCCTGCGCGCAGGGCGGCGGTGGCCAGGACCTGGTTCACCGTCACGATGCCGGTGCCCCCGATTCCGGCGATCAGCACGTTCTGCGTGCGGGTCGGCGCGCCCACGCCCGGATCGGCCACGGCGGGCGGCTCGACGGGTTCGCGCCGCTGGGACTTGCCCTTGGCCGGATCCACCTCCACCGTCACGAAGGACGGGCAATCGCCGTCCAAGCAGCTGTAATCGGTGTTGCAGGAGGTCTGATCGATGCGGGTCTTGCGCCCGAACTCGGTCTCGACCGGCTGCACCGACAGGCAGTTCGACTTGGCGCCGCAATCACCGCAGCCCTCACACACGGCCTCGTTGATCACCACCCGGGTGTTGCGGGTCGGCAGTGTTCCGCGCTTGCGCTGCCTGCGGGCGTCGGCGGCGCAGTGCTGGTCATAGATCAGCACCGTGACGCCCTCGATCTCGCGCAGCAGTTTCTGCGCCTCGTCGAGCCGGTCGCGATGCAGGAGCAGCGTGCCCTTCGCCAGCGCTCGCTTGCTGTGCCGCTTCGGCTCATCGGCGCAGATGACGATCTTGCGGACACCCTCGGTGGTGAGTTTGTGGGTGAGCTGCGCGACGGTGATCCCGCCCTCCACGTCCTGGGCGCCGGTCATCGCGACGACCTCGTTCCAGAGCAGCTTGTAGGTGATGTTCACCCCGGCCGCGACGCAGGCCTGGATCGCCAGCTGCCCGGAATGGAAGAAGGTGCCGTCGCCGATGTTCTGGAACAGATGCGGCACATCGGTGAACGGCGCCTGCCCGATCCACTGGCTGCCCTCACCGCCCATCTGGGTGAGCCCGGTGACCGCGCTGTCGGTGCGCCCGGACATGGTGACCAGCGTGTGACAGCCGATGCCGCCGCCGCCGATCGAGCCGTCGGGCAGGGCGGTGGAGCGGTTGTGCGGGCAGCCGCTGCAGAAATAGGGCGTCCGCTTGGCGGAGAGGACCTCCAGCGGAAGTGCCGGGGGCGCTGCCTTTTTCAGCTCCACCCGTCCGCGCAGCACCCGGCGCAGCGGCGCCAGCAGCCGTCCGGCGGTGAGCTCGCCGTCGACCGGCATCAGGCGCGCGCCGCGCTCGTCGCGCTTGCCGAGCACGCGCGGCGCGTCCGGGGTGCCGTAGAGGATCTCGCGGACCTGCGTTTCGATGAACGCGGTCTTGTCCTCGACAACGATCAACTGCTCGAGCCCGCGGGCGAACTCGGTGAGCGCGGCCGTGCCCAGCGGATAGGGCATGCCGATGCGCAGCAACCGGATTCCGGCGCGGTGCATGCTCGCCTCGTCGACACCCAGATCCAGCAGAGCCTGGCGGACCGCGTCGAAGGTGGTGCCGGTGGCCGCGATCCCCACCTTCGCCTCGGCCGGGTCCACCTCGACGACGTCGAGAGCGTTGGCCGCACCGTAGGCGTGCACCGTCGCCCAGCGTGGCCCGTAGAGGTCCGCTTCGGCGAGCACACTGTCGGTCGGCGCCGCCATCGGTCTCTGTCGATAGACGAAAGGCGTTCCCTCCCACTGCACTTCGGGCACCGTCAGGGCGAGGTCGGCCACGCCCTCGTCGACCGTCCACGCCCCGTCGGCGACATCGGCCACGATCTTCAACGCCACCACGCACCCCGAGGCCCGCGACATCGCGATGCCCTGCATACCGAGGGTGATGATCTCCTCGGCATTGCGCGGGAACAGAACGGGCACCCCCATCGCGGCCAGCGAGCGTTCGCTCACCGCGGGTACGGTCGACGATTTCGAGGCCGGATCATCGCCCACCAGCAGCAGCACGCCGCCACGCGGATTCACGCCGTACATATTGGCGTGCCGGATGGCGTCGGTCGCGCGGTCGACGCCGGGACCCTTGCCGTACCAGACGCCGACCACGCCGTCGTGGGTCGGCCGCCCGGCGGGCAGCTCGGCCTGGCTGCCCCAGACCGCGGTGGCGGCCAGTTCCTCGTTGAACCCGGGGACGAAGGTGATGTCGTGCTCGGTGAGTACCTCCGGCATGCCGAGCAGCATCTTGTCCACCCCGCCCAGCGGGCTGCCCTGGTAGCCGGAGACGAACGTCGCGACGCGGCGACCGGCGCGAATATCGCGCACATGCTGTTCCACCAGCAGCCGGGCGATGGCCTGGACCCCGGTCAGCAGTACCGGGCCCGCGCCGGAGCGGTAGCGATCGGCGAGGTCGTAGGGCGCGGCCGGCTCGGCCGACGGTCGGGCAGTCGCACAGACGACGGTGGTCATGAACGCCTCACCACACTTTCCACAACCCAGATCGTGAGCTGCGCAACGAAGGAACTTGCTATCGGTGCTGCGAAATGTGCCGTGGAGGGCAATCGGTGTCAACAGTCAGTCGAATAGTTGATCAGTCTGCTCAAAAGTGATCTGTACCACTGAGCTGGATGTATCAATCTGCTCGAGCGCGAGAGACCTGGGTCACATCACGGCTGATTCGTCCGGTTCGTCAGATGCTCGACCAGTGGCAGGCTCCGATACCCGATCGGCGTGGCCAGGGCGAGCATGGTCTCGGTGTGGTTCACGCCGTCGATGGCGTGCACCCGCTGGATGATCTCCAGGAGATCCTGCTGCGATTGCGCGGCGATGCGCACCAGCAGATCGGCGCGGCCGGTGGTGGCGTGCACCTCGAGGACGTGCGGGAACCCGCGCAGCGTCTCGATGATCGGATCCATCTTGTTCTGATCGAGTTCGATGCCAAGGAAGGCGTGCACCGCGAACCCGATGGCCTGCACATCGATATCAGGCGGATAACCCCGCACGGCACCCGATGCCTCGAGCCGCTTCATCCGCGCCTGCACGGTATTGCGGGCGACCCCGAGTCGCTGCGCCAGCTCGAGAATCGGCGCCCGGGGGTCACGGGCCAGTTCGGCCAGCAACGCGGCATCGAGCGCGTCGAACTTGATGGTCATGGGCGCATTCTGACACGCACCGAACCCGGGAACCGCACACCTGATCTCAACCGTGCAGGGTCGGCCGGTAGACGAGTTCCTGGATATCGCCGTCGAGGCTGGAAAAGACATCGAACGTGTACGTGGTCGCCTCTTACCTTGCTTGCGAAAAAGGCGCACAATTATTCCGTACACCGGCTTCAAGGTTTGCGCCCGGTGGGGAGTTGAGTGCTTGCCGGGCAACATCCGGGGCGGGCATCCTCCGTGATGGCAACGTCCTCGTATCGGGCTGTGACGGCTGGTTTCCGTCGGCCCGAGCGTCACACCGTGCTGAACGCCGGGCGTGGCGAAGGCTGCCTGTAGTGACGAGCCCCTTCGCCGGTTCGGCGTCACTACCAGTAAGGAAACGCCATGTCAGAGCAGAACAAGGCTTCAGCCAAGCGCATCTTCGACGCGTGGAACTCGCGAGACCTCGATGTCTTCGACGAAATCATGGCCGACGACTGCATCAACCACGATCCGCAGAACCCGTTCGCCGAGGTCCACGGCCCCGAAGGCCTCAGGCGGCTCGTGCAGATGTATCTCGCCGCTTTCTCGGATCAACGGTTCCTGATCAACGAACAGATCGCCGAAGGCGACTTCGTCACCACCCGATGGACGGGAACCGGAACCAATGACGGCGAGATGATGGGTATGCCCGCCACCGGCAAATCGGCGGTTGTTCAGGGAATTACGATCAATCGCTTCGCGGACGGCAAGATCATCGAGAGCTGGGCCTCCTGGGACACGCTCGGGATGATGCAGCAACTCGGCGTAGTCCCGTCGGCGCACTCCGCGACAACCTGATTCGTGACGTGGCCGGCTGTCGTGGCGCTGTTACCAGCCCCGGACAGTGGCACAGAAGATGATCGCCGGGTAGGTGGCGACGGACGCCCAGAAAAAGGTCGTCAGGCCCCCCGCGATGACGGGCCAGGGCCCGCCCGGCCCACGGATGCCCGTAGGACTGTGTCGCCAGCACTTCGGGCAGTGCCGCGCCACTGCGCCACGACGAGCCGACCAGCTTCGCCACGCCCGCGGTGAAGTACGCGAGACAAGCCTGTGCCGTCAGGAACCACAGGACGATCTCGTCCGCGCGAGCCTGCTCCACGCCGAAGGCCATCGCCAACGAGGCGAAAACGATGATGGTCATCTGATCTGCCCCGTCGCCCCCGAAACAAGAACTCTCGTTCGATGTGTGCGGTAGAGGAGAATGCGATGTATCGGTCTGCTACGCAACCAATTCGGATCGCACGCTCGTCGCGGGTGCTGCTGGTACTCGTCGCCGTCATGGCGTTTCACGGGTTCTCAGCCCCGCAGGCGCTCGGAGATCACACCACGCCGCCGTTCGGTCCGCATGTACCCCCGATGAGCGAGTCGTTCCACGATGGCCCCGTGGAGGTCGGCACCCTCACCGACGCGGTGATCATCGATCACGCGATCGGCGGCATCGGCGGCCACGCGGTATTCGCCAAGACCGTTCTCGGGAACCAGGAGAGTGAACCTCACCAGGTCTGGTGTGAACTCCGCACAAGCAGCGGCAACTTCGACACCGTGACAGTGACGATACCGCCGAGGTGGAACCCTTCGCGTGGCCCCGCAATCGACGGTTCCGTGTCCGTTTCGCTCCAAGCGATCGACCGCCCGATGGCATCGATCGCTCACTTCGGGCGCCTGACCTGCCGCGCACTCGGTGGGCTGTTCGTTTCGTCGGCAACGATGTCGAAAGTCTGGGCTATCGCGGTGCAGAACTGATCCTGGATCCACCGACGTCACCTTCGGGCTCACCCCCGAGCAGTTCCGGGAGCGCGTGCGGCACATCCTGTCCGCACGCGGCAACCAGACCGATGCGCCGATGCGTCAGCACGCGCGCGCAGTCCGTGGTCTAGGTCCGGCTGATCCACACGGATACCGTCGGTTTTCAAAAACTGTCGGTATTTGGAATGTAGGCTTCGCCCATGCTGCCTCGTCTGCTTTCGATCCTCGCGTTGTGTTGCGCCACGTTGTCGACCGTTCCCATCGCGCATGCGAACCCGACCACGGTCGGCGATTTCTACAGCCCGCCCGACCCACTACCGGCCGCGCGGCCGGGTGATCTGGTGCGCACCGAACCGGCCGCGGTGGCGGTTCCGCTTCCCGCGCGGACCACCCGGATCATGTACCGCAGTACCGATCCGGCGGGGGATGCGGTCGCGGTGACCGGGATTGTGTTCGACCCCACCACCGCCTGGCAGGGGCCGGGCGAGCGGCCGCTGGTGAGTTTCGCGGTCGGCACACACGGCCAGGGTGACCAATGCGCGCCCTCACGCCAGTTCGGGCAACTCGTGCACTACGTTCCACCGCTGGATGTGATGGCCGAATACGAGATCACCGCCGTCGGGGAGTTGGTCGCGCGCGGGGCAGCGGTCGTGGTCACTGATTACCAGGGTCTGGGCACGCCGGGCACGCACACCTTCCTCAATGCTGCGGCCGAAGCCCACGCCGTCATCGATGCCGCCCGCGCGGCCCAGCGCCTGCCCGGATCCACGATTCCCGCCGACGGGCCGGTGCTGTTCTGGGGCTACTCCCAAGGCGGGCACGCGGCAGGCGCGGCCGCCGAACGCGTCGGTGACTACGCCCCCGAACTCGATCTCCGCGGCAGTTACGTCGGTGCGGTACCGGGCGATCTCATGACCCTCGCCGCCTACGCCGACGGGACGGGTCTGTCCGGCGCATTCGGCTACATGCTCAATTCGATGCGCGCCGTCTACCCCGAGACTGTCGCGGTCCTCGACGCCGAGCTCAACGAACAGGGCAAGGCGATGCTTGCCGACACCGCAGGCCAATGTGGCGCGGAAACGGTGCTGCGCTACGGATTCCAGCGCACCGAAAACTGGACGACCAGCAAACGCCCGCTGTTTCCCGACGTCATCGCCGCCGACCCCCGCACCCTGCGCGCGCTCGACGACCAGCGCCTGGGCGACAGGCGACCCACCGCACCGGTCCTGCTACTGACCGGCGACGCCGACGATATCGTGCCCGCATCTGCTGTCCGCGACCTCGCCGCACGATGGTGCGCACAGGGCGCGACCGTGCAACTGCTCGACCTGCGCGACATTCCACCTGTGTTGCCCGGAACGATCATCGGTCACGCCGTCAACTCCGTCGCCTTCCAAGCGACCACCGCGATTCCCTGGATCGACGACCGCGCCGCCGACCTGCCCGCACCCTCCACCTGCTGACCGAAATCCCGCACGCACCTTCCTGGCCCCTGTTCGACCAGGCGACCTTCGCCGGCGACGCCCAGTTCCGCCAGGCAACGTTCGCGGGTAGGTCGAATTTCGTCGCTATTGACTTCGGCTCGAAGCGCGTCGTGTTCCTCCAGCCGCGGCAGTGGGGTCCTCCTCCGCCGGAGTTCGACTGGGGGCGATGATGGCATCGGGAAGCCGAGCAATGTCGAGCCGCAGGACTGGCCGCCCGTTACGCCTGCACCATGACCTCGACACAGGCGGCGTTCGGTCGCCCAGTGTCGAAGAATTGATCTTGGGCTCAAGGGGTGACTGCATCACCACGTGGATGATCATGTCGGCGTGGAGGTTTGGGTGCGGGACTACGGAATGTCCGCCGAATTGACACAATCCCGCACAGGCGTTATCGGCGAAGACTCAGGCGAGAACAGCGGCGAGGAACCCCGCGATGTACGCGAGCGCGAAGAGAAAGGGGATCCACTGCTCGATGTGCGACAGGGGCCAGTACCGGGACCGGTCCTTCCCTTCACCCAGGGCCCACCATTCGGCACGCCAGAACGGGGAAGCCGGGAGTCGTTCCTCGAGCGCGCCGACAACCTGGTACTTGGCGCTGTTCAGGAGCCTGTAGCTGCGGACCAGGTAGAACCAGGCGAAGCACTGGCCGAGGATCGCGGCCAGTGGGATCGCCAGCCACCCCGCGTTGTCCGGCGGTGGGGTCTTCCAGAAGGCGGCGACGAGAGTGAAGATGCCGGTGTTAAGGGTCAGGAAGAACGAATTTGCCAGGCCCCGTCGGGCGCTTACCCGGTCGGCCATCTCCACGTAGAGCCGGTACTGCTCGAGCACCGCGCTCTCATATGCTGTGGCGCGTGCCTCAGGCCCGGACTTGCCCAGTGCATCGTTCCAGAGTCGGGTGCGAAGCTCGGACGGGTGATCGTTGTGGTGCATCGTCCACCTCCTGGAGTGGCGCTGTGTCCTGCGGCGGATCCATCTTTCCATTCGGGCCGGGCCAGCCTCTACGCACGACTTGCGCACGGACTCCGGCGACGAGTCTTGGCGTAAGCCAGCGTTGCTCGCAACTTGAGCGGGGACAAACCGTGGGACAGGTCCTACGCGACAGGTATCTGTCGACCAGCGGAACCGACGTCGACACTACGTTCGTGCGATCACTGTCAGTCTGTTCAATCGGTGACCCGCACGATCTGGACCGTCGGGGTCGGAGCGGACGGGGTGCGGCGCGAGCCGAAACCGATAATTCGATCCGAAGGTGGTTTAGTTGTCGCCCGAATGTTGAGGTAGATCGGGGCATACCGCGGTGTATTCGATGTCGGGTGAGACCCATTCGGACCACTGCTTGCCGCTCATATTCTCGCTGAGTTTCGAGCACAGCTCGTCCTCCCAGGATGCCGGCCCCGGCCAGACCCAGACCCCGCCGCCGGCGCCTTGGTCCGGAGATAGCCAGACCGTACGCACGACGCGACCATCGGGGGTCGCCTGGATCATCATGATCCAGCCGTCTGGACCTTTGAGTGGGTCGCCGATCGGTTCGCCCGTCGCGGCATCCCAGAATCGCAGGACTTGGTCCATGCCTCCGGAAAGGATGTAGCGCGCATCACTGGTGACGACGATGCTGAAGATCTTCCCTGGCTGGCGGCCTGGCATGGGGGCGCCGATCGGATTGCCGGTCATGGAATCCCAGCGTTGCAGGTCAACCCCAACCGCAGTGACGAAGAACTCCCCGTTCGGGCTGATCGCAAAGGCGCCTAAATACCCCGTTGCAGGTGCTTGCGCGACGCGCTGTCCGGTCTCGGCGTCCCACAGGAGAACCGAGTCCCCGCTTACGGAGATGACGCGTCGCCCACCGGAACCGAATCTGACAGTACTGATGTCCCATTCGTGACCCTCGAGGGGGCCACCAATTGTCCGGCCGGAATCGACGTCCCATATCCAGACGGACTTGTCTGTGCTTCCCGCGACTCGGCGCCCGTCCGGACTGAACGCGACATTCACGATGGCGCCATCTGGACCCGTCAATGGTGTGCCGATCGCTCGGCTTGAATCGACGTCCCAGACGATGACGGACTTGTCCGCGCCGCCGGCCACGATGCGGCGTCCATCGCCGCTGAACGCCAGGTTCGAAGCCGAGTCGTGGAGACCGGTGACCGGCCCGCCGAGGGCGCGGCCGGAGTCGGCCTCCCAGATCCGGAAGGTTTTGTCATCGGTACCGATAGCCACGCGACGTCCGTCGGGGCTGAAGGCGCTGGAGGTGATGGTGACTTGTTCGGGTAGCGCTAAGGGGCCCGCGCGAGCTCCGGTATCCGGGTCGACTATCCAGACGGTCCCCTCGCCGGACTGCGGGTCGTTGAATTCGAACGCCAGTATTCGGTGACCGATCGGTTCGACAGCCAGCACAGCACTGTGGCCCGGCCCTCGAGACTCGGTGGACAGTGCTGTCCAAAGATGACCAATGGAGTCGTCCGGTTCGGTATTCCATATGCGCAGGGTTCCGTCAATACTGCTGGAGACGATGCGTGGATTGGCCTTGTCGGGGCTGAATGCGACGCTCGTGACCGTGCCGGTGTGCCCCAGTAGCGGTGGGCCGGCCGACGCGCCGGTCTCGGCATCCCAGAGGAGCACAACATTGTCCCCGCCTCCGGAGACGATTCGTTGGGAGTCGGGGCTGAACGCAACACTGTTGACATAACCTGCGTGGCCGGTCAACGGTTCGCCGACGGGTTGGCGCGTGTCTGCGTCCCACAGGACGATGGGCGCCGCGAGGTCGTAGAGAATGTCGGACCCAGGGGTGGGTCCTCCGCTGCCCGAGACGATGCGCCGGCCGTCCGCGCTGAACGCAACGCTGTTCACAGCCGTGGTGTGGCGTCTCATCGGTTCACCGATGGGCTCGCCTTTGTCGACGTCCCACATCCTGACCGTCGCGTCGCCGCCACCGGAAACCATGCGATGCCCATCGGGGCTGAACGCCACGCTGTGTGCGCCACCCTCGTGGCCGGTGAAGGTAACGAGGGGCACGCGGGATTCGGCGTCCCACACCCGAATTGTCCCGTCGGTGCCGACTGACGCGATGCGGTGCCCGTCCGGACTGAACGCCACACCACTCTTGACGGAGCCGTTTGCATGACCGGTGAGGGGATCACCGACCGGCGTCCCTGTGTCGGCATCCCACAGTTGGATGTTGCCGTCTGCGTTGACGGTGGCGATGCGGTGCCCGTCCGGGCTGTACGCCACGGCGTACGATCCGCGATCCGTTCGGGAAGATAGATCGACCTGCTTACCAGTGTTGGCGTCCCACACTCTTGTTTGGAGACCGCTGGTGGCGATGCGGTGCCCGTCCGGTCGAATTGCAATACTGAAGACCGGCTGCGCGGTTTCGGTTGCACGCCTGAGGCTGTCGGCGGTGGCGTTCGGAGGAATCGAGTACGGGGCACCGGTCCTGATGATCTTTTCGGTGGAGGACAGGGCATTCAGAGTCCGAAGCGCAGCGCCGGGGTTGGGTGTCGTCGCGATCTGTTGGGCGGCGAGTGTTTCCTGGATTGCGCGGACGTCGTCGCGGGCATGTGTGCCGTCGAGCATAGACTCGGCATCGGATTCCAGCCGCAGGGCTATCGCCTGGTTCCGTTGGCGTACCGCTTCGTTGCGTTGGCGTTCCGCCTCCTGTTGTTGCACGAATGCGATCGTGGCCGCGGCGAGTGCGAGGACGGTCAGGAGGACCAGGCCGGCGATGGCGGCGCGGCGGAGGCGGCGGAAGCGGCGTTGCTCCCGCAGATCCTCGCTGGCCAGTTCGTATTTGGGTTTGCCGTGGATCGGGGCGGCCAGGTCGGTGACCTTCTCCCGGAACATCGGTGCGTGGGGATCCCACGGCTCATCTTCACTGACGTCGACGTAGAACGGTTCGGAGGCGAGTACCCCCGGCTCCTCCAGCACCGGCAGGGCCACGTCGGACCGGTCCGGGTCGAACCGTCCGGTGCCCTCGTCCCAGGTCAGGTGTCCGTCAGCGACAACGAACAGCAGCTGGTCCGGTCCGCGCCGGTCCAGCCAGTGGGCGACCTCCTTGTTGACCCAGTGGGAGGCGACTGCGTGCGGGGAGAGCACCACGATGAAATAGCGGGCGCGGTCCATCGCCTCGGTGACCTCGCCCCACAGGTTGGGGCTGGCGGTGAGGTCGGTGGCGTCGCGGAACACCCGCAGGGCGTGCAGGTGGCCCATGCGACGGCCGATGCGGTGTAGGCCCTTCTGGATCCCCGCGGCGACCGGTCGATCGTGGTGGGCATAGGAGATGAAAGCGTCGTAGTCGAACGGCTCACCCTGCCCCTGAGCCTGCTGCTCCGGAGTCTCCGCGGCCTGAGCGCACACGGGTCATCACCCCACTCTCCAGACGGTGTCGAGGCGCGTTGGACGAGACCATCTGAGTCTTACGCAAGCGAGTACGGATGTCGCGGGTACCCAACTACTCGACTTTTGCCGCAAGAACGCAAAGAGTTTGCGCACCTAGGAAGGTGATGGCGAGCCTTGTTCCCGACTGTCAATCCCGTCCCGCTGAGGGATCCGCGCCCGTACGCGCTTCGACCTGCGCTGAGGCTCTTACAAGAGGGTGTCGGCAACGCGTAAGGGCTGATACCCAGTGGGGCCGAGCGACTTCGTTCCACACTCCGCACGAGGCCGGCCGTGGCGAGCACGACGGGCCAGTAGGTGGTCGTGATCGTCTTCGGAATCGCCACCAGGTCCTTACGCGGCCGGATGCCGACCGCCATCGCGGTCACCGCCCTGTCGGTGCGAACACGACGACAGTGCGCCAAGCGATCTCGAACCCGCCCGTGCACGCACCAGTGCCGCCCCCGGTCCGGGGTGGCCTGCGGCATATGGGTTTGTCACGGTAGCGGCGCCGCTAGCGGCCGTTGTCGGCCGCTGCGCGGCGGCCCCGGCCAGCGGGCGGATGCGCTGCAGGGGGCAGTCTGGCGGTCCAAGAAGCATTTGCACGCGCGAGGAATCTCGTATTCATCTGTCTGCCGGGTCGCCGGACCGCTGCGGTCCGGCAGCTCGGCTCCTTCGCACCCAGCTGTCTCGACCGTCTCCCGGCCTGCTCATCGACGATTTGGGAATGAAAGTAGGTGATACACGTGTTGAAGATCCTGGGTAAATCGTCGAAAAATCGTAGGAAGCAGGGGTGGACCCCGAAGATGACCAGGTCAGCGGTGGTATAGGCTTTGTCGGTCATGAAGTCGGCTTATTCGGGTCCGGTCAGCGGTGCGCCCAAGACGGTCTACCTCGATCACGCGGCGACCACTCCGATGTTGCCCGCCGCCGTCGAGGCGATGACGGCTGCCCTCGGGGCGGTCGGCAACGCGTCCTCGCTGCACGGTTCGGGGCGGGCGGCGCGGCGGTCGCTGGAAGAGGCGCGCGAGTCGATCGCGGCTGATCTGGGTGCTCGGCCGTCCGAGGTGATCTTCACCTCCGGGGGCACCGAGAGCGACAATCTGGCCGTCAAGGGGATCTTCTGGGGGCGCAGGGCGGCGGATCCGCGGCGTACCAGGATCGTCACCAGCTCGGTCGAGCATCACGCGGTGCTCGACGCGGTCGAGTGGCTCGAGAAGCACGAGGGTGCGCAGGTCAGCTGGCTGCCGGTCGACGCCGAGGGTGTCGTGTCGCCGCAGGTGTTGCGTGAGGTACTCGCCGCGCATGCCGATGAGGTGGCGCTGGTCAGTGTGATGTGGGCCAACAACGAGGTCGGGACCATCGAGCCGATCGCCGAATTGGCCGCTGTCGCACAGGAATTCGACATCCCGATGCACAGCGACGCCATTCAGGCGGTGACCCAGATTCCGGTCGACTTCGCCGCGAGTGGGCTGGCCGCGCTGAGCGTGGCCGGACACAAGGTCGGCGGTCCGCACGGGATCGGCGTACTGCTGCTGGGCCGAAGTGTGCCGTGTGTGCCGCTGGTGCACGGTGGCGGGCACGAACGCGACCTGCGCTCCGGTACCTCCGATGTGGCCGCGGCGATCGGGATGGCCGCCGCGCTGCGCGATGCCGTCACCGACCTGCCCGGGCGCGCTCAGCGATTGCGGGCGTTGCGCGACGAGTTGATCGACGGCGTGCGGGCCGCGGTGCCGGATGCCGTGCTCAACGGGCCCGCGCAACGACTGCCCGGCAACGCTCACTTCACGTTCCCCGGGTGCGAGGGTGACTCGCTGCTCATGCTGCTCGACGCCGCCGGTGTCGAATGCTCCACCGGTTCGGCCTGCAACGCGGGCGTCGCCTCGCCCAGCCATGTGCTGATCGCGATGGGTGTGCAACCGTGGCAGGCGCGCAGTTCGCTGCGCTTCACGCTCGGTCACACGTCGACCGGAGCCGATGTCGAAACACTGTTGACCGTGCTGCCGCAGGTCATCGATCGGGCCAGGGCCGCAGGCCTGGCCGGCGCTAGAGGAGGTGCCTGATGAGAGTTCTCGCCGCGATGAGTGGTGGTGTCGATTCCGCGGTGGCCGCGGCGCGGGCCGTGGACGCCGGGCACGAGGTGGTCGGGGTGCATCTGGCGCTGTCGGCCAACCCGGGCACGCTGCGCACCGGGTCGCGTGGTTGCTGCTCCAAGGAAGACGCCGGTGACGCGCGTCGCGCCGCCGATGTGCTCGGAATCCCGTTCTACGTCTGGGATTTCGCCGATCGCTTCAAGGAAGACGTGATCGACGACTTCGTCGCCGCCTACGCCGCGGGGGAGACCCCGAACCCGTGTCTGCGCTGCAACGAGAAGATCAAGTTCTCCGCGCTGGCCGATCGCGCGCAGGCGCTGGGCTTCGACGCGGTGGTGACCGGGCATTACGCGCGGCTCGACGAGGGCGTGCTGCGTCGTGCTGTCGACGCGGACAAGGACCAGTCCTACGTGTTGGCCGTGCTCACCGCCGAACAGCTCGCGCGGGCGATGTTCCCGGTCGGCGACACCCCCAAGCCGCGGATCCGCGAGGAAGCCGCCGAACGGGGGCTGGCGGTGGCGAACAAGCCCGACAGCCACGACATCTGTTTCATCCCGTCCGGGGATACCCGCGCCTTCCTCGGTGCCAAGATCGGCATCCGGCCCGGTGCGCTGGTCGATTCCGACGGCACGGTGCTCGGTAGTCACGAGGGTGTGCACGGGTTCACCGTCGGTCAGCGCAAGGGCCTCGGCCTGAGCCACACCGCCGCCGACGGCAAGCCGCGGTATGTGACCGGGATCGATCCCGATTCGGGGACCGTCAAGGTCGGTTCGGTCGAGGATCTACAGGTCGACATCGTCACCGCCGACCGCGCGATCTGGACTTCCGGCGTGCGCCCGGCCTCTTCGGTCGAGTGCGTCGTGCAGGTGCGCGCGCACGGCGGGACCGCGCCGGCCGTGGTCGAGCCCGAGGGCGACGGCTTCGTCGCCAGGTTGCGTGAGCCGCTCACCGGCGTCGCGAAGGGCCAGGCCATCGTGCTGTACCTGCCCGATGCCGACGGCGGCGACACCGTGATCGGCAGCGGCACGATCAACGGCACCGACCGTGCCGCGGGCATCGAGTCCGATTCGTCGGCGGCGTCAGCCTGATCGTGTCGTGGCGGGTGCGCCGGCGGTCGGCGCGCACGGCAGGATGACGGGTGACGGCCCGCGCCGTGGTGCGGCGCACGGTTCGTGGTGGTCGACGCCGATCCGGTGTGGACCACTGACCCAGACGACACGAAAGGTGTTGAGCGCGTGACGTTGTGGCGTGGTAGTGAGCAGTCCGGCGACCCGGCCGCGGCGGAGCCGGTGGACTTGCTCGCCGGGGCGTTCGCCACCGGTCTCGGTTCCTGGCCGGGCACTGATCCACTCGAGGCGGCGACCACCATCGTCGGTGAACTGCCGGAACTGCCCCACCTCGTCGAACTCCCCGAACGCGGGATCGGCGCCGACATGATCGGACGCGCCTCCGCGCTCCTGGTGGATCTGCGGTTCGACGCGACCACCCGCGGTTACCGGCTCGCCGACCGTCCGGGTTCGGTCTCGCGGAAGGCCCGCGACTTCGTGCGCGTAGATCTCGACGCGATCGAGGAAGCCTGGGAGACAGCGGGTCTCGTCGGTTCCGGCCGGGCGATCAAGATCCAGTCGGTCGGGCCGCTCACCCTCGCCGCCGAGGTCGAACTGCCCGGCGGCCATCGCATTCTCACCGATCGCGGTGCGCTGCGCGACCTCACGGACTCGCTGGCCGAGGGCCTGGCCCTGCACGCCGCCGAGATCGGAAAGCGACTCGGGGCGAACGTGGTTGTGCAACTGGATGAACCGCAGTTGACGACGGTTCTCGACGGATCGCTGACCGGCCCGAGCGTGCTCAACACCGTCCGCGCACTGCCCGGTCCGGAGGCGATCCACTTCCTCGACGTCGTGATCAACGCCCAACCGGGGCCGGTCATCCTGCATACCTGCGCGGCCCGCCCGGCCCTGCCCACCCTGCGCCGCACGGCGGCCGCCGCCCTGTCCTTCGACGCGTCGGCCATCACCACCGCCGACTTCGACGACATCGGCGAAGCCGTGGACTCCGGCAAGAAGCTGGCCCTCGGACTCGTCCCCACCGAACCGCCCACGAGCCCGCTCACCTGGCGCGCCGCCGCCGAGCCCGCGGTCCGGCTCGTGGACGATCTCGGCTTCCCTCGTGCGGCCCTCACTCGAGTCCTGGTCACCCCGACCTGCGGTCTGGCGGGCGCTCCGCTCGCGTGGTCTCGCAAGGCCCTCGCGCTGGCCGCCGACGTTGCCCGCGCTTTCGCCGAGGACCCGGAGTCGCTCACCGTCGAGCGGCCGGAACAGTCGCGCTCGGGCCGCGGTCGTCGGTGACGTAGCTCCCGCCGATCTCCACGAAATCTCGTTCCTGCACGGCTGCGACGTGCATGGATGTGTCGGTGGGCTCGACTAATCTCTGGTGGGTGAGTGACAGCGACAGCGCGGTTTCTGTGAGTGCCGAAGCGGCTACGCCCGAGCAGCGGGTGCAGTGGCAACAGTTGGCCGACGAGGTGCGTGGGCATCAGTTCCGCTACTACCTGCGGGACGCACCGATCATCACCGACGGTGAGTTCGACGCGTTGCTGCGCACATTGCAGGCTCTCGAGGACGCGCATCCGGATCTGCGGACTCCCGACTCGCCCACGCAGCTGGTCGGCGGCGGATTCGCGACCGAGTTCACCGCGGTCGATCATCTCGAGCGGATGCTGTCGCTGGACAACGTGTTCGACTACGACGAGCTGCGAACCTGGGCGAGCAGGGTCGAAGCCGAAACCGGGTCCGGGCTGCACTATCTGTGCGAAGTCAAGATCGACGGCGTCGCGCTGAACCTCGTGTACGAGAACGGCAAGCTGGTGCGCGGTGCGACTCGCGGTGACGGGCGCACCGGGGAGGACGTCACCCTCAACGCGCGCACCATCGAAGACATCCCCGCCGAGCTCACCCCGACCGAGGAATTCCCGATCCCCGAGCTCCTGGAAGTACGCGGCGAGGTGTATTTCCGGCTCGAGGACTTCGAGACGTTGAACGCTCAGATCGTCGCCGAGGGCAAACCGCCGTACGCGAATCCGCGCAACACCGCCGCCGGTTCGCTGCGCCAGAAGAATCCCGCGATCACCGCCCAGCGTCGGCTGCGGATGATCTGCCACGGGTTCGGCCGCATCGAGGGATACCGCCCGGCCTCCCAGCACGAGGCATACCAGGCACTGGCTGCCTGGGGCCTGCCGGTCTCGGCCCACACCCGCCTGGTCGAGGGCATCGACGCGGTCATCGAGCGGGTCGCCTACTGGGGCGAACATCGCCACGACATCGAGCACGAGATCGACGGTCAGGTGATCAAGGTCGACGAGACGGCCCTGCAACGCCGCCTCGGCTCCACCTCCCGTGCCCCACGTTGGGCCATCGCCTACAAGTACCCGCCCGAAGAGGCCACCACCACGCTGCTCAACATCGAGGTCAACGTCGGCCGCACCGGTCGGGTCACCCCGTTCGCGGTGATGGCGCCGGTCTCGATCGCCGGCTCGACCGTGTCGATGGCGACCCTGCACAATGCCTCCGAAGTGCGGCGCAAGGGTGTGCTCATCGGCGATACCGTCACGATCCGCAAGGCCGGTGATGTGATTCCCGAGGTCCTCGGGCCCGTCGTCGACGCGCGTACCGGTGCCGAACGCGAATTCGTCATGCCGACGCACTGCCCCGAGTGCGCCACCGAACTCGCCCCCGCCAAGGAGGGCGACGCCGACATCCGCTGCCCCAACCAGCGGCATTGCCCGGCCCAGCTGCGCGAACGCGTCTTCCACCTGGCCGGACGCGGCGCCTTCGACATCGAGGCCCTCGGCTACGAAGCCGCCAACGACCTGCTCACCTCGGGCGCGATCACCGACGAGGGCGACCTGTTCGCCCTCGACGCGCAGGATCTGCTCGGCGTGCCGTTGTTCACCAAACAGGACGGCACCCTCTCGGCCAACGGTGCCCGCCTGCTCGCGAACCTCGAAGCGGCCAAGGACACTCCGCTGTGGCGGGTGCTCGTCGCGCTGTCCATCCGCCATGTCGGCCCGACCGCGGCCCGTGCGTTGGCCGCCGAGTTCGCGGACCTCGAGCGCATCGAATCCGCGACAGGAGAAGAACTTTCAGCCACCGACGGTGTCGGCCCCACCATCGCCGCCGCGGTCGTGGAATGGTTCACCGCCGACTGGCATCGCGCGATCGTCGACAAGTGGCGAGCGGCCGGGGTGCGGATGGAAGACGAGCGTGACGAATCCATCGAACGCAACCTCGACGGCCTGTCGATCGTCGTCACCGGCTCCCTGCAGACCTTCAGCCGCGACGGCGCGAAGGAGGCGATCCTCGTTCGCGGCGGCAAGGCGGCGGGCTCGGTGTCGAAGAAGACCGCGTTCGTGGTGATCGGCGAGGCGCCCGGTTCGAAAGCGGCCAAGGCCGAAGAGCTGGGCGTCCAGATCCTCGACGAAGACGGCTTCCGGCTACTGCTGGAGGGCGGCCCCGACGCGGTCAGGGTCGCACCGGAGGAGGATCCGCTCGTGGCGGACCAGCCGAGCCCGGCGACGTGAACAGCCGGGTTCGCGTCAGTTCGGGGTGACGGTGACCGTGTTGCCGATCTGGGTCTTCATGTCGAACGACGCGCACTGCCCGTTGCTGAGCTCCTGGGTACGCAACGGCCGCTTCTTGATGTTGGTCTGGATCTCCACCGTCACATCGGTGCTCGCCATCGAGCACACCTTCGACACCGGAGCGTCGGTGTAGGACACCGACCCCGCACCCTGACACGAGTTGGTCGAGTTCCCCAGGAACACCCGCGCGGTTCCCGTCGGGCACGGATCGGCCAGCGCACTGGGCGCACTCACCAGCGCCGCGGGCACGAGCGCTCCCGCGGTCACCGCGGCAACGACAACTCCGCGAACAATTACCCGAACCGCCATTACGCGCACCCATCCCTCATCGCCGACCGCCGAACCTGCGACGAACCAGCCGCAGTGTCCAGCACCTTAGTGCGTCCGAACCGAACACGCGCGGGATCGGTGCTGCCGTTCACCGGATCAGGCTGCCGCGTGGGCGAGCCCCCGTGTCCCTTAGTCTTGCCAAGAATCTCGGAGAGGCGGACCCTTGCTGCGCAGTTTTCAGGTGACCAATCATGGATCGCTGGCGGAGGCTCAGCAGTTGCGGCTGACCAAGGGGGCAGGCGGGCCGTTGGCGGTGCCGGTGACCGCGGTGCACGGGGTGGCGGCGGCCGGGAAGACGAGCGTGATCGACGCGATCGGGCAGATGCGGGACGCGGTCCTGAATTCCGTGAGCGGATGGGACCCCTACGCCGGCCCGGTGCGGCGACCGCATCTCGGGTTCGCCGAGCGGCCGACGGAATTCGTCGCCGGATTCGTCGCCGAGGGCGTGCCCTACACCTACGGGTTCCGGCTCGACAACGCCGATGTGGTCGCGGAGTGGCTCTACACCCATCCACGGTCGCGCAAGCGGATCGTGTTCGAACGCCGGGGTGACGAGGTGAAGATCGGGCCGATGTTCGAAGCGGCCCGGTACGGGGTGGCGGCGCTGGTGCCGTTGCTGCGGCCGAACGCGCTGCTGCTGAGCTTGGCGGGGCAGATGTACGCCGAGGCACTCGTGCCCGCGTACCGGTGGTTCGCGGCGAATCTGACTGTGCAGCAGGGCGATGTCGACACCGACGCGCTCGCGCACGATCTCGGCAGCCATATCTCCCGCTCGCCC
Source organism: Nocardia sp. NPDC056541 (assembly GCF_042794235.1). Taxonomy (NCBI): domain Bacteria; kingdom Bacillati; phylum Actinomycetota; class Actinomycetes; order Mycobacteriales; family Nocardiaceae; genus Nocardia; species Nocardia sp. NPDC056541. The sequence continues at coordinate 346,951 of NZ_JBHTUD010000008.1, forward strand.
GACAACGCGGCGCGTCTGCTGATGCTGCTGCGCACCGCCGATCTCGGGATCGAGGATCTGCTCGTCGCCGAACACGATCCGATGTACGCGGACTACCTGCGTGATCTGGACGCCGAGATCGGTGCGCTGGCAGGCCATCTCGACCACCCCGAGCAGATTCTCGTGGATCGCGAGCTGAGCACCCTGCGCGCGGCGCGGGACGCGCTGTACCGGCGCATGGTCGACCGCCGCGGCGCGGGGCTGAGCCTGGTGCACGAGGGCATCGACGTCCCGTTCGAACTGGCCGACGAATCCACGGCCACCCGTTCGCTGCTGCGCGTCCTGCCCGCCATGCTGGAGGCTCTCGACACCGGCCAGGTGCTCGCGGTCGACGATCTCGGCGTCGGCCTGCCGGTCGAGGAGACCGACCGCCTCGTCCAGTTGTTCCAGAACCCGGAGACCAATTCCCGTGGCGCACAACTGATCTACACCACCGCCGATCGAGCGCTGATCGACCGCGGCAACGGCCGCTCCCAGCGCACCCGCACGGCGGTGTGGCAGGTGCGCCGTGCACTGGGGGTCAGCGAACTCACGCCGCTGTGAGCGGGGCATAGCATGGGCGCATGCTCGAAGTGGTGATGGCGGTAGCGCTGGTGACGATGCTGGTGGTGACGATCGCGGCCGTCGTCTCCGGACGGACCGGCCGGGGAAGGGCGAACCTCGAACACGGGTCGCTCTACGTGACCGGTGTCAGCCCGCTGCCCGCGATGACCGGCGAGCACTACGTGACGATCACCGGCACCGTCACCGGTCCGTCGATCACCGGCAAGGTCGTCTACCGCCGCTTCGCCTGGGACGCCGCACACTGGCCCGCACCCGGCGACCACCTCGCCGTGGCCTACCCACCGCACAACCCCGACGACTGGCACGCCGAGCACCCCGGCTTGCGCCCCTACCTCGGCTCTTGAGCGACCTCACCGATCTCGCCGGGCATGGGTGAGTCGGAGCTCACAAGCGTCCAGATGGGAGCATTCGGGGATGCACGGTACCGATGAGCAGACCACCGGACTCCTGATCCGCCCCGCCCACCCCGACGAATACGACGCGGTCGCCGCGCTGACCGTGGAGGTGTACGTGGGCGACGGCTATGTCCCCGACGGGGACGACTATGTGCGGGAACTCGCCGACGTGGCGCACCGGGCCGCCGAGGCCGAGGTCCTCGTGGCCGTGCACGACGGTGCGGTCGTCGGCTCGCTCACCGTCGCGAAGCCCGGCACGCCCTACGCGGAGATCGCTCAGCCCGGCGAACTCGAGTTCCGGATGCTCGCGGTATCCAAGCGGGCACGCGGACTCGGTGTCGGCACCGCGCTGGTTCGCGCCGTCGTCGACGAGGCGAGATCAGGCGGTTTCGACGCAGTCGCGCTCACCACGATGTTCTCGATGGTCGACGCCCACCGAATCTACGAGCGCCTCGGCTTCGTCGGTGTGCCCGAACGTGATTGGGCCACCCACGACGGACTGCAACTGTTCGTGATGCGGCTCGCGCTGCGCTGACCCGATCAGTTCAGGACGGTGGCGACGATGCCGGCGAGGTAGCCGAGCCGCGCCACCTCCGACGGCCGGAAGTCGGGCCCACCGGGGCGACCGAGGAGCAGTGCCCTGCCGGTGTTGCCCAGCGGCGCGGCGGCCAGCTTGGTGTCCATGTCGCGCCAGATCTCGGGCACCCATTCGGCCTCACCGTCGAGCCACATCGGCTTCTCGATGGGCATCCACGGGGCCGAACCCGCTTGTGTCTCAGGGGCACTCGGGCTACCGACGATGCGGTAGGCGCCCGCCGGGCCGAGGCCGATGATCGTGGACCAGCCGACGCGCAGCACCCGCGGGCAGCCGTCGACGAGTACCTGGAGCCGGTCGTCGCGAGCACTGGCGACCTGGTCGATCAGCTCGAGCTCGCGGTGGGTGTCGAGCACGCCGGAGTACGGGCGAATGGAGTCGACGCTCACATCGCGCACCGACTCCGCGGCGGTGATGAGGGTGTCGGGCAGTGCGCCGGTAGGCACTTCGACGACGAGATCGTCGATCGCGAACCCGGCGCCGCGTTCCACGACATCGAGCGAGAGAATGTCCGCGCCGACCCCGCCGAGGGCGAGTGCGAGGGAGCCGAGGCTTCCCGGTCGATCCGGAAGTTGCACGCGGAGCAGGTATGACACGTGCGTTCCTTTCCATAACGGCCGGGGTTGTTCGAGACGAATACCCGGTGAAGCAATACTTACACCCCTGAACGCGGGTTCTCGACCCGAAGTATGACCCCATCGGCGCGACATGCGCGAACTTTCGTGTGCGGCGGGTGCGTCCGAGCCGCGGGGGCGGGCGCGTCGAAACCGATATGACGCGCCGATCAGGCGTACCTCCGCCTGCGCTCCGGCCATGCGCAGGCTGTGGATTGCTTCGCGACCGTGTGAATTAGGCTGTACCGATACTGCCCACCGAAGCCGAAAGGGGTCCCGCGGTGCCCGCAATCTCCCGTGACGAGGTCGCTCACCTCGCCCGGCTGTCCCGGCTGGCGTTGACCGACGCCGAACTGGACCAGTTCGCCGGTCAGCTGGATTCGATCCTCAGCCACGTGCAGACCATCACCGAGGTCGCCGCCGACGTCCCCGCCACCGCGTCGCCGAATCCGACGACCAATGTGACCAGGCCCGATGTGGTCACGCCCGGCCTCACCCCCGAGCAGGCGCTGGACCAGGCGCCCGCCGTGGAAGAACAGCGTTTCCTGGTCCCGCAGATCCTGGGAGAGGGCGAATGAGCGAGTTGACGCAGCTGTCGGCTGCCGAGCTGGCGAGCAAGATCCACGGCGGCGAGGTGACCTCCACCGAGGTCACCCAGGCGCACCTGGATCGCATCGGCAAGGTCGACGGTGAGCTCAACGCCTTCCTGCACGTGGCGGGCGACGAAGCCCTCGCCGCGGCCGCCGTGGTCGACGCCGCGCTCGCCGCGGGCGAAACGCCCGCCTCGTCGCTGGCGGGAGTTCCGTTGGCGCTCAAGGACGTTTTCACCACCACCGACATGCCGACCACCTGTGCCTCGAAGATCCTCGAGGGCTGGATGTCGCCGTACGACGCGACGGTCACCGCACGGCTGCGGGCTGCGGGCATCCCGATTCTCGGCAAGACCAACATGGACGAGTTCGCGATGGGCTCCTCCACCGAGAACTCCGCCTACGGTCCCACCCGCAACCCGTGGGACACCACCCGCATCCCCGGTGGTTCCGGTGGCGGTTCGGCGGCGGCGCTGGCTTCGTTCCAGGCGCCGCTGGCGATCGGTACCGACACCGGTGGCTCGATTCGTCAGCCCGCCGCGGTCACCGCGACGGTCGGGGTGAAACCCACCTACGGCACCGTCTCGCGCTACGGCCTGATCGCGTGCGCGTCGTCGCTGGATCAGGGTGGTCCGTGTGGTCGCACCGTGCTCGACACCGCGCTGCTGCACGAGGTGATCGCCGGGCACGACCCGCGTGACTCCACCTCGCGCAATGTTCCGGTGGCGCCGGTGGTGGCCGCCGCCAAGCAGGGCGCCAACGGTGACCTGACGGGCGTGCGCGTCGGCGTGGTGCGTGAATTGCACTCCGACAGTTACCAATCCGGCGTCATCGCCTCCTTCGACGCCGCCGTCGCGGTGCTGAAGGAACTGGGCGCCGAGGTGGTCGAGGTGTCGTGCCCCAGCTTCGAGTACGCGCTGTCCTCGTACTACCTGGTGATGCCGTCGGAGGTGTCGTCGAACCTGGCGCGCTTCGACGCCATGCGCTACGGCCTGCGCGTCGGTGACGACGGCAGCCACAGCGCCGACCAGGTGATGTCGCTGACCCGCGAGGCCGGTTTCGGTCCGGAGGTCAAGCGCCGCATCATGATCGGCACCTACGCGCTGTCGGCGGGCTACTACGACGCCTACTACGGCCAGGCGCTGAAGGTTCGCACGATGATCGCGCGCGACTTCGACGCCGCCTACGAGCAGGTCGACGTGCTCGTCTCGCCGACCAGCCCGTTCACCCCGTGGAAGCTGGGCGAGAAGGTCGACGACCCGCTGGCCATGTACCTGTCGGACCTGTGCACCCTGCCGACCAACCTGGCGGGTCACCCCGGCATGTCGGTGCCGTCGGGTCTGTCGGCCGACGACAACCTGCCGGTGGGTCTGCAGATCATGGCGCCCGCGCTGGCCGACGACCGCCTGTACCGGGTGGGCGCGGCCTACGAGGTGGCACGCGGCGCGCTGCCGACCCCGAGCGCGGTCTGAGAAATTCTCCCCGAGCGGGGCGTGCCGGTTCGACAGAACCTGGTACGCCCCGCTGGTGGCGGTGTGCCCGCCGGTGGTGGGTGTCTACGCCACCGCGCGGCGGCCGACGCCCGCCGTCATCGCGGTGAAGCCGGCCCGCAGATGCTTGCCGAGCGCCACTGTCACCACGGGGCTGAACCAACCGGCGAGGGTGAACCGGGACTCGTAGCGGCACCGGTCGGGACCGAGGGGGACGACGGTGTGTGAGCGCAGGCTGTGCAGTGCGCCCAGCGGCACCGGCTTCATGGTGTAGCTGAACTCGACGCCCGGGGTGTGGGTACGGATCCATTCCCGCTGCGGACGACGGTTGCTGCCCAGCTGGACCCGCATGTCGATGGGCGAGCCCGGTTCCAGCGTGCTCGACGCCTCGTAGCAGAAGGTGTTCCACTCGCCGTAGCGCTCGAAATCTGTGAGCACCTCCCACACCTTCGCGGCGGGGGCGTCGATCTCGATCGTTTCGTCGATGACTAGAGACATGTGTGAAAACTAGGACATGTTCTAGTTTTCGGCAACCGCATCAGACGAAGCGCCGGCGGAACTTGCGCAGCGCGTCGATGATCACGGCCGAGGCCGCTGTCACCGCGAACAAGCCGAGGACGGTGCGCGCGAGCGGCCAGAGGTTGGGCCGGTCGGCCGGGTCGGTCTGGGCGAAGACGTTCTCGACCACCGGTGCGCCGTACTCCTGACGCCGCGAGTTCACGTCCACGGCGGTGAACGCGATATCGGCCATCACGCCGCAGCGAGCCCGGGAGAACTCGTCGTCGCGCAGCTGACACGAGGCGTGGATGCGCCGGTTCAGCGCCGCGTCCACCGAGCGGCGCGCCCACCCGCCGAGGGGTTCGTCGACCCGCTCGGCGTAGCGCAGTACGTCGTAGCCCAGGTCGTGCGCCTTACACGCCGACTCGAACTCGGCGGGCAGCGTCACCGGTGAGGAGCAGCCGCCGTTCGGGTTCACCAGTAAGCCGTCCAGCTGGACGGGGTCGTAACCGAACTTGTAGCCGAAATCGCGGGGGATGAGCGAGGTGGCATCCGGGCTGTCGTCGATGAGCGCGCGGACCGCGGCGGCGGCCGCGACGTTCTCGCTGTCGGCCGGGGTGGTGCCGCCCATGGCGCCCGGTGCCGACATGACCACGGCGGCGGCCATGGCCAGCCCGGCCGTGCACAGCGCGACACCGCTACGACGGCGGTGCTGCGCGGAATCGGGGGACGGCGCGGAGGCGGCGGAATCTGCGGTACGGGCCCGAGCAGCGGCGGGTACCGGGCGAAGCGGGGTGTTCATGGCCTCCGACGGTAAGGAGCGGGTCACGCGGCGGGCATCCCGCTACGGACTTGTTTATCGGGGCGCGCGGGTGGCAGGCCCGGCGCCGGGGTCACACCAGGGTAGGGGGTCGTATTCGGTTCGTGGGTATGAGGTCCGCTGACCGGACGGTTCGTAGGCTCACTGTCATGACCGCACCACTGCGCCCCGCCGCGCGAGGAATACCCGCGCGCACCTGGTTCGACTTCGCAACGGTGCTGGTCGCGCTGATTTTGTACAGCATCGCGTGGCCGACGTTGTTCGTCACCCACGAGGTCTCGCCGGTCACCGCGCCCCTGCTGTCGGCCCTGGCGGCCTTCCCCATCCTGTTCGTGCGGGTCAACCCGGCGATGGGGTGGGCGATCTCCGCCGGCGCCGCGCTGCTGTTCTCGATCGGCATGCAGCCGGGTGCCGACAACGATCTGCCCTTCCAGGTCGTGCACATCATCGTGCTGTTCGTGCTGTTGTTCGCGGTGGCGCTGCGGGCCTCGGTGCCGATCGTGGTCGTCGCCTGGGCGGCCACCTCGATGCTGTTCGCCACGACGATGCCCGGCTCGGACACCGGTCCGCTGTGGGGCTGGGCGATGGGGTTCGGCGCGCTGGCCCTGTTCGGCTATCTCGTGCGGATCCTGCTGGCCTCGCGGCGCAAGCTCGAGCGGCAGGAAGAGGTGACCGAGCTCGAGCGCGCGCGCCGGGCGATCCTCGAGGAGAAGGCCCGCATCGCCCGTGACCTGCACGATGTGGTCGCCCACCACATGTCGATGGTCGTGGTGCAGGCGCAGACCGCGCCGTACCGGATCGACGACCTCGACCCGGCCTCGCGCGCCGAGTTCGAGTCGATCGGCGCCACCGCCCGCACCGCGCTCAACGAGATCCGGGGCCTGCTCGGGGTGTTGCGCAGTGATGGCCAGCTGCCCGAACACGCGCCGCAGCCGCGCGCCTCGGACGTGCCCGCCCTGTGCGCGTCGGCTCTGCGTGCGGGTCTGCCCGTCGACTGGACGGTGACCGGGGATCTGGAATCGGTGCCGGAGACGACCGGGCTGGTCGTCTATCGGGTCGTGCAGGAGTCGATGGCCAACTGCGCCCGGCACGCACCGGGTGCCGCGGTGCACGTCGCGGTGGCGGTCGATCCCGGGGAGGTGAGCGTGACCGTGCACAACGCGGCGACCGCCACGGTGCCCCAGCCCGGTGCGGGCGGTGGTCACGGCATCGACGGCATGCGCACCCGCGTTGTCGCGGTCGGCGGTGAGCTGCACGCGGCGCCCACGCTCAGCGGCGGATTCGAGGTCTCGGTGACATTGCCCACCCACTAGGGTGACTGGGTGGCTATTACCGTTTTGATCGCCGACGACCAGGCGATGGTGCGCCAGGGTTTCGGCGCCCTGCTGGGTGCGCAGACCGATATCAGCGTCGTCGGCGACGCGCCCGACGGCAAGGTGGCGGTGGCCGAGGCCAAGCGGCTGCGTCCCGACGTGGTGCTGATGGATGTGCGGATGCCGGAGATGAACGGTCTCGACGCCGCCCGCGCGATCCTCACCGCGAATCTCGATCCGCCGGTACGGGTGCTCATGCTCACCACCTTCGACATCGACGACTACGTCTACGAGGCACTGAGCATCGGGGCGAGCGGGTTCCTGCTCAAGGACGCGCCCGCCGAGGAATTGGTGCGTGCGGTGCGGGTGGTCGCCGACGGTGAGGCGCTGCTCGCGCCGACGATCACCCGCAGGCTCATCGCCGACGTCACCCGCAGGCGCAACACGGTGCGGGCCGCCCCGGCGCCCGCGCTCGGCACCCTGACCCCGCGTGAACGCGAGGTGCTGGAACTGGTGGCCAAGGGGTTGTCGAACACCGAGATCGCCGCGGCGCTGTTCGTGGCCGAGCAGACCGTGAAAACCCATGTCTCCAAGGTCTTCTCGAAGCTCGGGCTGCGCGACCGCGCCCAGGCGGTGGTCCTGGCGTATGAATCCGGCCTGGTCGTTCCCGGCTGAGCCGGTGCGCTCAGCGCGGGCAGACGCCGCCGCGCAGGTTCGGCAGGTGCCGGGCCAGCAGCAGCGCCATCCGGTCGAGCAGTGCGGTGGTGTCGTCGAACGAGCCCGAATCGGCTTGTGCCGCAAGGGCTACCGCGAGCTGACCGCTGCCCACGGGTACCAGTCCGAACTGGCGCACGGTGTAGACCCCGGTGACGTCGTCGGGACCCCAGCCGCCCTTGAACTCGGTGTCGTCGAGCAGGCCGAGGCCCCACCCCTGATCCTCGGTGATCTCACCCATCAGCGAGGTGACGACCTCGGCCTGCGGCAGGCACGGCAGCCGCGACGCGAACCGCACCTGGTTGGCCAGCGACCATTCGGTACCGCCGAAGGAGGTGCCGTCGAGTTCGGTGCGGGTGCCCGACTTGCCGGTGGCCGCGTCGCCCGCCTCGTCGAGGATCTGCTGCACGGCGTCGGCGGCTTCCGGTGCGTCACCGAGGGATTCCCACAGGCCTTCGGCGGCGTCGTTGTCCGACACCGTGATCGCGGCCTCCACCATCTCGAAGATCGACTGGTCGGAGTCGTGGCGCAACGCGGCGACCGCGAGCGGGATCTTGATCGTGGACCAGGCGATGCCGGTGGTCCAGTCGCCGTAGATCGTCATCCGGCCGCCGCCGACCGGCATCAAGGCCATGCCGACCTGGCCCGGCAGCTTCGACTGCAAGAGGGTGAACTCCGCGGCCAGCGAATCGGGCAGCCCGATCGACAGACCGGGATGCCACGCGTCTTCGCTGTTGACGGTGACCGTGGGCGCGCTCACCGCCGTCGGGGTGCCCGGCGTGGCACACGAGGTGGACAGTGCGGCAGTTGCCAGCACCCCACAGAGCAGCAGCCTGCGACAGGCAGCCGTCGTTCCGGTCGACTTCACCACCGAATCCTCCCCACCACCCATTGCGCGTGCTCCGGCGGTGCAAACTTCTCGTCGAACGCGTCCGGTCACACCCGGACGACTGTTAGCAAGTTTCACCGATTTTCGGCGAGAATTCGAATGAACGTGGTCACACGGTCGGAAGGGGGTCGTAGTGCACGACATCGGTGAGGTGTTCGCGGGGTTCACCATCGAGGCGATGCTGGGCCAGGGCGGCATGGGCACGGTGTATCTGGCCCGGCATCCGCGCCTGGACCGGCTCACCGCGCTCAAGCTGCTCAACCGGGATCTGTTCGCCGACGAGCGCGTTCGCGCGCGGTTCGAACGGGAGGCCGATCTCGCCGCCGGGCTCGACCATCCCGGCATCGTCACCGTCTTCGACCGGGGGACCGAGGGCGAACAACTCTGGATCAGCATGCAGTACGTCGACGGGATCGACGCGGCGACGGTGGACCCGATGGCGCTGCCACCCGAGCGGGCCGTGCAGATCGTCGAAGGGGTCGCCGACGCGCTGGACTACGCGCACGGCAGGGGAGTGCTGCACCGAGATGTGAAGCCCGCCAACATCTTGCTGGCCCGCTCCACCGGCGGCCAGGGCGAGCGGGTCTTCCTCACCGACTTCGGCATCGCCCGGCTGCGCGCCGACTCCACGCACCTCACCCAGCAGGGAATGTTCACCGCGACACTGGCTTACGCGTCACCGGAGCAGATGACCGGCGCCGAGCTCGACCATCGCTCCGACCAGTACTCGTTGGCGTGTTCGCTGTACTGGTTGTTCACCGGACTGGCGCCCTTCGACTCCGCCGACCCGAACGAGATCATCCGCGGCACCCTCTACGCCCCGCCGCCGCCCCTGGCGCTGCGTCGCGCGGGTCTGCCGCCGATCATGGACGCCGTCCTCGCCGCCGCGATGGCGAAACATCCTGCGGCACGGTTCGATTCCTGCGCCGCGTTCGCCAAGGCGGCTCGCCAGGCGCTGACCTCCACGACCCCACCGGTCCTGCCGCGCCCGCCCGCGAACCCGGTGCCGGGTTACTACCCGCCCGCCCCGCAGCAGGGGCCCGCCGCGCCTTTCGCGCCGCCCGGCATGGCACCACCCGGGTATCAAGGCGCACCCGGACAGCCGGTGCCACAACCTCATTGGCAACCGCCCTCACGGCCATTCGGAGCTGTCCCGCCGGTCGCTCCGCGCCCGGCTGCGCCCAGCGGTGCGGTGCCGCCCGGCGAAGTACCTCCGGTGGCTCAGCGTCCGGCCGCGAGTCCCGTTGCCGGACAGCCGAATGCGCGCCGATCCGGGTCCGCTGCGCCTGGTGCGGCGCCCCTGGCTGCCGCTGCGCCTGCGGTCGCGGCCTCGGCTGCGGTGCCGCCATCCGCGGGCGTGCAGCGCCCCGCGCCGGGGGTCGCCGAAGCTGTGGCGGTGCCCGTGGTCGATGCCGGAATATCTTCCAGCCCAGTATCTCTCGACAAGTCGTCATCCACGGCGGCTCGATCGGACAGCGCCGCGACGTCCGGCGGTGCGGAGTCCGGTGAGGTATCGGCCACTGCGGCAACCGATGTCGTATCGATGCGCGACGCGGGCGAGCTGGACGCGGCGAACGCGGCGGCCCTGACCGAGGTGACCTCGATCGCTGGGGCCTCGAACGCGGCCCCAGCCGGGCCTGTGGCGCCGGAGGGAGCCGCAGGGCAGTCCAGCCAGCCGGGACAGCCTGGTAGCGCAGCGCAGAGCAATGCGGGTCAGCCGAGCAATCCGGGTCAGCCGGGTAGTGCCGGTCAGCCGAGCAATGCGCCTCAGCCGAGCATTGCCGGACAGTCGAGCATTGCCGGACAGCCGAGCAATCCGGGTCAGCCGGGCAATGCCGGTCAGCCGAGCAATGCACCTCAGCCGAGCATTGCCGGACAGCCGAGCGGTGCGGGTCAGCCGGGCAGCCCAAGTCAGCCGGGTGGTGCGGGTCAGCCGGGCGGCGCGGGTCAGCCGGGCAGCCCAGGTCAGCCGGGTGGTGCGGGGCAGCCGGGCGGCGCGGGGCCTCAGGTAGACGCGGGGCAGTCGGCGGCGGCGGGGCAGTCGGGTGGTCCGGTCGTGCCGGGTCGTGCGGGTCAGCAGCACGGGGTGGTGCGGTCCGGGCCGCGGGGGCCCTGGATGGTGCCGCATCGGGGGTATTGGCCGGTGCCTCGACGGGTGTCGGGGATGCAGCGGTTCGGGTGGGTTGTGTTGGTGGCACTGGTTCTGGTGCTGGTCGCGTTGGTTGTCGCGTTGGTCGTGGTGGTGTTGCCCGGAGACGACGACGGTCTCGACGTGGAAGACGGCGCGAGCGGGCCGTCGAATTCGGTGGCCGAGGTGGCGGATTCGTTCGCGGAGAGTCGGCGGGTTTTCCCGACCTTGGTTCCGCAGGGGCAGATGAGTGATGGTGTGGGGTATCGGGGGGCGCGGTGTGTGGGGGTGCGCAATGTCAGCGAGCTGGCGTGGAAAGAGGCTGCGTTGCAGTGGACTCCGATCACGACCGGGTGGCAGTGCGAGCGATCCGACAATCAAGTGGGTGCGCTGAGCTACCTGGTGCTCGAGTACGCGAACGCGAGCCAGGCGCGGTCGGTGCTGGAGGCGGTGCCCGCGACCGTTCGCTACGCGGGGAGCAAGGACGAAGTGCCGTTCTCACTGCAGCGGTGGGTGGTTCCGGATCCGGCGAACATCCGCGTCCAGACCGCGCACCAGGTGTTGAGCTTCCCCGGCGACTCCGCCCGCGCGAATTACCTTGTCGTGGTGAGTCGCCGGGGCAGCAGCGGCACCGGCGGGGCCACCCGCCCCTCGGCGCAGGACGAGGTCATCGCGTGGTGGGACGAAGTTCCGCTCTGATCGATGACGGGGCCGCCCCCGGGGTGGTAGACCCGCGATACCGAGGTGACGGTGCGAGGGAAGGCGTCGCCGCGGCGCCGGGCTGAGATGCCGGGCACCGCGGCGACCCAGGTCAGTCCACTGCCAGCGCGGCCACGATCGGCATCCGCGCCGCGCGCAGGGCGGGCGGGATCGAGCCCAGCAGTGCCAGGCCGAGCGCGACCGCACCGTAGACCGCGATCAGCGGGCTCGGCCGGTAGACGATGTCGATGGTCATCGCATGCCCGATGGCCACCGTGGCCAGATACTGCACCGCGACGCCGACGAGCAGACCGATGGCCGCGCCGATGAATCCGATGCCCGCGGCTTCGGCGAGCACCGAGCGCAGGAGGAACTTGCGGTTGGTGCCCATGGCGCGCAGCACCCCCAGCTCCCTGCGTCGCTCCAGGACCGACAGCATCAGGGTGTTCAGCAACGCCACCGTCGCCACCAGGACGACGATCCACAGGATCATGTTGCTCATCGCCGCACCCTGCTGGACGCTCGAGGAGATCGCGTCGACCATGTCGGCGCCGGTGTCGACATGGATTTCGCGGGGAACCATCGCGCGGACCGCGGCTTGCACCGTGTCGGGGTCGGCGCCGGGCGAATACTGGATCGACAGGATCGTCTCGCCGGGTCGCTGATACCACTCCCGCATCTGGTCGAGATTCATCATCACCACGCCGGAGACGGCGGTGAAGTACGGAATCACTTGCAGCACAGCTGTTTTGCGCTCACCGGAGGGGGTGGGCATGGTGATCTCGTCGCCGACGGCAAGCGAGAGCGACCGTGCCACGTCACGGGTGATGACCACACCTTCGCGCCGCTCCATCCGGTCGATCACCGCCCGATCGACCGCGCCGAGACGAGTATCGGAGGTACTCGGCGGATAGCCCTGCAACATCACCCGACCACTGCCGATGGTCGCGAAGGCCATCTGGGCGGGGCTCACCCGTTCCACGCCGGGGACGTTCGCGACCCGTGCGGCCAGGCCGTCGGGCAGGACCGGCCCGGTCGGGAACTGCTCGACGGGGCTCGGACTCACGTAAAGATCGGTGTCGCCGAGACTTTGGAACGAATCGGTCGCCGACTTCACCATGTTGCCCGACGCCCCACCGAGCGCGACCACCGCCGCGACGCCGATCATCACCGTCATCGCGGTGGCCCAGACCCGGCGCGGCGCGCGTTCCAGCGTCGTCGCCCCGAGCGCGCCCGGCGCGCCGAACCAGCGGGCGATCGCCGCGGATCCGCGCACGATCGGACCGGTGGCGGCGAAACACAGGAACACCGTCGCGGTGAACGACGTGGTGATCGCGGCCAGCGACAGTCGCCCGAGGTCGACGAACGCGATGGCCACGGCCGCCGCACCGAGCAGCACACCCGCGGCCAGGGCGACCCAGCGCAACACCGAGTTGGTCGCCGCGGCATCGCTGGCCTCCACCGGCGCCAACGCCTCGACCGGGGCGACCTTGTACACCTGTCTGGTCGCGATCGACGCCGCCAGCACCGTCGCCACCACACACGCGGCGATCGCGACGGGGATCGCGTAGTTCGGCACCTGGAATTCGGTGCGCGCCTCGACCGATTGCACGATCGCGGCGGGCAGCCTGTCGATCGCGAACCGCCCCATCAGCGCACCGATTCCCGCGCCGATCGCCCCGCCGATCAGCCCGAGCATCGCGGCCTCGACGAGCAGATCACGCACCATCGGGGCCCGCTTGCCGCCGATCGCCCGCAACAGCGACAGCGTCGGCCTGCGTTGCGCCACCGCCATACTCATCGCGTTGTAGATCAAGAAGGCCGACACGATCAGCGCCGCCGCCGACGACATCAGCGTGGAATACCGCATGATCTGGATCGCGCCACCGGCCTGCGCGGTGCGCAGACTCGGCTCGGCCACCACGGCCCGGCCGTCCACCGCATCGGTGAGGGCGGTGCGCAGCGCGGCCACATCGGTGCCGGGCCGCACCACGATCTGCACCGAATCGAGCTTGCCCACCCGGTCGGTGAGGAATTGGATCAGCGGCAGCGGACCCGCCACCACGTGTCCGCTGTTGAGCCGGTCGGTCGCCTCGGAGTCGAGGACGGCAGCCACCTTCGCCGTGCCTGCCCCGATCGGTACGGGGTCGCCCTCGCGCAGACCCATGGCCGCGCCGACCAGCACGCCGCGCTCGGTGCTGAGCAGCTTGGTGGTGTACTGCGACATCGGCCCGGCCAGATCGCTGCCGAGCGCGCCGATATTCTGATCCGCGCCGATCAGCAGTGCCCGGTCGGGGCCGGCGCCGAGCGTGCCGCGCAGCATCGGCACCGCCGTCGCCACCCCGGGTGTCGCGGCGATCCGGGGTAGCAGTGACTGCTCGAAGCCCGCGTCGGTGATACCGGTGATCTCGAGTTCGGCGGTGCCCGCCAGACCCTTGGTGAGCTTGTCGACCGACCCGGTGACCGACCCGGAGATGCTCAGCACCGCGACGATCAGCGCGGCCGAGACTCCCATCACGGCTCCCGACATCAGGGTGCGGCCGGGATGGCGGAGCAGTTCACCGAAGTTGAACAGCCGCAATCGATCGATGGCGGCGGCGATCATGCGTCGACTCGCGAAGCGACGCGCTGGTCCGCGCCGATCTGACCGTCGCGCAAGGTGATCACCCGGTCGCAGTAGTCGACGGAGCTCATGTCGTGCGTCACCATCACCACCGAGTTGCCCTGCGCGGTGATGTCGCCCAGCAGCGCGAGGATCGCGGCGCCGGTCTTGGAGTCGAGGTTGCCGGTCGGTTCGTCGGCCAGGATCAGCGGCGGATCCATGATCAGCGCTCTGGCCACCGCCACGCGCTGCATCTGCCCACCGGAGAGCTCCGCGGGCCGGTGCTGTGCGCGATCGCCGAGGCCGACGAGATCGAGCAGTTCCAGCGCGCGCGGCTTGGCCTTGCGTAAGCCGGTGCCGTCCAACAGCTTCGGCACGGCGACGTTCTCCCAGGCCGAGAGGGTGGGGAGCAGGTTGAAGAACTGGAAGATGAAGCCGACCTGCTCGAGCCGGAACGCGGCCTGCTGGTCTTCGTCGAGATCGCCGATCTCGGTGCCGCGGAAACGAATCGAGCCCTCATCGGGACGATCGAGCGCCCCGAGCAGGTGCAGCAGGGTGCTCTTGCCGGAACCCGACGGCCCGATGATCGAGGTGAACTGGCCTGCTTCGATGCGCATGCTCACCTCGTCGAGCGCGCGGACTTCCTGATCACCGACGCGATACTGCTTGACCACCCGGGTCAACTCCAGCATCGGCTGCTGTGGCGATTCGATGTCGGGCATATCTTGTCCCCCAGGGAGTTTCGGGTTTCAGCGTGCGAGTGCGCGGTCGCGGGTAGTCTGCCCGATCGCCGGGCGTGCGTCGAGAAGCCCACGCAGGGCCGGTTGTTCGGCGGCCAGCTCGAGATAGGCATCCATCGGGGTGCGGCCGTCGATCTCGGCCAGTTCGAGTTTGACGCGCAGATGATTGTCCCAGCGGTTGGCCAGCGCCTGTAGCAGGCCGTCGACTCCGCCGAAGAGCGTGTCGAGCCCGGCGAGGCCGGCGAACAGGGCCGGGTCGTTCGGGTCGACCGCTGCCCTGGCGAGCACGGTGTGCACGATCTCGGTGCGGTGGTGTAGATCGGTCCAGGTCATGGGCTTCACCTTCCGTGAGCGGGTGAATCGAACGTTACGGGCGGCGAACGGCCGAATCGTCGTCCCGGGGACCCGACTTCTTCTCCTACCCAGGTAGGAGATCGGTACCGTTCGCGGGACGATGCTCGCCCGGTAGGTGGCGACTAGCCTTACATCATGGATGTGAGCCACGCCATCCCCGCGAAGGCGCCGGGCCGAGTGAGCCTGCGGCAGCGGTTCGCGGCCAGAGCCGCGGTGCCACGATTGCTCACCACCGTCCGCGAACGCATCGAATCGTTGCCCTACGACTATCCGCCCGCGGTGATCCTGGCCGCCGACCTCGCGCTGCTGGTGGTCACCGGTGCGGCGGTGATCCAGCGGCACGCGTACTTCCCGAGTGTGCTGCCGCTGCTGGCGATGGCCACCGCGTTCCTGCCGATTCCGCTGTTCGCGATCTTCCGGGTGAATCCGCACCCCGTGCTGCTGAAGGGCAGCGCGCTGGCTTCCTGCGCCCTGTTCCTGTTGCAGCCGGTCAACGCCGACTTCGCGCCGTTCGTGCTGGTGATCGTCGCCGGTGAGGTGGCCGCGGTCGCCTCGCGCGGGTGGACCATCGGATTCACCCTGCTCGCGATCCTCGAACTGGTCGCGTTCGACGTGGCCGGGCACGTGCACTGGGGTGAGCAGCCGCTGCAAGGGCTACCGATGTATGTGATCGGCATCCTGCTCGGCATGTTCGTCGGGGTGATGCTGCAGTATCAGCGGCGTTTCCTGTATCAAGAGCGCGAGAATCAAGCGATCCGCTCCGGTCAGGCCGCCGACGAGGAACGACGCCGGATCGCCCGCGAAGTCCATGATGTGATCGCCCATTCGCTCTCGATCACCCTGCTGCATCTGACCGCCGCCCGCCGCGCGCTCCAGACCGACGACGACGTCACCGAGGCGGTGGAAGCGCTCGTCGAGGCCGAACGCCTCGGCCGCCAGGCGATGGCCGACATCCGGCGCACCGTCGGCATGCTCGACGCGGGCCCGGCGCAACTGGCTCCCGAGCCGGGCGCCGCCGATATCGACGAACTCGTCGGCGACTTCCGCCGCGCCGGGCTCACCGTCGACTACGCGCGCACCGGCGACCTGACCACCGTCTCCGGTGCCATCGGCCACGCGCTCTACCGGATCGGTCAGGAATCGCTGGCCAACGTCATCAAGCACGCGCCGGGCGCGCCCGCCACGGTGCGCTTCGACGTCTCGGCCGAGGCGGCGACGCTGGTCGTGTCGAATCCGCTGCCGTTCGGGCCCGCGCTGCGCCGCGATACCGGGATGGGACTGCGCGGCATGCGCAAACGCACCGAACTGCTCGGTGGGAAGATCATCGTGGGCACCGGCGACGACGGCTGGACCGTGCGGGTCGGCTTCCCACTACGAGCAGGCTCGTGCGCCGCCCTCGCGGCCGTGCTGCCGGGCAAGCTCTGGCACAGACCCCAGGAGGACACGTGACGACCGCTTCGCCGATCGAGCAGCTGGTGACAGTGCTCGTGGTCGACGACCAGGAACTCGTACGCGGCGGATTGCGTCGCATCCTGCGGCGTCGCGACGGTTTCACCATCAACGAGTGCGCCGACGGCGACGAGGTCGCGGCCGCCGTCGCCGCGCAACGACCCGATGTGGTGCTGATGGATCTGCGGATGAAGCGGGTCGGCGGCATAGATGCGACCCGGTTGCTGCGCGCCCGCCCCGACGCCCCACCGGTGCTGGTGCTCACCACCTTCGACGACGACCAGCTTCTCTCCGGCGCGCTGCGCGCGGGCGCCGCGGGCTTTCTGCTCAAGGATTCGCCCGCGGAGGATCTGATCCGCGCGGTCCGCACCGTGGCCGGCGGTGGCGCGTGGCTCGATCCCTCGGTGACGGGACGGGTGCTCACGGCGTACAGAACAGTGAAACCGGTCGGTACCCGAACCGATCGCCGGCTCGGCGAACTCACCGCCCGCGAGTACGAAGTGCTCGAATTGATCGGCTCGGGCCGGGTCAACAGCGAGATCGCCGCTGAACTCGGTATCTCGGAAGTAACCGTGAAAAGCCACGTCGGACACATATTCGGCAAGCTCGACCTGCGCGATCGCGCTGCCGCGATCGTGTTCGCGTTTGACCACGGCGTAGTGACACCGGGAGAATCTTCCTACTGAGAAGCAGGTCCACGGGCCTGCCAGAAGTGGGAGGCGGACGCTGGTGCAGGCACCTGGGTCACGGACGGGGAGCAGATTCGGCCCGTACGAGTTGCGGTCGATGCTGGGCAAAGGCGGGATGGGCGAGGTCTACGAGGCCTACGACACCGGCAAGGACCGAGTGGTCGCTCTGAAGTTGCTGGCCGAGGAGCTCGCGCAAGACCCGGCCTATCAGGTCCGATTCCGGCGCGAATCCCAGGCCGCGGCCAAGCTGGCCGAACCGCACGTGATCCCGATCCATGACTGGGGCGTGATCGACGGGGTCCTCTTCATCGATATGCGCCTGGTTCCCGGCTCCGATCTACGGACCGTGTTGCGCGGAGGCGGGCCGATGAGCCCGGAACGCGCGGTCGCCGTCGTCGAGCAGATCGCCGCCGCGCTCGACGCCGCACACGCGGGCGGGCTGGTGCATCGCGATGTGAAGCCCGCCAACATCCTGGTCACGCCCGCCGATTTCGCCTACCTCGCCGACTTCGGCATCGCGCACACCGAGGGCGACAGCGCGGTGACCCAGGCCGGGATGGCGGTCGGCTCCTACATCTACATGGCGCCGGAGCGCTTCGATGTCGGCCCGATCTCCCACCGCGCCGACGTCTACTCACTGGCCTGCGTCCTGCACGAATGCCTCACCGGTGCTTCGCCCTTCCCCGCGGCGAGCATGAGCGTGCTGGTCCGCGCGCACCTGTCCGAGGCCCCGCCGCGGCCGAGCGAGCTGTTGCACGGGATACCCGGCGCACTCGACGACGTCATCGGGACCGGCATGGCCAAGGACCCGGCCGATCGCTACGCGTCGGCCGGTGCGTTGGCTGTCGCCGCTCGCCGAGCGCTGGCTTCGGCCGTGCGGGAAGCCGGTGCACCCGCGCCATCGGGCGCTTTCGCGTCGTACGACGGGGCCCGCCGCGTCCCCGGTGGCCACGATGTGACTCCAGGTTCTTCGTCCGGTCCTACGCTCCGCAGTTCCGCCGGCGCGTCGGCGGGTGCCCCGCAAGGTGGCCCGGGCTCGGCTCCCGGGCGCGGTTTCGCCGCCGCCGCCGGATTCGCCGCCGGTGTGGGACGCGGTGCCGCCGGGGCGCCGACCGGTGCTCCCGGCGGACCGGCCGGTGCCGAGCGTGGTGGCCACGCGGGGTCCGCGACCGGTCCAGCGCGTGCGGTGCCCATCGGCGCCGCGAGTGGAGCCCGCAAGGGCGCCTCCGACTCGGAGGAGCCCGCCGACGTCGAGCAGGTGCCGACGCCGACCGGGGAGTTCCGCGTGATCGGCGCGGTGACCGCGACCGGCGGTGTGGAGACCTCGCGCAGCCAGTCGACCGCAACCGGCGCCCAGCCCACCTTGATCATCCGCCCGCCCGAGGCGCGCCCCGGGGCCTCGGACACCACCGGTTTCCGCCGTGTTCCCGCCGAGGGCACCGGCGAGATCTCGATACCCGCGGTGATCCAGCCGACCGGCCCCGCCGAAATCCGGCCCGCCGACACCTACTTCGCGCCCCTGCCGTCGGCCGATGAGCCGGAGGCCCCCGAGCCGCCCCCGGCTTACACCCCCGACCAGGGCCTCCCGCGGATGCGTCCCTTCCCGGACGCGCACCTCTACGACGGTGCGCAGCCGGGCGAAACGTCTGCTCCCCTCCTGCAGCCACCGCGTCCCGCGTCGGCCACCCCGTACCCGGCGCCCACCGGACCGCACCGCCTCCCGCCGCAGCAGGATCCCCACCGAGGCGCCCCTACCCAGCGTTACTCCGGCGAACACCCCCTCCCGGCGGCCTACACCCTGCCCACGGAGCAGTACCTCCCGCCGGCATCGAACCCCAACCCCCGGTTCCCCGCTCCCACACCGGAATTCGACGCACCCCGCCCGAACTCGGCTGCCCCCTTCGCGGCTCCCACCCAGCGGTTCGGTGCGGAACAGAACGCTCCCGACGACCGGTTCGCCAGTCCTGCAGGACCTTTCGGCGGCCCGCCGGACGACGGATTCGACGGCGCTCCCGGCCATGCCCGAGGCGATGCGTTCGGCCCGCCGACCGAGCAGTACAACCCCGCCGCCTTCGCGCCGCCGACGCAGAAGTTCGGCGGCGATCTCGACGATCCGCGAGACCGATTCGGTGGTCCCCCGGAGCGTTTCGACGAGGACGCCGACGACCGGTTCGGTGGTCCGCCCGCGCAGTACGCACCGGCGACCGAGCAGTACGACCCCGCCGACATGCAACGGTCGGCGCCGACCCAGCATTACGGGGCCGACGAACTCGATCCGCAGCGCTCGCAGCCGATGCATCAATACCGTGGCGGTGCCGCGCCTTTCGCTGCCCATCAGGCCCCGCCGGAGTTCGAGGATCCGGCCAGGGCGGCCGCGACCCGGCAGTACGTGGGTCAGGAGAACGCGTACTCCGACTACGACGAACCGCCCAGTGCCTACGGCGATCACGCCTATCGCGATCCGGCATACGACCCCGGCTACGGGCCTGACCCGGCCTATGGACCCGACCCCGCGTACGGTCCCGATCCGGCCTGGGCGCACCAGGATTCGGGGCGTAGGCGATCGGTTCTGCTGCCGGTGCTGGCCGGTGTCTTCGCCGTCCTGGTACTCGCGGTCGGTGGCGCGATCGGTTGGCGCATGATGTCGGCCGCCGACCCCGCCGAGACCTCCACGGCCGCACCGATTTCGCAGGCGCCGGGCGGTTCCGGCCAACCCGCGGGCACGACCCCGCGCGCGACCACGGCCGCTCCCACCACCTCGGCGGGACCGGCCACCCTGCCCGCGGGTGCGCAGCCCTGTGAAACCGGCACCGCCACAGGCTCTTACAGCAAGGTCGCCGTCGGCAGCGCGGTCACCAGCTGCGGTTTCGCCGAAGCGGTCCGGGAGGCCTACGCCGGCGGCGGTACGGGAGCCCGCTCAGTGGTGGCGACCAGCCCGGTGACCGGCCGCACCTACACGATGACGTGCGCACCCGAGGGCAAACTCGTCACCTGCACCGGCGGTGAGAACGCCGTGGTCTACGTCTACTGACCCGAAACGACCGCGGCCCCCCGATATCTCGGGGGCCGCGGTCGCGGAGGAGCCTCAGCTAGCCGAAGCAACCGCGATCACTGTGTCGCCGAGCCGGGCCACGGTGTCCGGGTCGCTCCACGACCCGGTGATCGACACACCGTCGGCCACCACCTCGGCGCCCGCCTTGCGCAATCGATCGGCCAAGTCCTGATTGATCACCTCACCGGGCCCCACCGTGATCACCGCGACCGGCTTGCCCCCGACTGTCGGTGCCGAGTCCGGATTGGCCAGCCACGCGATCACACTCGCCGCCAGCGGCGCCACGGTCTCGCCCTCGGCCGCGAACAGCAGCACACCGTCGGCTTCCAGCGTGGAGCGGCGCAGCTGGTCGGCGATCAGTGGCCGCCCGTCCTCGGTGTCGATCGCGGCACTGTAGGCGGGCAGGGTGTCGAGCTCGGCCAGGCTCACCACGTCGATGTTGTTGCGGATCGCGACCTGCTGGGCCTCGGTCGCCAACTGCTGCGCCGTGGACGTCTCGCCGGGTTCGGCGATGAGTGCGAGCAGATATGACATCGGTTGTCCCCCTACTTCGCCTGCTCGATATCGCCGATCGACGCCAGTGTCTTTCGCGGGTGCTGGTTCATTGCCATCTCCTCGACAGAGTTCAACTCGACGGTGTGACAGTCACTTTCACGCTCTTCATCATCGGCTGATCGCTCTCGGTGCTGTAGTCGCCGATCGCGCACAGCACATTCATTTCCGGCATGTACCCGGCGGCGCAGCCCGGCGGAATGTCGTAGGTGACGACCTTGTACTTGGAGAGCGATCGCGTCGACCCGTCACGGGCGGTACTGGTGATGTCGACCTCGTCGAACTCTTTCAGGCCGCGGTCGCGCATATCGCGAGAGTTCATGAAGACCAGCGTGCGCAGGTTCTTCACCCCGCGATAGCGATCGTTGCTGGTGTAGATGGTGGTGTTCCACTGGTCATGGGAGCGCTGCGTCGCCAGGGTGAGCACCCCGGCCGGGTTGGTCGTGTCGGGCAGCGTCGCGGCGGAGAACTCCGCCTTGCTGGACGGGGTGAGGAAGATCAGCTCCCGTGCGGGTTGCCGGATCCGGAATCCGAGTCCCAGTCGCACCCGCCGGTTGTAGTCCTCGAAACCGTCCAGGACCTTCGACATGGTGTCGCGGATGCGGTCGTAATCCTCGATGTAGTACTCCCACGGCGTCTTCGTCTCGGGCAGTGCGGCTTTGGCGATACCCGCCAGAATCGCGGGCTCCGACAGCAGATGTGGCGACGCGGGCTTCTTCATGCCCTTGGACAGGTGCACCACGGCCATGCCGTTCTCCATCGAGACCACCTGCGGGCCACTGCGCTGCTCGTCGTATTCGGTGCGCGCGAGGCAGGGCAGAATCAGCGCGCGTTTGCCGTGCACGACGTGGCTGCGGTTGAGCTTGGTGGAGACCATGACGGTGAAGTCGGCCTTCTGGAACGCCTCGAAGGTGTATTCGCTGTCGGGCGCGGCCTGGACGAGGTTGCCGCCCATGCTCATGAAGAACTTCAGCTTGCCCTTCTGCAGCGCCTCGATGGCGGAGACGACGTCGTAGCCGTTGGCGCGCGGCACGTCGATCTCACAGACCTTGGCCAGCCGGTCGAGGAATGCGGCGGGCGGATTGTTGTCGATGCCGCACGTACGGTTGCCCTGCACATTGCTGTGCCCGCGCACCGGCGACGGTCCCGCGCCTTCGCGACCCAGGTTGCCCCGCAGGAGCAGCAGGTTGACGATCTCGCGGATCGTCTCCACGCCGTGCTCGTGCTGGGTGACGCCGAGACACCAGCTGATGATGCTGCGGTCGGAGTCGCAGTAGATGCGGGCGGCCTTGCGGACCTCGGCCTCGCTCAGGCCCGACTCGGTCTGGATATCGGCCCAGGTGGTCGCCTCGACTTCGCGCACGTACTCGTCGAAGCCGACGGTGTAGCGCTCGATGAACTCGTGGTCGAGAGCCTTCTCGTCGGTCGCGGACTCTTCGAGGACGGCCTTGGCCATGCCGCGGATCAGCGCGAAGTCGCCGCCGATGCGCACCTGCAGGTTGAGCGTGCCGGTCTTGGTCGGGTGGAAGGTGGCCATCGCGAGGAAGTCGTGCGGGATGATCGTGTTGCGCGAGCCCGCTTCGATCAGCGGATTGACGTGCACCACCTGGGCGCCGCGCTTGTAGGCCTCGGCGAGCGAGGTCAGCATGCGCGGCGCGTTCGAGGCGACATTGAGGCCCATCACGAACAGCGCGTCGGCCTTGTCCCAGTCCTCGAGGTCGCAGGTGCCCTTGCCGGTGCCGAGCGAGGCCTGTAGAGCTCGGCCGCTGGCTTCGTGGCACATATTGGAGCAGTCGGGCAGATTGTTGGTGCCGTACTCGCGCACCATCAACTGGTAGAGGAACGTCGCCTCGTTGGCGAGTCGGCCCGAGGTGTAGAACGCGGCCTCGTTCGGGTCGGGCAGCTCGCGCAGCGCCTTGCCCACCATTTCGAACGCGTCGGCCCAGCTGATCGGCACATAGTGGTCGGTCTCGGGGTCGTAGACCATCGGCTCGGTGAGCCTGCCCTGGTCCTCGAGGTCGAAGGAACTCCAGGTGGCCAGCTCGGTGACGGTGTGCTGGGCGAAGAATTCGGGAGTGCACCGCTTGTGCGTCATCTCCCAGGTCACGTGCTTGATGCCGTTCTCGCACACGTCGAGGACCAAACCGTCGGTGGCGTCGGGCCACGCGCAGCCCGGACAGTCGAAGCCGCGTTCCTGATGGTTCATCTTCAGGATGGCCTTGGTGCCGATGAACGGCTCGTGTTCCTTGCCGACCATGAACTTTCCGACCGCGATCGCCGCGCCCCAGCCCGCCGCCGGATGGTGGTAGGGCTTGGCCTTCGGCACGGCCGCCCGGTCTGCTGCTTCGCTCGGGCCCCGATCGGGATCCCAGATGGTGTGCGGACCGTCAGCCATGTCAGATCTTCCCTTCGCGGTGAATGCGGGTCGAGAAAGATGTGCCCTGTCCAGTGCCTCGGTTGGATTCTCTACCGTCGAGATCACGGAAGGGCGTAGGTAACTTTCGTCGTGTCGCTCGGCGGCGTCCAAGTCCGATTTCCGACCGGTCGATCGGTCGCGCCTATCACCCCCGCCATAGCGCCGTTTTCGCCGGTGCGACCGGGATCACCGCAGGTTGACGGCGTGCGCGCGGATCGTGCAGGCTTGATCATCGGCCCTACGGGCATGTCCCGCGACCGACTTCGGAGGAACCCTTGCGCACCACGCGAACACGGGCGCGCCAGATTTGCCAACGGTTCGTCACCGAGATCGATCATCTGCCCGCCGCCCGCGTTTTCGTCGGTCTCGCGATCCCCGGCCTCGTGCTGATCGCGGTGGGCCGCACCGACCTGCTCATCTACGCGGTCTTCGGTTCCTTCACCGGGATGTACGGCTTCGCGGAATCGCCGCGCCGGCGCTTGATCCACCAGAGCGAAGCGGCGGTGATGCTGGTCGGCGCCGTCGGCGCCGGCATCCTGCTCGCGCGCCTGCACGCCCCTCCCGCGGTGCTGGTGTCGGCGGTCGCGGTGTTCGCCGCGGTCGCCTCGCCGATCACCGACCGCCTCGGCTTGCGGCCGGAGGGGCCGTTCTTCGGGATCTTCGCGTTCGGCGCCATCGCCATGGTGGCCGGGGCGCAGCGCGATCCGCTCCTGGCGCTGGTGCTGTGCGCGGGCACCGCGGTGCTGTGCGTGATCGTCGGCTATCTCGAGTCGACGCGGCGAGTCCGCCGGGCCGGCATGTGTGCGATGCGGATACCGATCCCGCCGCATCGCACCGGAGGGGTGTCGTACGTGCAGGCGGGACGCTACGCGCTGGCGATCTCGATCGCCGGCGGGATCGGGCTGCTGCTCGGCGTCGGCCATGCCAATTGGGCGATGGCGGGCGCCGCGGTGCCGCTGGCCGCCGCCAGCTCCCGTGACCGGATCACCCGCGGCATGCACCGGGTGGTCGGCACGTTCATCGGACTCGCGGTCACCGCGCCGCTGCTGATCCCGGGTCCGAGCCCGGCGATGCTCGGCCTGGCGATCATCGCGCTGCTCTACCCGACCGAATTGTTCATGGCCCGCCACTACGCGGTGGCGATGGGCTTCTTCACGCCGCTGATCATGTCGATGACCGAACTGGCCGATCCGTCCGATCCGCTCACGTTGCTCACCGAACGCGGAGTCGACACGGTGATCGGCGTCGCGGTGGGAATCGCTGTCGCCCTGCTCATTCGCGAACCCGCTACCCCCGCGTTACCGACCTTCGAGACGCCGGTATGCGAAACGTTGCATACTGTCGGCATGGCTGACGACAACGAGTGGTACTACTGCCTCAAGCACCACAAGGCCGAACAGGGCAAGGCCTGCTGGTACGGCGACCGGATGGGCCCCTACCCGGACCAGGCCACCGCCGAGAAGGCGCTCGAGATCGCGAAGGCGCGCAACAAAGCAGCCGACGACCAGGACGACTGACCCGCTCTCCGAATGCTGTTCCGTCAGCTCGAATACTTCGTCGCGCTCGCCCGGGAACGGCATTTCGCCCGGGCGGCGAAGGCCTGTTACGTGTCGCAGCCCGCGCTGTCGGAGGCGATCCGCAAACTCGAACACGAACTCGGCGTGCCGCTGGTCCGCCGCGCGCGCACGTTCGAGGGTCTCACCCCCGAGGGCGAGCGGCTGGTGCTGTGGGCCAGGCGGATCATCGCCGACCGCGAGGCGCTCGAACACGAGGTCCGCGCATTGCAGACCGGTCTCACCGGTGCACTGCGGATCGGGGCGGTGCCCGCGGCGTCGAGCACCGTCGCGCTGCTCACCGACCCTTTCTGTACCGAACATCCGCTGATGCGGGTGCGGGTCGAGACGAGTCTGCGCTCGCCCGACATCGTCGAACGGATTCGCCGATTCGAGCTCGACGCGGGCATCGTCTACGCGCAGGGTATCGACACTTCGGGCCTCACCCTCACCCCGCTCTACGCCGAACGCCACGTTCTCGTCGCGGGGAGCGCGCTCGTCGCGGGCCGCACCGAGATCTCCTGGGCAGACGCGCTGGAACTGCCGATGTGCCTGCTGCCACCGGGGATGCGCGGTCGTCAGCTGATCGACGACGCGCTCGCGACACTGGGCCTCACCGCGGCGCCCCAACTCGAGAGCGACTCGGTGGCGACACTGCTCGAGCACGCCCGCACCGGGCGGTGGGCGTGCATCGTGCCGCAGCCGTGGGTCGCGGCGCTGGGACCCACCGCCGACATCCGGGTGTTCGAACTCACCGACCCGGTGGTCACCGCGCAGATCGTGCTCGTCACCGCGGCGGTCGAACCCGGATCGGTGCTCACCACCGCCCTCATCGGCACTGCGCGGGCCACCGACTTCGCCGTCGCGCCGCGCCCGACAGCGAGCTGATCCCATTCAGCTATGACCGGGCAACCCGGTGGGTACTGTGCACGACCATGACCACCCGGTTACGACGACGATCAATCTCGTCGCCGGACTCGCCACCGGTTGAGCGTTGATCCATCGCGCCGATCACCTGATCGGCAACCCGTGTTTGATCAGAACCCGCACAGTGAGCAGAGTCATGGGATGAGCAGAGTGACCGCACGGCGCAAGACGACCCGCCTGTCCCCGGCCGGGCGGATTCAGCGACCCGACACGCTCGCCGTCGAGGAGCCGCTCGAGATCCGGGTCGACGGCCGATCGCTCACCGTCACCATGCGCACCCCCGGCAACGACATCGACCTCGTCCACGGCTTCCTGTTCGGTGAGGACATCATCGGCTCGGCCGACGACATCGTCACCGCGCGCTACTGCGCGGGTACCGACAGCGACGGTCGCAACACCTACAACGTCCTCGATCTGCGCCTGCGTAATCCCGTGCCGATCCACACCCGCAATTTCCTCACCACCGGCGCCTGCGGCCTCTGCGGTAAGACCGCGCTCGACGAAGTGCGCACCCGCACCCGCTTCGCGATCCCGCACGATTCGGTGTCGATCAGCACCGACACCCTGACCGACCTGCCGAAACAGCTACGCGCCGGGCAGAAGTTGTTCGAGGCCACCGGGGGCTTGCACGCGGCGGGTCTGTTCACCACCGACGGCACGCTGCTGGCCCTGCGTGAGGACATCGGCAGGCACAACGCCGTCGACAAGGTGATCGGCTGGGCCGTGCGCGAGAACCGGGTGCCCGCGCACGATCTGGTGCTGGTGGTGAGCAGTCGCGCGTCGTTCGAACTGGCGCAGAAGGCGGTGATGGCCGGGATCCCGATCCTGGCCGCGGTGTCGGCGCCGAGCGTGCTCGCCGTCGACCTGGCCGCCGAGTCCGACCTCACACTCGTCGGCTTCCTGCGTGCCGAAACGATGAATATCTATACGGGCGAACACCGTCTGACCTGAGGGTTCGGTGCTCGAAGTGGGCGATCGGCATATGTCGCAGTACGGTAACGGTACGGGTCGCCAGCACCGAACGCCCCGGGGGAGTTTACAAACGAAAATGCTTCACATAATGAATAATGAACGACGCCATCACGTCCGGGTGGTGCTGTCCGCGTTGCTGGGCGTGGTCGTGCTCGCGACCGCGGGTTGCGGTACCGAGCCGAAGGCCGCCCGGTCGAGCGTGACCACCACGGTTCCCGTCGCCGATCCCGGCGCCGACAACGGCACGATCTCGATCGCGGTACCCGGCAGCCTGGCTGCCGATTTCAGCGAGCTCCAGCAGGGTTTCCGCGGGAGCGCGGGGCTGGCGATCATGCCGGTGGGCGGCAAGAAGATGGTCACCTTCGGCAACTGGTCCTCCGGTCCGGCCTGGTCGACGATCAAGGTGCCGCTGGCCATCGCGGCCCTGCGCAACAGCGCTTCCTACTCGTCGTATGCCTCCGCGGCGATCACCGCGTCGGACAACGGCGCCGCCGACACCCTGTGGGCCTCGCTCGGCAGCGGTGCCGACGCGGCCAAGGCGGTGGAGGGCGTGCTGCGCGAAGGCAGCGACACCCGCACCACCGTGCCGACCACGCGCACCCGTGCCGACGCGTCGGTCTACGGTCAGGCCGAATGGACACTGGCCGACCAGGTGCGCTTCGCCTCGCAGCTGCCGTGCATCCCGAAGAGCGAGCGGGTGGTCGGGCTGATGCAGCAGATCATCGCCAGCCACCACTGGGGTCTGGGCGCGTTCGGCAGTGCCGAGTTCAAGGGCGGGTGGGGGCCCGACCCGGCGGGGAAGTACCTGGTCCGTCAGTTCGGTCTGATCGACTCGCCCACCGGCCGGATCGCGATCGCCTTCGCCGCACAACCGGATTCGGGCAGTTTCAACGACGGTATGGCCATGCTCGACAAGATGGCGACGCTCATCTCGGGGCACCTGAGCGAGCTGGCCGGAGGTCACTGCCCCTGATCGAGGCCGGTGCGGCAAGATGAACGCCATGCGCATCGGAGTCTTGACCGGAGGCGGAGATTGTCCAGGTCTGAACGCGGTGATCCGGGCTGTGGTCCGCACCGCGAACGGACGCTACGGCGATGCCATCGTCGGTTTCGAGGACGGGTGGCGCGGCCTACTCGAGGATCGAAAGATCCGCATTCACAACGACGATCGCACCGACCGCCTGCTCACCAAGGGCGGCACGATGCTCGGCACCGCACGCACCAACCCCGAGGTGCTGCGCGCAGGCCTGCCCAGGATCCAGCAGACCCTCGACGACAACGGCATCGAAGCGCTGATCCCCATCGGCGGCGAAGGCACCCTCACCGCCGCGAGCTGGCTCGCCGACGAGGGCGTGCCGGTGGTCGGCGTGCCCAAGACCATCGACAACGACATCGACTGCACCGACGTCACCTTCGGCCACGACACCGCGCTGTCGATCGCCACCGAGGCCATCGACCGTCTGCACACCACCGCCGAATCCCATCAGCGGGTGATGCTGGTCGAGGTGATGGGCCGCCACGCCGGCTGGATCGCGCTGAACTCCGGGATCGCCGCGGGCGCCCACTTGACCCTGGTGCCCGAGGAGCCGTTCGACGTGTCGCAGGTGTGCGCGATGATCAAGGCCCGCTTCCAGCGCGGTGACAAGAGCTTCATCTGCGTGGTCGCCGAGGGCGCGCATCCCGCGCCGGAATCCGGATTCGCGTTGCGCGAGGGCGGGATCGACGAGTTCGGCCACGAGCGGTTCACCGGCGTCGCCCAGCAGCTGGGGTCGGAGATCGAGCGCCGCATCGGCAAAGAGGTGCGCACCACGGTGCTCGGCCATATCCAGCGCGGTGGCAGCCCCACACCCTACGACCGCATTCTCGCGACGCGGTTCGGGGTACACGCGGCCGAGGCGGTGCACGCGGGGCATTTCGGTCAGATGGTGGCGCTGCACGGCACCAATATCGGTCTGGTTCCGCTGTCGGAGGCGACCAAGCAGCTCAAACGCGTTCCGCCGGAACGGCTCAGCGAGGCGTCGGCGTTCTTCGGCTGATATCGGCGCCGGTTCCTCCGACATTGTCGGTGCGCGTCGGTACCGTGGGTTCATGCGCACCGGTCGAGTGATCGTTTCGGTTCTTGTCGTCGTCGCCGCGCTGGTGGCGGGGTGTTCGGGGGCCTCGGACGACGCGGCCGCCCCCACTGTGTGGGGCAGCTGGCACGGTGACATCGAGGTACCGGGGCAGCCGATCTCGATCGGGGTGAGCTTCGCCGAGGACGGATCGGCCACCATCGACATCCCGGCGCAGGGTGTGCGCGACGCGCCGTTGAAAGATGTACGCACCGAACCGGACCGGGTGGAGTTCACCATCCCCGACGCGCCGGGTGACCCCGGCTTCCGCGGCAAGCTCGACGGCGACCGGCTCACCGGTGACTGGGTGCAGTCCGGGGAGAAGGCTCCGGTCACGCTGCAGCGCGGCAAGATCGAGAACCTGCCCCGCCCGCAGGACCCGAAACCGCCGTACCCGTACCGCAGCGAGGACGTCACCTATCGCAACGGCGACATCACCATCGCGGGCACGCTCACCGAACCCGAAGGTAGTGGCCCGTTTCCGGCGATGCTGCTGATCACGGGCAGTGGCCCGCAGGACCGCAACGAAGAGCTGATGGGCCACCGCCCGTTCCAGCTGCTCGCCGACACCTTCACTCGCGCAGGCTATGCCGTGCTGCGCACCGACGACCGTGGTGTCGGCGGCACCAGCGGCACTCTCGACGACGCCACCTACCCCGACCTCGCCGCCGACGCGGCCGCGGGCCTCGCGTTCCTGCGTACCCGCCCCGAGATCGATCCCGCCCGAGTGGGTCTGTTCGGGCACAGCGAAGGCGGCTACCTCGCCCCGATGGTCGCCGCGCTGCCCGGCAGCGATGTCGCGTTCGCGGTCCTGATGGCAGGCCCGTCGGTGCCCGGCGCCGACGTGCTGATCGAGCAGAACAAAGTGATCATGGCCTCGACGGGGGCGCCGCAGGGCCAGATCGACCAGCAGGTCGCCTACGTCAGTGAATGGTCGAGGCTGTTGCGCGCGGGCGATATCGAGGGCGCGCGGGCTTTCACCCAGCGGCACAACGACTCCCTGCCGGTGGCCGAACGCGCGCCCCAGGAGGTGGTCGACGGGTTCAACACCCCGTACATGACCTCGTTCATCACCCACGACCCGAAACCGACGCTGCAGGCGCTGCGCGTGCCGGTGCTGGCGTTCTTCGGCGACAAAGACCAGCAGGTCATCGCCACCCAGAACGAAGGCCCGATGCGCGAGAACCTCGCCGCCGCTCCCGACGCGACCGTGCACACGTTTCCCGGCCTCAACCACCTGATGCAGCCCACCGCGACCGGCAAGCCGAGCGAGTACGCGACCATCGAGACGACCATCGACCCGGCGGTGCTCACCTTCGTCACCGGGTGGCTCACCCAGCGCGTCCCGCCCCGCTAGGACCACCGGCCGAGTGCGTCAGCGGGCTTACCTAGACTGGGCGTCATGAGTGCACCCACGGTCGAGTTGATGGATTACGCCGATGTCATCTCCCGGTACGAGCCGGTGCTCGGCATGGAGGTCCACGTCGAGTTGTCCACGGCGACCAAGATGTTCTGCGGTTGCCCCACCGAGTTCGGCGCCGAACCCAATACCCAGGTGTGCCCGGTGTGCCTCGGCCTGCCCGGCTCGCTGCCCGTGGTGAACGAGAAGGCCATCGAATCGGCCATCCGGATCGGCCTCGCGCTGAACTGTTCGATCACCCCGTGGGGCCGGTTCGCGCGCAAGAACTACTTCTACCCCGATCAGCCGAAGAACTACCAGATCAGCCAGTACGACGAACCGATCGCCACCGAGGGCTACCTCGACGTGACCCTCGACGACGGGTCCATCTTCCGCGTCGAGATCGAGCGCGCGCACATGGAGGAGGACACCGGCAAGTCCCTGCACGTCGGCGGCGCGACCGGACGCATCCACGGTGCGAGCCACTCGCTGCTCGACTTCAACCGCGCGGGCGTGCCGCTGATCGAGATCGTCACCAAGACCATCACCGGTGCCGGTGAGCGCGCGCCCGAGGTGGCCCGCGCCTATGTCACCGCGCTGCGCGAGGTGCTGCGCTCGCTGAACGTGTCCGACGTGAAGATGGAGCAGGGTTCGCTGCGCTGCGACGCCAACGTGTCGCTGATGCCGGTCGGCGCCAAGGAATTCGGCACTCGCACCGAGACCAAGAACGTGAACTCGCTCAAGAGCGTCGAGGTCGCGGTGCGCTACGAGATGCGTCGTCAGGCCGCGGTGCTCACCGCCGGCGGCGAGATCATCCAGGAGACCCGCCACTTCCAGGAAGCCGACGGCTCCACCGCCGCTGGTCGCCGTAAGGAAACCGCCGAGGACTACCGCTACTTCCCCGAGCCCGACCTCGAGCCTGTCGCCCCGGCCGCCGAGTGGGTCGAGGAGCTGCGCGCCACCATCCCCGAATACCCGTGGCTGGTGCGCGCCCGGATCCAGGCCGACTGGGGCCTGTCCGACGAGGTCATGCGCGACCTCGTCAACGCGGGCGCCCTCGACCTCATCATCGCCACCGTCGACGCGGGCGCCCCCGCCAACGAGGCGCGCTCCTGGTGGGTCGCCTACCTGACCGAGAAGGCCAAGGAACGCGACATCGCCCTCGCCGACCTGCCCATCACCCCCGCCCAGGTCGCCGCGGTGATCGCGCTGGTGGAAACCAAGACCGTCAACAACAAGGTCGCCAAGCAGGTCGTCGACTTCGTCCTCGCCGGTGAGGGCGAGCCCGCCGCCATCGTCGAGGCCAAGGGCCTCGGCATGGTCAGCGACGACTCGGCCCTGCAGGCCGAGGTCGAGAAGGCCCTCGCCGCCAACCCCGACATCGCCGAGAAGATCCGCTCCGGCAAGGTTGCCGCCGCGGGCAAGATCGTCGGCGACGTCATGAAGGCCACGCGCGGCCAGGCCGACGCCGCCCGCGTCCGCGACCTGGTCATCGCCGCCTGTAGCTGAGGATGAGAAACGGCCGCCCGGACTGCTTTCGCC